>JBDHFY010000330.1:0-4685 GCA_039590195.1 Gemmatimonadota bacterium | reverse complement strand
GGTTGGTGCAGACCACGTGATCGATTACACGCAAGAAGACTTCACCCAGAACGGGAAACAATATGACTTGATTCTCGATGCTCAAGGGTTTCGCTCGATGTTCGATTACAACCGTGCATTGAATCCCGAGGGAACCTACGCAATGGTGGGCGGGGCTGTCCCCCGAATGTTTCAAGCCCTCTTCCTGGGACTATGCCTTCGAATGACTGGCAGCAAGAAGTTTCGTCTAGTGGCGGAGGGACCAGGCAAGGGCTTGGCAGATCTAAAAGAGCTTATCGAAGCCGGTAAGGTCGTTCCTATCGTCGACAGAACCTTTCAATTGAGCGAAGTGCCTGAAGCGTTCCGTTACTTCGGAGAAGGACGTCACAAAGGAAAAGTCGCCATCGCCATGGAAAGTCAGTTGACCGCAACTGGCCAATAGCCGCCTCTGAGGGGATCTCAGGGGCGGCTACTGGGAATCTAATCTGTGGGGCGCCGAGACCGCTCAGCGACTGGTGCTGTTCTGGTTCCACTCCCGGTCGCGGGTCAGGCCCCAGTAGCGGCCGGCCAGGACCGCCACGCTCCCTGCCGCGGTTACCGTACCGCCGACGTGGTGGTTCGGGACCCCGATGGCCAGCTCGCTCTGGCAGTTGCCGTCGAAGTCGCCGGCGGCCAGCGCCGAGCCGAATTTCGCCCCAGGCTGGAACACGCTTCCCATGCCCGCGCGCACCGAATGCCACGGCTCGATCCAGGAGTAGAAGAGCCCTGTCGCGGAACCCCGGAGCACCTGCACCGCACCCGCGCGCTGCGCCCCGCCGATCCACATGTCGGGCACTCCCACGGCCAGATCATCGGATCCGTCGCAGTTGAAGTCTCCCGCCGCGAGCGCCGCGCCATAGTGGTCCCCGGTCTGGACGTAGAGACCGAGGCGCGGGTTGTCGCGGGTCATGATCTGGTCGCCGGAGGCGGCGAGGCCCGAAGCCGAGCCGTAAAGCACGTTCACGGCGCCGGCGTCGTACGTCGAGCCGACATCCTCGCCAGGCACGCCGATCGCCAGATCATCGCGGCCGTCGGAGTCGAAGTCGCCCACCGCAAGCGCGCCGCCAAAGCCGTCCGCGCGCTCGACCACGCCGGCGACCCCCGACGAGTCCTGCGACCAGAACTGGTTTCCCGCTGCCGACAGCCCATAGGTAGAGCCGTAGAGGAGGTTCACGCCGCCGGCATTCGTCACGGAGCCGATGCCCTCACCCGGGACGCCGATTGCGAGGTCTTCGAAGCCGTCGGAGTCGAAGTCGCCCGCTGCCAGGGCGGTTCCGAAACGGTCATAGACCTCGACCGCGCCGGCGATTCTCCCGTTCGCGCCGTCGTAAGTCCCCTGCTGCCAGGTCCGCTGCCAATACAGATGCGGACCGAAGCCTCGGATGCCGGTGAATACCGTCACCCTGCCTCCATGCCCGCAGCCCGAAACGAAGGGTGCACCAACGGCGAGGTCGTCGACGCCGTTGGCGTCGAAGTCGCCGATGGCAAGGGAGTTCCCGAAGTTTCCCCAGCCCGCGCTCCAGCTGTAGCCCAGGCAACCGTAGTAGACGTCCAAAGCAAACAGGAGCCGCGCCTCGGATTGGAGTCCGGCTTGAGAGCCGAAGAGCACGATCACGGCACCGTCGAAGTTGTCGTAGACTCTCGTCAAGATGCCGTTGACTCTGCGGCGGACATCCCACTCCTGCAGCCAAGTCGCGCCAATCGCCAGGTCGTCATAGCCGTCGCCATTCAGATCTCCGACTGCGAGCGTCTTCCCGAACCTCGGATGGCTGGTGCCCGCGATCAGCCTGACGGAGAAGCCAGCATTCGGCCCTTCGGAGAAGCGCACGGTGGTGAGATCCCATATCTGGTTCCCCTCAGCAGAGAGCCCTCCCGCGGAGCCGTAGAGCACGTTCACCGCCCCCTCGTCGGCGGTGGGCCCGGGCACATAACCGGACGGGTAGTAGTTGCAGAGCAGGTCTTCGTCGGGCACACCGACGGCGAGATCCTCGTAGCCATCGCCGTTGAAGTCGCCCGCCGCGATCGCATCTCCGAAATGGTCTCCCGTTCCCGCCTTCCCGAGCACTTCATAGAAGGTTCGGTACACCGTGTTGACGGTACCCGCTCTCAGAATCGATTTGGACGCCACCGGAGAGAACTTCTGGGCTCTTGCTGAGCTCGCGAAGCCAGCGACGGCCAGAGCGGCGATCAACGCCGCGAATCCCTGAAAACCACGAATTCCATCCTTCATCGTTCATCCCTCCATGCCTTCGTCACGCCAATCGAGACGCATCAGTCGATCGGCGGAAGGATCGCGGGTTTCTCGGGGCATCGCCGTGAATCAGTTCACATCAGAGCCAGAAACAGTCAGACAATAAACATTCTTGTTTATCAAAGCTTTACGTATACACGGCTATCTGCGCGGTCTTCTTCAATCTCCTGCCCCTGCCCAATTCCTACCCCCGGGATTCAGCGGGAGCATATGGCCATGGAGCGGGAACGCCCCTCCAGCTCTGCGGGTGCTGGATTCGCTACCTCTTCCCGACTGGAGCTGCGGTATTGGATCCCTTCGCAGGGACCGGCACAACGAGAATCGCCGCGCTTCGGCAGGGAGAACGCTGGGCCGGTATTGAACTCGACCCTACCTTGGTGATGTCCGGGAATTGCTGAAAATAGGAGGGGATGCAACCTCATCGGTGAGTGAAACCGAAAAAACGCCGGTTGAGCGAAAGGCCAATCCATCCAAACTCGGCTGACGGCTCACACTACGGGTATGGTACGGTTGACGCCCTCGACAGACGCTCGGCTGGCTGACACATTCTGAGGCGTTCGCTCGGGCCGTTGCGATGACTGCTTGAGACCGCCCCCGGAATCGTGGACACCTCGGAGGCTAGAATTGAGGCGGCTGGGGGGTCGGCGAGACGCGGTATCTATCGCCCGTCCACGGGGGCAGCTGCCCTCTTATCCATCTCATCGCGCATCTGCTCGAATGTCAGCCAGACCTCGCCTTCCTTCGGCCCAGCGAGGCGTTCCTGCGCCGTCACGAACCTCCACTTCCCCTGGACCTCGGTGACGAGCAACACGTCGATTGGCTGCTCGTCAGCAGGTGGGGCGGACGCCATTTGTTCCTGGCGTTGTGCTGTTTCCAATTCCCGTGACATCTCGAGCAGCTGCATCTCGTCCCAAGTCACCCATTTCTCTCCACTACGGGGTCCCTGTGCCTGTTGGCTCTTCGTCACGGAAGTCCATTCACCATCGACCTCAACGTAGAGCCGCTCGGGCTCAGGCTGAGCGGGTTTCGGCTTCGCCACGACCTTCTTGCGTGGAGGCGGCGGCTTCGGCTCCTTGCTGCGCCCTTGCTCCCGCTCCGCCTTGATGAGTTGCATCTCGTCGTAGGTGACCCATACCTCTCCTTCGGCGCGACCCCGCTTGCGCCGGTATTCATCGACCAACATCCAGCCACCTTCGACCTCGACAAAACGCATCAACTCGCGTTCTCGCTCCCAGCGCTCCCGCCTTTCCTGATCCCGCCTGGCGGCATCCCGACGGAGTCGTTCCCGTTCATCGATCGGGTCCTCCTCGATCGGTTCCGCGACCGCCAACGGATCGCGTTCCGGGTCTAGCCGGGCGTCCTTCGCCTGCCGAATCGCACGCACGAGTAACACGCGGGCGACGTCCCTGTCGCTTTCCGTACCAGACCGTCCCTTGCTGCCCTTCTTCCGGTCCGAAACGTCGTAGCTCGTATGATCGAATCTCGAATCTGCGTTGGCGAGAGCCAGCTCCGCGTCTTGGATCCGGCCCACCTTTGCGAACTCGGCTCCCTTCCGGTAGACATCCACGGACAAGATGATCGACTTTGGAAACTTCTCCCCGATGTACCGCTCCAACTCTCTTTCGGTCTCGATACTTCGTCCACGCGCTGGTCGGAACAGGTTGTATTGCAGGCATTGATATGAGTACTGCTGGTAGTCATATGCCGAAAGACGGTTCTTCGTGATCATGAACCAGTCTGTATTCGCACCTCTCCACCGCCGCATCTCGATCGCTGCGGTGCATATCCGATGCGCGATGACGGCGAAGGACTGGCCCTCGCCGAATCGAGGATCGTTCCGGGCATCCTCGACCTCGATGCGCTCCCATGGGGTGACGTCGGTTCGAAGGACTTCGATCTTGTGGATCAGGACCCGATAATCATCCTGGCGGAGTCCGTAGAGCCCGGCGAGAGTTTCGTGGAGAGAGGCACCGCTCCTCGGGAACGTCGGCGCACTCCACTTCTCATCGGCTTCCTGGTATTCGTCGGCCGGTGGGTGCGAACAACCGATCACAGCCGAGGTCATGGCGGCGAGCAGAAGTGCTCTTCTCATTCCGTTCCCTCCCCCGGGGCGCCCTGCAATATTCGGCAAACCACATATTCTAGTGTCTATCCGATCACAAGCGAGGGACCAGGGTTGCGGCGCTCCTCTACTCGCTGATTGAGTCGATCAGGCTGGCCTCACCGCAGAATACTCTTCCGGGATTCTGCTCGCTGAACGGCGCCTTCGTACCGGGTGGGTTTCACGGCATTCCGGTCGTGAAACTCGCGTTTCGGAGCGAAGGACGCCGACCTGCGCACTCGTGCGGCGAAACCTCCGACACATAACGCCCTCAGTCACCACTGAATTCCAGTGATCGAAACTGCTGTGGGGCTC
>JBDHFY010000329.1:0-4711 GCA_039590195.1 Gemmatimonadota bacterium | reverse complement strand
GGCAGCAACAACTTCGTTGTCCTGCTGGAGAGCCTGAGCGGCCACCCGGCCGGGGTCCCTGTCCGCGGGGATGTCGCCGGGCATCCTCCTGCGGCCGCGGGCCCCGCCC
This sequence comes from Gemmatimonadota bacterium, assembly GCA_039590195.1. Lineage (GTDB taxonomy): Bacteria > Gemmatimonadota > Gemmatimonadetes > Gemmatimonadales > GWC2-71-9 > JBDHDY01. The sequence continues at coordinate 4,602 of JBDHFY010000329.1, read as the reverse complement.
CCGCCGGCTCCGCGCCGTCAAAAGCTCGGGCCACTCTTCCGAAGAAAAAATCCCAAGCTCGAGGCACACTGGAAACCTTCACCGTGCTCCACGTGCCGCCTGAGCACCTCCCGTCACCGATCGTCCTCGGGCTGGTGGGCGTGCGCAAGGGAGCGAGAATCCTCGCCAGGGGTCTGCTCACGGAACATTACCAGCTGGGCGAAAAGGTACGCGTGACACGAGAAAGAGATGGATGGACCTTCCGGAGAGTCCCCCGGCTCGTCAGGCCGCTGTTCGACGCCACCAAGAAAGCGGGGACGCTGCTGCGGCGTTTGCGGCGGAGCAGCGATCCGCCAGCCTGAAGCAACACGACATCTGCGTTCCACTCGAACAAGGCTTTCCACCCCTCCGAACACCAGGCGTACCGAGTCCATAAACCAACCTAAGGCGTTGACTCGCTTCAGGTTGTCCAGCTCGGGATCGAGTGGAACGCGTGTGCACCAGCGAGATGGCGACGAGGAACTGGCCCGGGACCAGGATTGCCGATCCGACTGGAACGGATCCTGAAAATAGCATATATTTGCATCAGTATGAATAAAAATACGCAAGGGACGCTTCGCCCGGGGTGGGGCCGGTGACCAGCGCTGGGGTATCGCGCGCTCTGGAGCGTTGGCGCTTGGACGACTCGGGGCATCACCGTCGCAAGGTGATCTCGCGACGTGACCTCCCAACCGCGCGCCGTGTCGTGCTCAAGGTGGGATCGAGTGTGCTCGTGCGAGACGGGGCGGTCGACCACGAGCGCCTGGCCAGCCTGGTCGACGAGGTGGCGGCGCTCAAGGAGGACGGGGTGGACGTGGCACTGGTGACTTCCGGCGCCATCGCCGCCGGGTGCACCCGACTGGGGTTACCGGCACGGCCGCAGGCAATCCCCACGCGACAGGCCGCGGCGGCCGTCGGGCAGAGTGTCCTGATGCATTCCTACGAGAAGGAATTTGCGAGGCACGGCATTCGGGTGGGGCAAGTCCTCCTGACGCAGCAGGTCGTCGACGACCGCAGCCGGTACCTCAACGCTCGCCACACGCTACGGGCGCTCTTCGCGCTGGGAGCGGTGCCGATCATCAACGAGAACGACACGGTTGCGACTGACGAACTCGGCTTGGGCGACAACGACCGGTTGTCGGCAATCGTGTCGGCGCTCATTCGGGCGGACGCGCTGGTGCTACTGACCAATGTCGAAGGCCTCAACGATGCCGGCGGACCACACGGTCCTCCTCGCGTGATCGAGGAGGTGGAAAAGATCACCGCCGGGATTCGTGCTCTCGCCAGCGACACCGTATCGAATCTGGGATTCGGGGGAATGCGAACCAAGCTGGAGGCGGCACGTGTTGCGACATTGGCGGGGGCCGCCGTCGTCATCGCGTCAGGAATCCGACCGGGGACGGCTGCGCGCGTTCTTGCCGGCAAGGCGGGAGGGACGTTCTTTCCGGCCGCCACGGATGGGCTGAATCAGCGTCGGCTCTGGATCGCGTGTTCGCTCAAGCCGCGCGGCGAGCTCCTGTTGGACGACGGAGCGGTGCGAGCTGTTTGCATGCGCCGTGAGTCGGTGCTGCCGGTAGGCATCCACGAGGTCCGCGGAGAATTTCGCGAGGGCGATTGTGTTCGATGTTTGGATTCGACCGGCGGGGAAATTGCGCGTGGCCTTGCGGCGTACGGCGCGCGGGATGCTAGACGGATCGCCGGGCGCAGCTCGGACCAGATCGAAGCCGTACTTGGGTACAAGAACACCGCTGAGGTGATCTCCCGTGGTGATCTCGTCGTGACGACCCGGAGGGATCAATGAGAACCGCAGTAGCAGAGGCGGCGGACACGTCGCGTGACGCAGTCCGGGGTCTCGCCCACGATGCGAAGACCGCCGCACATGCGTTGAGGCGGCTCTCCAGCGAGCAGAAGAACCAGACCTTGCAGGCCTTTGCCGATGGAATCCGCGGCGCCAGGTCAAGGCTCGAGGCTGCAAATGCCGAGGATCTTCGCGCGGCGGGAAGCATCGGTCTCTCTCCGGCCATGATCGATCGTCTTCGGCTTTCACCCGAGGTGATCGACAGCATGGTGGAGGGATTGCACGAGGTGGCCGCGCTCCCGGATCCGGTCGGCGCAATACCCAAGGCCTGGGTGCGTCCAAACGGATTACGGGTGGGAAAGATGCGCATCCCCCTGGGAGTGATCTTGATCATCTACGAGTCCCGTCCGAATGTGACCGTGGATGCCGCGGCTCTATGTCTCAAGGCCGGTAACGCCGTCGTCCTCCGCGGGTGGAAAGAGGCGTTTCACTCCAATCAAGTGCTCGGACAAATCATGCAGGAGGCATTGGAGCTGGTCGGGCTCCCCCGTCACGCCATCCAGGTCGTTCCCACCACCGACCGGGAGGCCATGAACGAGCTACTCACGTTGGAAGATGACATTGACCTCGTGATCCCGCGCGGAGGCGAGGCGCTGATCCGGTTCGTTTCCGAGCACAGCCGGATTCCGGTCATCAAGCATTACAAAGGAACGTGCCATGTGTACGTCGATGAGTTTGCCGACGTCGACATGGGCGTCTCCATCATCATCAACGCGAAGACCCAGCGGCCTGGCGTGTGTAACGCCGCCGAGACGTTGCTCGTACACGAGCGCATCGCACCTGCATTCTTGCCGGCCGCCGGGCAGGCCCTGGTCGATGCCGGGGTCGAGCTCCGGGCGTGTCCGGAAACGGCCAGGTACCTGCGCGGCCTTCCACACCGCCTGGCTACCGAGGACGACTGGCCGGCCGAATACCTGGACCTCATCCTTGCTGTGAGAACGGTACCGACGTTCGAAGCTGCCGTCGATCACATTGCACGTTTTGGGTCGCTCCACACAGAGACCATCGTGACCAATGACTATGGACGGAGCCAGCAGTTTCTAAGGGAAGTCAATTCGTCCTGTGTGTTCATCAACGCCTCGACCCGCTTCTCGGACGGCTTTCAGCTGGGACTAGGGGCGGAGATTGGCATCTCGACGACAAAGCTCCACGCGTTCGGCCCAATGGGACTCGAGGAACTCACTACGGAGAAGTTTTTCGCCCTGGGAGAAGGGCACATCAGGCGGTAGGGCGGTAAGGCGGTAAGGCGGTAGGTGGCGGTAGGGCGTTTCCCCCCAACGTAGGGCCCTACCGCCTTACCGCCTTACCGCCTTACGTCTTTTCAAGACAAGTCGCGGGGCATTCATGCAGGCCCCGCCCTACCCCTCCTCCTGATACAACCACGCCCCCACCACGGCCGCGGCCGGAATCTGTACCAAAGCTACGATGGTACCGATCACCCACAGATTCATGGGATAGAGGCCCATGGGAGCCTCGAACAGCGAGTGCATGAAGACCGCCACGAACCAGCCTACGAGGCCGGCGTACACAGCAGTCTTGGGTCCGGCCCCGAAGCGCGGGCGGATGGCGGCGTAGAGCCAGACGAGAAAGATCCCATACACGAAATCGAGGAGGACAAACCAGCCGATCATGCTGGTCGGCATTGCCTCTTTGCCCAGCGCTTCCATTGCTGCGGTGTAATCGTCCATCAGCCACACGCCGTGCACCAGGGTGTCAACGCAGTTGAGCACCACCCCGGCCAGTAGTCCACCCATGACGACGCGACCCCAGTTGATCTTACCCATGGTTGTCACCTCGGGAGTGAGTTACCCCGCCACCCGGCCCCACCCCGGGGCGGGTTGTCGGGTAGGCGGGTAGTCCGCCGTACGCTAACGATCCAAGCAAGGCCCCACCACCAACTACCCGCCGACCCGCCCTGTGGTGGGGCTGGGCGGTGGGATTCACCGCCGCACCGGCCCCAGAGTCTCATCCAGCCACTGATTGATGGCAGGGACTCTCGCCTCTAACGGCGGCACGTGCCCTGCCCCATCCACAAGCACGAGTTTCTTGGGTTCAGAAAGCAGGTTCCACAGGGGCAGAGCCGTGGTGTAGTACGGGAGTGTCTCGTCACTGCTGCCATGCAGCATGAGCGTGGGCGGCAGGTACGGAGCGAAGTTGATGGGGTTGGTTTCGGGTAACCTCGTCTGAAATCGCTCCTCAACTCCGCCACCTATGAGAATTGCCGACTTGTAGCGATCGTCGATCGCAGCATAGGTAAGTCTGGTCGCGGCCCCAAAACTGAAGCCGACATAGGTCAGCTTGTCTATGTCGATGTCGTCACGCATCTCCAGATAATCGATGCCCCGGCGCAGCTCGGTGCCGTTGAGCACCACCAGATCACGAAATCGCACGCTGTTGGGATCCGGGGGCACGTAGCCCGGCTCCCACTCCCGTTCCACCATCCCCTTTAACACCACGATCATCAATGCTCTCCCCGACCGGATGTTCGGTCCCAAGAGCCACTCCGCGGCGTCAGAGAGCGGTTCATAGAATGCATTAGCGCCCGGCATGTACACCATGGTCTGGAAGGGTGGGGCCGAGCTTCGCGGCAGGTAAAGATAGAGGAGGATGTCATCGCCGTTCACGCCCGCCAACCTGACCTTCTCGCGAATCCAATCTTCCGTCTCAACGGTCTCCACGACCTCCGGTTCGAGTGGCCGCGGGTCATATCGATAGTGGGTCAGCAA
>JBDHFY010000328.1:0-5115 GCA_039590195.1 Gemmatimonadota bacterium | reverse complement strand
AATGCCGAAGTCCGCCACCATCGGGCGACCGTCGTGCAGAAGGATGTTCTCGGGTTTGATGTCCCGGTGGATGACGTTGTTGCGATGCGCGTAATCGAGCGCGTCCGCTACCTCGGTCGTGATCTTTACCGCTTCTTCGATGCCGAGCTGGGTCTCGCGGTTCAGCTTGTCCCGCAACGTCTCGCCGTCGATGAACGGCATGACATAATAAAGGAACCCGTCGGCGTCCCCCGAATCGTGCAACGGCAGGATGTGCGGGTGCTGGAGGTTGGCGGTGGTCGTGATCTCCTGGACGAAGCGTTCAGCGCCAAGAACCGCTGCAAGCTCTGGCCGCAGCACCTTCACCGCAACCTTGCGTTTGTGCTTGAGGTCCTCCGCGAGGTAGACGGTGGCCATGCGCCTGTGATCTCAGACATGGATTTGCGACGCCTTCGAATACAGTCGAGGTCTACCCAGGACGGCCGAGGACGCCCGCGGTCCAAGATTATGCTGGCCCGATCCCCGTATGCGCTAGCAGCTCGTAGCTGGCCGCTGGCCGCTGAAACCGGCGAGGGCGGTGGAGAGCCGGGCGGTGATCTCGGGCATTGGGGGAGTAAGATGGTCGGTTTATGGGAGTTTGGCGAGGTTTTGAGTGGGTCGAGCGTGGGGGTTGTTTTCCCTGTGGGGGAAACGCGGGTCCTTGGAGTGCCTCAGGGCAAGCTCGGAGCGGCGTGTGAACGCGCCGCGGGCGTCTTGAAAGACGCTTCGACGTTATGTCCTTTAGGACACGTCCCGCCGGGGCCGAGCCCGGGCTTCGGCTCAGGGAAATGCTTCGATCCGCCTACATCCGCAATCCATCAGCGCTGATCTGCGGCCACGGAGGGCCGGGGATTGGATGGTCGCAGATCTCTCCGCCTTGCTGCGAGCCTACGGAGCCGTCGGCGCCCTGAACCTCGCCCCCAGTCCGTCTCGATTCACCGCCGTGCCGCGGAGATAGACGGCGTCGATCCGCCTCGTGTTGGTGATGTCGTCGAGCGGGTTCGCATCCAATACGATGAAGTCCGCGCTCTTGCCTGCCACCATGGTGCCGACGTCGCTCATCCGCATCAACTCGGCAGAGTTACCTGTGGCCGCGGTGATGACTTCGGCCGGGGTCATCCCGGACCGTACCATATCCTCCATCTCGAGATGAACGGCCCACGGTACGCTCCCGTCCGTGCCGAATGCGATCTTCACGCCCGCGTCGTTGAGCTTGGCAAGGTTGCGGGCTTGGATGCCGAACCGTTCCTGAGCCGCCGGCCGATCGATCGACGCCTCCTGTAGCTCCCCCAGCTCGTCGGGGGGGACGGTCCCGCTCAGCCAACCCAGATCCATCGCCACCCCCGGATTTGGGAGGTTGGGAACCAGGGTCACGCTCGGACGCTCTTGCCAGAGCGCGAGTAGCTCGTCGTCGGCGTCCCGGTCCCGCACACCGTGAGCGAACGCGTCGATTCCCGCCCGGAGGAGCCCCTTCGCGTCCTCGAGGGTGAACACGTGGGCGGTGACGCGAACCCCTTGCGTGTGGGCCTCGTCGATGACCGCGCCGTAGAGGGCGGGCGACAGCTTCTCGTAGCTGCCGTTGCGATCATCGACCCAGATCTTGATCAGGTCTACTTCCTGAGCAGCCAGCTCCCGCACGGCAGCTCGTGCCTCCTCCTCGCTGGTGACCCAAAACGGCACCTCCGAACGCCCGGGCTCCGGAGACGTAATCCCGCGCCCTGCGGTGAGCGAACGTGCGCCATCGGGCACCATCTCGTCCTGCATCTGGAACGGGACGTCGCCGGTGTCGTGGCCCAGGCTCAAGACGGTCCCGGCCCCGTAATACGCCATGTGTTGCAGCTGCTCGGTTCGCTCTTCACGCTCCAACGCCAGGTGGACGTGGGCGTTGATGATCGCCGGCATCACGGTCTTGCCAGCGAGATCGACGCGGGTTGCGCCCCGGGGAACGTCTACGGCCGTTCTTGGCCCGACGGCCGTGAAGCGGCCGCTCTCGACAACGAAGACCGCGTCCTCGATCGGTGCGTTGCCGTCCCCGATGATTACGCGCGCCCCTTCGAACGCCATCAGGGCCGTATCGCTGCCGACCTCCGAACGACCGGTGCAGGCGGCGGTCAAGGCACCAGCCACGGAGATCGCGGCACACACCGCCACGAAGACGGGCGACTCAGGATTGGCTCGGTGCATGCGGACCTCACTTATGATGTGGATAGCCGTTCTGAAGAGGCTTGCTGACCCACCCACGATGGACCGATGTGCGGGAGGATGCAAGAAGTGTCGGGGCGCGAGAGCGACTCGTGAGATTGACTTGCCATCTGCAACGACGGCCGACGGAACGGAGGGCGGGGGATTCGAACCCCCATGGGCTTGCGCCCGGCGGTTTTCAAGACCGCTGCCTTACCAATTAGGTCTAGCCCTCCCGAAGCTGTAAATTACACAGATACAGGAAGATAGCCAAGCAAGAGGCGACGGCTCTAGCGCTCTCTCATCGTCTGCCGATGCGGTCCTAACGGAGGAGCTGATGAAACTTCTTACACGTGCAGTCTTGGTGTCTGCCGGTTTGCTTCTCGGGCTCGCTTGCGACACGAGTGAATACGACGTCGTGATCCGTGGCGGCACGGTGATCGATGGGACGGGCGCTTCGCGGTTCGAGGCGGATGTCGCGATCCGCGGCGACCGCATCGTTGCCGTCGGCGACGTCGGTGCGCCCGCGCGGATGACCATCGACGCGGCGGGATTGATCGTGGCGCCAGGGTTCATCGACATGCATAGCCATTCTGAGACTAGCCGCCTAACGGCGGGCCACGGCCCGTCGTTCAGCCTGCAAGGTATTACAACCGAGATCTATGGCGAGACGAGTTCAATGGGTCCTCTTGGTGGAAAGCGAGAGGGTGCGCCCGCCGAGGGGGCGGGGAATTGGGAAACACTCGGAGAATTTCTCGACTACCTCGAAGCAAAAGGCGTGGCGGCCAACTTCGGCTCGTACGTGGGTTCAGGGAGCGTTCGCGCGATTGTGATGGGTTACGAAGATCGGCCCCCTACCGTGGGCGAGTTGGAACAGATGAAGCAGTTGATCAGGGAGGCAATGGCGGAGGGGGCACTCGGTGTGTCGAGTGGGATGAGCTACGTTCCCAACATCTACATGTCGACAGATGAACTCGTCGAGCTCGTTCGTGAAGCGGGCGCAGCGGGTGGGATTTACGCGACCCACGCTCGGACGATGAACGGAACCGATCCGGATGCCATTCGCGAAGCCGTCGCCGTTGCTGAACAAGCCGAAGTGCCCCTGCACTTTTTCCACCTCAACTCGACGTCCTCCACGGCCGCGGACACGTTTCTCCAAATCATCCGGAACGCCCGCGGAAGAGGTATCCCCATCACCGGCGATAGTTACACGTTCACCTGGGGCATCACCGGGCTTGCGTCTTACCTACCCGCGTGGGCGCAGGAAGGGGGGCGCCAGGCGATGCTCGCACGACTCCGCGACCCCGAGCAACGACGGCGAATCGCCGCCGGCTTCGTTACGGAGCCGCCCTACCTGGCGAACATAGGCTGGCACCACGTTCGCCTCGGCGTGGCAGATCCGGAGGTTAACGGCAGGCTGGTGTCTGAGGTTGCCGAGATGCGCTCTCAGCCGCCTGAGGAAGTGTTCATGGATGTGGTGCTCAGGCAACAGGGCAGGGGAATGGTCATTGACTGGAATAACGAAGAAGAAACCCTGCGACAGGTGTTGGTGGAGCCGTACGTGACCGGAGGCACCGACGGAAGTGCGTTGGATCTGGAGAGCGACGACCTTCCGCCGCTCGTGCATCCCCGGCACCTCGCGACGTTCACGCGGTGGCTCGGGACGTATGTCCGCGACGAGAACCTGTTGGACTGGGAGGAAGCCATTCGAAAACTTGCCGGGCTGCCTGCGGAGGTGCTCGGCTTGCAGGACCGTGGTGTACTGGCCGCAGGCAAGTTTGCCGATGTCGTGGTGTTCGATCCTGATTCGATTCGTGGCGTCGCGACGTTCGAGGATCCGTTTCACTACAGCGTGGGTATCCAGTACGTGTTCGTGAACGGCACCGCAGTCGTACAGAACGGAGAGGCCACTGAGGCGTTGCCCGGACGGGCCCTGCGTGGGCCCGGCTACACGCAACAAGACGCCCCCCGGAATTGACCTGTAGTTAGGTGCGACGCATGCGTCGCACCTACGAGACCACCGCGCATATCCCAGCAGCCAGACCGCCCTACCGCCCTACCGCCCTACCGCCGTGCCACCCTGCCGCCGTGTTTTGTCGTCCCGTGCTCCCTCAGGTGCACGATCTTATCGACAACGATCTTCACAACGATGAACACGCTTCGGGATCGGATTCCATCCCCGCCATCACCGAGTCCACTGTGATAGAGGCTTCCGCCCGCTGGCCGAGTTCGTTCAGACCGGCGGGCCGGCCCTGGCACGATCGGTTTATCCTACCGCCTACCCTCCGAGACCTGCCCGCTCTCAAACTGCATCGTGATCCATTCGATCCAGCGTCGTCGTACATCTCGTTGATGCACGGGATCCGGCGGAAAGTGTCCACCCGTTGGGTACGCAATGAACTTCACGGTCACGCCGTTGTCCTTGAGGGCATGGTACAGCTTATACGACTGCGTGACGGTCACGCGCGGGTCGCCTGTCGTCGAGAGGATCAACGTCGGCGTCCGAATCTGGTGCGCGTACGCCATGGGTGACTGACGCCAGTAATTCGCTGCGTTGTCATTGAGCCACGGGGATCCGCCGAGTCCAAACCCCGCCCACACGTTCATGTCGGCGAGGTTGTACCAGTCGAACCAATCGGTTACGGCGGCACCCGCAACCGCGGCGCGCCAGATCTGATAGTGCGCCGTGAGCCACGCGGTCATGTAACCCCCGTACGACCAACCCGACGTGGCAATGCGGTTCTCGTCCACGAAGCCCCGTGCCCTCACCGCCTCGATGCCGGCCATGACGTCCCGGCCAGGTCCCTCGCCCGCGTCGTCGATCACGGCACTCTGGTACGCGTCTCCCATGTTGCTGCTTCCACGATAATTGGGACTGAACACCACCCAATTCTGTGCTGCGAGAAGCTGCCCGAA
>JBDHFY010000327.1:0-4730 GCA_039590195.1 Gemmatimonadota bacterium | reverse complement strand
GCGGGCAGTGATCGGTGTGACGAGGGCCAGCACCGCCACGAGTAGGGCGGACGGCCCCGCCGCCGGCGTGAACGAGCGGTTCAATAGACCATCCCCGTCAAGATGAAGTAGTACTCCGCCATCCCAAGGATAATGATACCCGCCGCCCTCTTGATCCATAGCAACCACGGGCCAGCCTTCGGTAGCGCTGTGACAGCACCCGAGAACATCCCCACAACGACCAGGAGCGCGGTCATCCCCAGGGAGAAAACGAAGAGGTAGATGAAGCCCAGGAACGCACTCTGCGTGGTACCCACCCAGGTGAGCACCACCGCAAAGGCCGGAGCGCCACACGGCGCAGCCACAATCCCCGACGTTGCCCCAAGAAGGAATACGGCTGGGTATGTTCCGCCGCCGAGTCTTCCCGCCCACGCCACCAGGCGCTCCGGGGCCGAGATGGGAATCACATCCAGCATGACGAGCCCGAGAATGAGCAACACGTTCCCCATCGCCAAGCGGGCCCACACGCTCGAGGCAACCGTGCCGAAGAGCGAACCCGTGAGGCCCGCGATCAGCCCCATGAGCGCGTAGAACAGCGCCAGCCCGGACACGTACGCCAACGTGATCGCCGCCGTGCGGGTCCGGCTCCGGGTCTCACCCACACTGCTGGCGAGGATGCCGGCCGTGATGGGAATCATGGGATAGATGCACGGGGTCAGGCTCGTCAGCACGCCGGCGCCAAACAGCGATGCCAAGGCCAGCACGGGACTGTGCGAGAGGGAGTCGGTCAGACCTGCCTGAAGGGCCATCACGTTCAGCACGGCAAGGATGATAGTGGTGCCAGGCACGGCCACGCTACCGGCCGCCCGGGGCCGCCACGGCTGGGTTCGAGGGTATCCTCTCGAAAATCGGAACAGCAGTGCGTTTGCCGCTGCAAATTCTTGCATGTGATCCACGTCACATCTCTTGGAAGCATCTATTGTTAAAGGAGTTAGCGCGGCTGGAAACCGTCGATGCGCTTGGCACTGCCCTTGCGCCATTCTGTAGCGGAATACCCCTGGACCGGCGTCCCGAGCGACGGTCACACAGGAGATACCGGAATGACGATCGACGAACTGGTGGAACAGCCGTGGACGTGGTGTGGTCCCAACGAGACCATCGAGGCCGGCGAGAAATGCTACAAGATGACCATCGAGGAGCTACCCGGCTTTGTGACCGTTGGAGCCACACGGTATGAGGTAATCCATAATCTCTTCTCGGTCCTACGAGTGTTTCTCAAGGCCAGCTTGGCAAATGGGGTCGAGATCCGGCTGCCGGAGCCCAGGCACTAATGGCGGTAAGCATGATGTCAGCGCGGTCTTCACTACTGGCGATTCTGGGTGAGGTTCACTGCGACGAGCGCCTATACCACTTGGCAGCGGCCAGCACTCCCGGCGCCAACGAGCTGTGGCAGGAAGTTGGCATGCTGTACATGCGGCTCATGAGGGGTGCGGTGGAGAAGTCCGAAGTGGTCGAGGCATTGACGGGCCTGGAGAATCGGTGCCACGGGCCCCTCTCTCTGTTCGGCATCGTCCTAGAACGGGCTTGGGTCCCGCTCGAAAACGAGTCCTGGGACTGAGCCACCCCAGATACGCAGCTAATCGGTCGTAACCGTCCGGTAGGCGCCGGGCGTTCCGGCTGCAGACGATGGCCCTCGTCCCCATAACCACGCCGTTCCCAAAGCCAAGCCAGTAAGAACACTCCGAAAGGTGAGAGGCAGCGTCCACTGCGCGCTGCCCCTCTCTCCCCATTGAACTCGGTGCCGGGACCCGCGCCGACGCCGGCCTCACTCGTAGTGGAGTGCCTCCACGGGATTCACCCCGGCCGCCCGCCGGGCCGGGACGTAGCTCGCCAACGCGCTGACCCCAAAGAGCAGCGCCGCCACCCCGGCAAAGGTCACGGGATCGGTGGCGCTCACGCCAAACAGCAGGGCTGCCATGAGCCTGGTTAGCCCGAACGCCGCCATGAGGCCGACGGCCACACCAGCAGAAGAGATGACCACCCCCTGACGAACCACCATGCGGCTCACGTCGCCCTGTTTGGCACCGAGCGCCATCCGCACGCCGATCTCCCGGGTGCGTTGGCTGACGATATAGGAGATCACACCGTAGATGCCGACCGTTCCGAGCAGCAGCGCGACGCCGGCGGCAATGCCCAGCAACAGCATGGTAAAGGCCGTGCGTGCCATAGAGCCGGACACGATATCCCCCGTGGTCTCGATGTTGGCGAGTGGAAGACGCGGATTGAGCGCCCAGACCGCCTGACGGACCGACGCCGTCAGTGATGTAGGCTCCACACTCGCCCGTATGGCGAGGCTCATCGTGCGACGGATCCACCCTCCGTCACCGCCCGGCAGCGCCACCGTCGGGTAGTAGACCATCTCCGGCGCATCTCCGGCCATGCCATCGTCGCGCACATCCCCCACCACCCCGACGATGGTGTACCATCGCGTGTCCCCGCCATCGCCGAGGCCGGGCGCGACCCGTTTGCCCAGCGCGCTCTGCCCGGGCCAGAAGCGCTCGGCGAACCCTGCGCTCACGACGACTGCACCGGATCTTTCCTCATGGTCGCGGCGTTCGAAGGTTCTGCCCTCCCGCAACGGGATCCCCAGGGCCTCGAAGTAGCCCGTGGCCGTGAAATTCACGCGGATGATGGGAGGCATTTCGTCCTGCTGGAGCGGGAAGTCTTCCAGCAGCAAGCCGCTGTTGTTCTGCCCGTCGGTCATGGGCAGGTTCGTGTTGGCGCCGGCAGCCTGGACGCCCGGAAGCGCCCGAATGTTCTGGAGGAGTTGCTGGTAGAACGCCGCTGCACTCTGGGCGTCAGGATATTCCGCGGCGGGAAGCGAGAGACGCAGGGTGAGGATCCCCTCGGTGTCGAAGCCAGGATCCACATCACGCAATGCCCAGAAGCTGCGGGCCATGAGCCCCGACCCCACGAGGAGCACCAGGGCCAACGCCACCTGCGAGATAACCAGGAGATTGCGAGCCCTGTGGGTTTCCCGTCCGGACGAACCGCCGCGCCCACCCTCCTTGAGGGAGGTGACGAGGTTCGGACTGGTGTACCGGAGAATGGGAACGGCGCCGAACAGTAGACCAGCCGCCACGGAAATCACGCCGGTGAATGCCAGCACGGTCCCATGGAGTCCCACCTGGTCGAGCCTCGGGATGTTCTCTGGGCCGAGCGCGATCAGCCCCTGTATGCCGGCATAGGCGAGTCCGACCCCCACGATCCCACCCACCAATGCCAGCAAGATGCTCTCGGTGAGGAAATACCTGACGAGATCACCCCGGTCGGCCCCGAGAGCCGTCCTCACCGCCACTTCCTTCTGGCGAGCCTCTGCACGAACCAGGAAGAGGTTTGCCACGTTCGCACAAGCGATGAGGAGCACGAAGCTCACCGTGCCGAGGAGGATCCAGAGCACCTGTTGGATATCCCCCACCACATCCTCATGCATGGGGTTCACGTGTGCGGCCAACTGGGCTTGCTCCATCAGCCCGGCCGTGAGGTCTCCCGGATAGCGCTCAGGCAGTTGCACGAGCATCCGGTTCAGATCCGCCGCGGCCTGGTCCAGCGTCACTCCCGGATTGAGCCGTCCTATAGCGTCATAGCTGAAGCTGACTTCGCCAAGGTCGGCCGGGTCGATGCGGTGTGGAATCCACAGCTGGGTCTCCTCATCGGGATAGGCAAAGCCCGGAGGCATGATCCCTGTGACCTCGTACGTGCGTCCGTTGAGGTCGAGCGTGCGGCCTAGGATGTTCGGATCGGATCCGAAGCGACCTCTCCACAGCTCGTCACTCAACATGACGACCAGCGGCGCTCCAAGTTGATCGTCCTCTTCATTGAAGGCGCGCCCTCGGACCGGGCCGACAGCGAGGACGCGGAACAGCGACGACGTTATGGAAGCAGAGGACACGCGTATCGGGTCACCTCCGTCCGTCAGATTGAAGGTGCGCCCGTCGACCAATGCTATGTCCACGAAGGTGCGGTTCAGTTCCTTGTACAGCGTGTACGTCGTCTCGGATTGGTTGAACTCGGGGAAGCCAATTCCCGGTGCCGAGTGCCAGAGACCCACGAGCTCTTCAGCATTGGGGTATGGCAACGGACGAAGGAGCACGCCGTTGACCACGCTGAAGATGGCGGTATTGGCACCGATGCCCACGGCCAGCGTGAGCACGGATACGGTCGTAAAGCCCGGGCTCCGGAGGAGCTTGCGAGCGACATAGCGGATTTGTTGTACCAACGATGCCACGGATCCCTCCACGATGTGACGGTCTGGCGCGTTTATGGCTCGTGAAGCAGCCTGGTCCGCTTTACGTGAATGTTGAGTGGGGAGTTTCGGCACCGGGAGAACAACTTCGTCCGGTGTGCGCGCAACCACACGCCGTGGCACCTTTTGTATGGGCTGAGGAAACGTCAACGATAATGCCGCGCGGAAAAGCGGCGCATTCGGAAGGGCTATGGGCGGTACTGGATTCGAACCAGTGACCTCCGGTATGTGAGGCGGCAAACGCACACCAGCCAGCAACAGGTTTCGTTGATTTACAACGACTTACGGGATCGGCACACCAGCCAGCAACAGCCAGAAACAGGGGGGTTTGTCACTGTTTTTGACACTACGAGAGCGGGGCGGCCGGAAGAGCCCCCAGACGGGGTGACAGTTCACACCCACACCTGTCACCCCGGAAGAAATGATGCCGCCCCTTACGGGTCGG
>JBDHFY010000326.1:0-4743 GCA_039590195.1 Gemmatimonadota bacterium | reverse complement strand
ACCGTTGCACAATTGACTCAGCGGTCTGTCTTGGATAGTATTGATATACTTGTGAAGTTGCGAAGCCAGTTTGCTACGCCTGAAGGCCGGTGAATCGAAGATTCGCCGGCTTTCACCTTTTCCACATCCCAGGACAACGTCCTGGACCGGCCCGGCGGCCTTGAGACGACCCAAGGTGTCAGGCATGGCACACTGCCGATTGTTGATTGTTGAATGCAGGCTCCGGTTGGACCTTGCACGTACACAATCGAAGCGCTCGAGGACGTCCGTCATGCTGTCGTACCCAACGGTCCGCCGGCCCGCCGGTCATGGCCATGCCGCCCTCACCGAGGTGGCGTTCGATGCGGTAGCGATCCGCGACCGCCGTCGAGAGGCGATCCGTCGGATTATTCAAGGCAGCTACCTGTGCTCATCTGCTGGTTTCTGCGTCATCTGTGGTCGCAAATCTGCAATCATCAGTTTCCCACCCTCTCCCTCAACTCGTCGAACCAATGTTCCACCCAAATGAGTTCGCCCCGATTGATACCGGCCTCGCGGAGCATCACGAACCGCCTGTCGTCCGGACTGACGTCGTACACGACATGATTCGGATCGGCCCCGTAGCCTGCCGCGGAGAACAGTGCGCGCTGGCGCCCCACCGAAAATGTTGTGTCGCTGGACACCGCCACCGACACGAGATCGCCTTCAGCATCGCGATAGAACAACTCCTCACCTGACCGCGCCCACACCGGCTCCGTGCCCCCGTTCGTCGACACCAGCCAACGCGTCTCGGCCACGTTGGGGAACGGACGCACGTAAACTTCTTCCCGCCCGGATTCGTCCGACACGTACGCCAACCACCGGTCGTTCGGGGAAAGCGCGGGCGCCTTTTCCTCATAGTCACCGGTGAGCAGCGGCTGCCCGATACTGTCACGGCCGAGTTGTATTGCGTAGAGGTCGCGCTTGGCACCCGAGCCAAGGCGGTAGACAACCCAGGCGCCGTCGTGGGAGTAGATCACCTCGTCGATGGCTCGCGGGTCGGCCACGACCAGCTCCTCCCCACTGCTCCCATCCGCCGCCTTCTGCCAAACCTCGCTTTGGTCCCTCCCCAGGTCGGCCACGTACACCACCGAGTGCCCGTCGGGCGTCCACGACGGGCGGGCGGCGGGCCCATCGAACGTCAGCCGTGTCGGGGTCCCGCCCGGGAGTTCCCTGACCCACACGTCCGTACCACCAACGCCTCCAAGCGACAGCGCGAGCCGCGCTCCATCGGGCGAAAGGGCAATCCCCAGACTACCAATGTGCCCAGGCACTTGCCACCCGGCGGCTATTTCGTGCGCGGTTCCGTCCCGCTCGACCCAAACCGGTTCGAAGTCGGTTCCGATGGTCCCCGTGCGGTAGACCATCGCCCCCGACTCCGACACATCGAAATGCGCACTGCCGAAACGGTCCAGATACACGTCTTGGAGCACGGCCACGGACGGCCCCGTGAGCTCGAGCCTCTCGAGATCGAATGGTGCAGCCATCAACACTCGGTCGGGTGTCGTCCACAACAGATGCCCGGAGGCAGAGTAGCGTGCCTGGGTACCGCTGACGAGGACTTTGATCTCACCCGTCTCGAACCGCACCGAGGCGATATCGCGTACCGGCGAAACAAGCGAGCCGCTGGTGAACACGGCGCCGCGAGCCCCCGGCAGCACATCGACCAAGAGGTGGGACACCGGACGTTCACCCGATGAGGTCGGGGCCGTCAGCACCTCTGGCGATCCGCCCGCCGCCGAAACGCGGCTGACGCCGCGGTTGGGATTCCGGTAGTAGATGGCACCATCGTCTCCCCAATCGAGGCTTCCCCACACGGCCGAGTCGGCGACGGTTCTGCCCGCTGCTCCGTCGATCTGGACGACGCGGAGCGGCCCCGGGTTCCCGGTGGTGAAGGCAACCTCGCTTCCGTCCGGAGAGAGCACGGGGTCCACGGCGGAGAAAGTTCCCCGAACGGGGGCAGCGTTGAGTTCGTCCCGGCGGCGTACCCAGATCTGCCATGTGGGACCGTCGTGGGGTCCCACGTAGGCAAGGGTCGAGCCATCGGCGGACAACGCGATGGGTGAGGAGAGCCACGGTTCCACAATCTCCTGGCCCGCCGGCAAGGCGACACTGACACGGTGTACGGGTTGCGGCGGTAGCGGACGCAAGAGGGCCCATCCCGCCACGACAACCGCCACCGCCGCCACACCGACGGCCACCGCCGCCACACGATCGCTCCGCCGGATCCCTCGTTCACGGACGACCGTTGTCGAGCCCGGCGCCCGTGATTGAAAGCCCGGGTCCGCGAGCGCCTTGGCAAGATCGCCGGCCGTGGGGAAGCGGTCCGCGGGCAGCTTGGCGAGCGCCGTCCGCAGGGCTTCGTCGATGTGGGTTGGCACGGACTTCCGCTGTGCGGCAATCGGCGCGGGCTCGTCGGTGATGATCTTGGCGATGATGGCCTGTACCGTCGCCCCAGTGTGGGGCGGCTGGCCGACCAGCATCTCGTAGCTGACGCACGCGAGGGAGTACACGTCGCTCCTGGCGTCGAGGTCGCGATCCGCCGTTGCCTGCTCGGGACTCATGTAGTGCGGCGTGCCGAGCGAGAGTCCGGTCTCGGTGATGCGCGTGCCGCCCGCTGCGCTCACGGCCAGCGCGATGCCAAAGTCCGCCACCATGGGCTGCCCGTCGTGCAGCAGGATGTTCTCGGGCTTGATGTCCCGGTGGATCACATCGTGCCGGTGCGCGTAGTCCAATGCGCTCGCCACCGCCCTCGTCATCTCAATGCTCTCGTCGACGGAGAGCTGCTTTTCACGATCGAGCCGCTCGCGCAGGGACTCGCCCTCCACGTACGGCATCACGTAATACAGGAAAGAATCGGCCTCTCCCGAATCGAAGAGTGGTAGAATGTGCGGGTGCTGGAGGTTGGCGGTGGTTTTGATCTCTTGAACAAAACGATCCGCCCCAAGTACGGCGGCGAGTTCGGGACGCAGCACTTTCACCGCGACCTTGCGATCGTGCTTCACGTCATGCGCGAGGTAGACGGTGGCCATCCCGCCGGCGCCTAACTCCCGTTCGATCGAGTAGCGATCGGCGAGTGCCGTTTTCAGTCGAGCGAGGGCATCCGTCATCGTCGCGTTTCCCTGGCTTGAAAGCCGGGCTCGGCCCCTGCGGGACGTGTCCTGAAGGACATGAACCGATACGCGTCCTTCAAGACGCGTGCCGTGGGTTCACCCACCACGCCGAGCCGGCGCTTCAGCGCACGGAAGATCTGCGTCATCTGCGGCCCCTTCTCACCTCTCACCTCTCACTTCTTACTTCTCACTGGATAACACCCGCGTCCGCGCCACCCGCTCCCTCGCGAGCTCCACCGCTTTCTCCGCCTCTTCCCGTGTCTTCCCGTCGCCTCGGGCCACGACCGCACCCGGGCTCACGTTGTCCACCTTACAGTGGTACGTGTCGCCCAGGCGGTACGTCACGATGTTGATCTCGAACGAACCGACCTTCTCACGGCGCTTGGTGTACTCTTCGGCCTTCATGGTCATGGCTTGCTCCTCCCGCGCTTCGCGCGAGCTTATCGTACCGTTTTCAGGTGCGTGTCGAAGAATGCGATCGTCCGCTCCCACGCCAACTTGGCCGCAGCCTCGTCGTAGCGGGTGGGCGATGTGTCGTTGTGAAAGGCGTGATTCACATCCTCGTACATGTGCAGCTCGTATTCGGTTCCGGCCTGCTGCAGCGCCGCCTCGTACGCGCGAATCCCCTCGTTGATGCGGCTGTCCAACCCCGCGTAGTGCAGTAGGAGCGCGGCAGTGATCCGGGGAACGTCTGCGGCCGCGGGCTGGCGGCCGTAGAACGCCACGGCGGCGTCGAGCTCCCGGGAGCGAACTGCGAGCTGGTTCGCCATGGCACCTCCCCAACAGAAGCCCACACATCCCACCCGTCCGGTGGACAGGGGATGCGTGTCGGCGAACGACACGGCGGCGACGAAGTTGGCTCGGGTCTGGTCGGGATCGAGCCCGCGCATCCGTGAGCGGGCCTCGTCGGTGTCGGCGGGAGTGCCACCAAGCGGTGAAAGGGCATCCGGCGCGACGGCGAGATACCCGGCCGTCGCCGCGCGGCGGGCCACGTCCTCGATATGGGGATTGAGCCCGCGGTTCTCGTGAATGACGACCACCGCGGGGAATGGGCCCTCGCCCGCCGGCTTTGCGAGATACGCCCGCACGTCACCGCTTGCCCCTGGGTAGGTCACATACTCCGCATCGATCTGCAAATCATCCGGAGCCACAAGGCCCCGCCGGGTGTAGTCGTTCTCCAGACTGGGCAGCAGGGCCAGGGCCGCCGGCATTCCCCCGGCCATCTTGGCCAGCCGGGCAAGAAACTCCCGCCGCTCCATCCCGTCGTGGGTGAAGCCGTCGTACAGATCGATGATCTTTTGGTCCATCACGAGCCTCGCTTGAAGAGAGCTAGCCGTGCTGCTGCCCGGGGTCGAGTCTGGCCGCACGGCGGCCGGAGGTATTCAACGGCGTTAGCGAACGGCGACAGCCAAGGCCCGAAAGGATGGCTGCCATCGTAGCTCCCCTGTCCATTGCACGGTCCGCCCTGCGGGACGCGTCCTGGGGATCGAGACCAGGACTGGGACGACGGCGTCAGAAGTGAGAAACGACCTGTCTCGGCATGCCGAGCGCCGGTCGTATACCGGTCGGTGAGGGGGAATACCAACATTCCCCATAAGCCGTCATCACCCGT
>JBDHFY010000325.1:0-4745 GCA_039590195.1 Gemmatimonadota bacterium | reverse complement strand
CGCCACATAGATAAGGGAATCATCTGTAGCGACGTCAGTGGGATAGTGCAGGCGCGCCTTGAAAGCTCGCCCCGGCAGGCCAATGACCTCGACCCCGCTGGAAGAGAACCGCTGAACCCGGTGGTTGTAGAACTCTGCGACAAAGAAAGCGTCACCCAGAATCACCACTCCTGCCGGCGCATCCAGCTCCCCGGGGTCAGGCCCCGTCGTGCCACCGACTCGCGCCACGGCCGCTCCGGTCGAGTCGATCACGGTAACGCGGTCACTCAGGTACTCCGCGACCAGCAGCAGATGGTCCGGCCCTGCAGAGAGATGCATCGGGCGACGTAAGCCGATTGCCGAGTCATCCCACATAGCACGGACGGCACCGCTCGTATCGAAAACAACGATGCGGTTGTTGGACGCATCCGTCACGAACAGACGGCCGGCTGCATAGGCGATGCCGATGGGCTCTCCCAGCACTCCCTCGCCGAAAGTGTCGGCCCACCGGTAATGTGCTGTATCGCGCCGGGCAAGCGCCGGAGCAAACACCACGAAAGCCGCGACCACCACAAGGCCCCCAACCCCCGATGCCAGTCTGTGCCGCACGATTTTCTAGAAGAAGAGAAAGCGGAACCCAACGGCTGGGCGAACCCCGAAATCGGTTTGTATGCCGTTGAAACCCTGAATGACAGGTATCTGAACGCTGCCCTCTATAAGCAGTTGCGGAAGGACGACCCATTGCAATCCCGGGCTTACATAGGCCACATGACCTCCCGTGTTCGCAACGTCGCTGCCGTCTTGGCTTGCACGGCCGGATAGCGTTCCGTTCCATTCGAGGTACAGCTGCAACGTGTGTGTATGGATGTTCTCGACATAGTCCGGAATCCGCAAAGCGACGGCGACGTCGTAGCGTGTCGCTGCACCTGATCGAAAGCCGCCATCGGATGCCTGCCGGAAGTGACCGAGGTCCGCATTGATGCCCCAGCTTCCTCGCAACAGGGTTCCAACGAGCGTGACACCGCCAGACACCGCGCCATTGCCGAGCTGCAGTGGCCGAGGGGCAATGCCTCCACCCTCGAGGGTCGCATCTGTTGGCCCTGTAGGTAGGCTCCCGGATACGATGACTGCGAGCCGGGTTGTTCCAGCAAACCGATCGCGAACAAAAAATGCCCATTTCGCCGAGACCGCGAGATCGCCAAATCCGACGTTCGAGTAGCGGACGCCTCCGCCGGCTCCCCTTTCGCTGAGTCGCTTGTACACAATGGGAAGTGCGACTGTCGTCGTGATGCG
Organism: Gemmatimonadota bacterium; assembly: GCA_039590195.1. Lineage (GTDB taxonomy): Bacteria > Gemmatimonadota > Gemmatimonadetes > Gemmatimonadales > GWC2-71-9 > JBDHDY01. The sequence goes on along the minus strand of JBDHFY010000325.1, from coordinate 3,473 downwards.
CTGATGCGGGGCAAACGGCAACACCACAAGCGGCGAGACCACGACGGTCACATCCCCTCTACGTTGTAGCATTGAGAACGCCCTGAAACCCCGCTCCTCAAACGCGGTGGTCAAAGCCGATTGAGTCTGAAATGGCAGCCCTTGCGCTAGAAGTGGTTTCGGAGCAAGCGCAAGGATGAACAAGATGAAGAATCGTCGGGTCACGGCGTTGCCACGCGTCGAACCTCTCGCAAGCTGAAGCCGGCCCTGGCGACGGCCTCCTCCAACTCGGCATCCGTGATTGCGTGGCCTTCCTTGGCCCGAATCAGAACGAGACCGTCGCTGACCCGCACTACCAATGTGTCGATGGCCGCAAGCTCCCGTAGCCGTTTTTCCAGTCCGAAAGCGCAAAACGGGCAGGACATCCCATCCACGCGCAGGGCGACCGACGCCCTGGCGAGCAGGGAATCGACCGCTGCCTCCTTCTCGCGGTTTTCCTGCTGGTCCTGCGCCGTAGCGACGGTGGGGAGTCCGGTCATACCGGCCAGGACCGCAGCTGGCACAAGCCACTCTTTCCCGGATATCATGTTTTTCCTCCTCTCCGGCGCCGCCGACGTTCAATGGTCCCGCTTGCACCGATCCGTTCCGTACCTCTGGATGGCGGCGCCGCCATGTCCACAAGCTAAACCTTGGAGTATACTCCAATGTCAAGCGGGGGCTTCGGAGGTCAATCGAGCATCCAGAAGGTCGATATGCGCATTGGAGAATTGGCAAAACGTGCGGACGTAACGCCGGATACGATCAGGTATTATGAGCGTCTCGGATTGCTGGCACCTCCGCGGCGAACGGAAGGCCGTTATCGCGATTACGGGCCGGAGGCGCTGGACGACGTTCGTTTCATTAAGAAGGCCCAAGCGTCGGGTTTGAAGCTGAGTGACGTCCGGGATGTCATGCAGATCGCGGCGGGCGGGCGTGCCCCTTGCGAGCACGTGCGGGATACGGTGACCCGCCGGCTCGCCGAAGTGGAGGAGCGATTGGAGGAGCTGCGCTCCCTCCGCACCACGCTCCGGAGCACCCTTGCCCGCCTCCATCGCGCGCCGGTCCCGAAGGCCAGATGCCGGTGCGCCGTGATCGAGAACGTTTGACCTGTCACCGATCCCACCCTTTGCCGAATGACGTGTGGGTCAGCGTCAAAGGCCCACTCTTCTCGAGGGGGTACGATTGCGTCAATCCCGCAAGGGGTGGCGTGGAAGCGTCATTACCGCCGTCGCCTCCCACCTCGCTGCCCCACCGCCACGACTCGCTTGAGCTGCCGGCCGGCTTGAATGAGATGATTCGGCTGATCAATCTGATTGATCAAAAGGAGCTCCTCGACGGGAACGACAGAGGGATACTGCTCGACAAACCGCTGGAAGGTCATGGGCCGGTCTAACGTCACGATCTCGAGCCGATTGGGCTGAGCTTGCAGCGCCTGGCGATCCGTCAGGCGATCAAAGCTGTAGAGCGAGCGGCGCGCCACCTCCTCGTTATTCCTCCACGTTTGTGCCGCCCCGTATGCCAGCAATTGATACACGTTGCCGTCGTACGACAGAAACACGGCAGTTCCCTCGATATCACCTTGCTGGGTGCTAGCCCCGAATTCCCCCTCCACGGCAGGAAGACCATTGATCTGGGTCCGCCGCGAGCCGTAGCTGCGCAGTCCCTCTTGGGCGAAGAACGCCTGAGCCGCATCGCCTGGTGAACCGGCCCCGGACGCGAGGGCGAGCTGGATGATCGCATCCTTCTCGGAACTCACCCCGACGACCGCTGACTTCTGGTTTTGCGTCAGCCAGCCGCTGGGAAAGACAAACTGGAAGCGGAGGTCGGGATGTAGAAAGAGGTTGTCGCGGAAGAATCCCTCGCGCGGGTTCGGGCCATACACCATCCCGTCCAGCCGGGACATGTAATCCTCGGCCCCCGTCGGCCGCCCCTGTACCTCCGCGCCGAGCCCTGCGATCTGCTCTCGCAGGTTCTCCGCCCGGTTGCCAGGGTCGGGGTGCGTCGACAGCCACTCGGGAATCCGGCCAGCTCCACTGGCATCACTCACGCGGTCGAGGGTCTGGAACACACCAGGCATGGGCCTAGGGTCGTAGCCGCTGCGCATCAGGTATCTCAAGCCCAACTCGTCCGACTGGCGTTCGTCGTCCCGGCCGAACTTGAGAAAGAGCAGACCGAGGCCGGCGCCCGCCGCACCGAAATAGTCCTGCAGCGACGGAGCGAGCACCATCCCGGCCACGAGCCCTACCTGAGCGAGTTGCGCGCGACTCATCTGCTCCACCGAGTGCCTGGCCGTCACATGGCCGATCTCATGACCCACCACTCCCGCCAACTGCGATTCGGAGGTCATGTGGGCCATGATGCCGCGAGTGATGTAGATGAAGCCGCCGGGGAGGGCGAAAGCGTTCACTATGGGATCGTCCACCACCCGGAAGGTCCAAGGCAGTTGGGGGCGCTCCGAGTTGGCAGCCATTCTGCCGCCCAACCCCTGGATGTAAGACTGGAGAGCCGGGTCGTCGTACAGACCCATGGAGGCCACGATCTGCGGGTCAGCCTCCTGACCCATGCGGATCTCGCGACCCTCACCGATGAGGGACAGTTGGCGCTGGCCGGTGGCAGGATTAACGGCGCATCCGGTGAATGCCAGCATGGCTGTCAACGGGAGCGTGGAGGTCAAGGCTTGAACCGCGGCGGGGAGTCTCATCACTTGGTCTCCTGGCTGGAGCGTCGCCGGTACCGCCCGTTACTCGGCGCTTGGGGAGTAAGGGTTTCGACAGTTCAATCTAATGATGGTAGGCGGTTGGCAGCTGGCCGCGGGCCGTATCCGTGGCGGATAGACTCCGGCCCTAGGACATATCGGAATCACCCGCCGTCGGTGTGTGGCGGGATGACGTGGATGTCGAACACGTGAGGATGTACCGCTTGCTCGAGGGTACGATCTCGCGAAACGGCACCCAACAACCCGATACCCTCAGCGGGTTGCGTTGGTGCCGTCCACAGTCGGGCTATTGACTACCTCTCACAACGTGGAAGCGAAGACCCGCCTAACTGGGTTCTCTTACCGGCTTCAGGATGATGCGAGGTCCGCCCTCCACCGCCTCGATACGGACCTCAAACGGTACCTCGTCGCTGAGTGCAACACCCGCCCCAGTGGGATCGCCCTCGTCCACGATATCGAGCCTAACGTACGCCAGGCCGTTTTCTTCCCTGACGTGCAATACCTTCCTGGGGCCGTCGCCAGTGAGCGCGCTCTGAATTTCAAAGCCTCCAAAAGCCTTGATGCTGCGCGGTACCAGGTGAATCACCGTCTCCGGCTCTGCGGTGACGACCACGGTGGAGTCCTGCTGTGGCTCGGCCACTGTTTGGACGTCCGCCACGACGGTGTCAGCCGCGTTGTTTGCGGAGAGCGGCGAAGGGGCATGGCACCCAAGAGCTATCAACACGGTGCCCGCCGCGGC
>JBDHFY010000324.1:0-4749 GCA_039590195.1 Gemmatimonadota bacterium | reverse complement strand
GCTCACTTCACGCCGCTGCGGCACGACGTGGCGCGCCTCGTGCCCCCGTCGGTGCGGAAACCGCTGCTCGTGGTGGCCGTGTTGGGGGCCTGGCAGATCCTGGCTGGGACCGGGTTCCTGACCGCCGCTCGGCAGATCTGGGCTGTCGCCCTCGTCGTACTGCTGCTGATCAAGCTCCCCGCCAACATTCGCATCGCCCGTGAATCACTGAGCCTGAAGGGGCGCTGGGCGACGTCACCGGCTTGGCGGGTTCCCGCGCAACTGTTGTGGCTCGCGTTGGTGTTGTGGACCGGACGATGAACATGCACGCTGCCGGCTGGCGGGCATGGTCTTCATTCGTCACGACGAGTACGTGTGCATTCATCGCATGGGTGTACTTCTTCGTGCTGAATCGGACGGAGATCGTGCAGCCGTATCGGGGTAGCGACTCGCCGAATCTGATGTTCGTGTCCAATCACCAGTCGCCGCTCGACAGCTTCCTCATCACGTTGGCAGCGTTCTTTCCGCGCGCGTTGTTCCGTCGTCGGTTCCACCCATGGAGTGTCGCGGCCTCGGAATACTGGTTCAGCAACCGGGTCGTCGCCTGGTTCGCCCGCCACCTGCGGTGCATTCCGGCACGCGCATGCACCGGCGACGCGGGTGCAGTACGCGCACTCTGCCGCGTGCTCCCGGAGGGAATCACGGTCTTCTTTCCCGAGGGAGGGCGCTCGGAGGATGGGACCGTACACCGTGGGCGCCCCGGCGCGGGCTTTGTGGCTCAGCGAACGCGAGCGCGGATCGTGCCCGTCGCGATCGACGGCCTCCTCGCGGCCATGCCCTATCACGCGCCACGCCCTCACATCGGCAAACGTCTGGTGATCGCGTTCGGGGACCCGGTGCCGTGTGATGATCTGTTCGCGCGGGCGCCAACACGGGAGACGGCACAGGCTATCGTGGACCGCGCGATGGCCGCGGTGTCCCGCTTGCACGGAACGCTACGCGCTACTCCGCGCCTGATGGACTCTGGGGAGACGCCACGGTCGGCATTGTGATGAGCGCGGGTCGCGGCGCGCGATCTTGCCCTCGACATGTCGCTGGAGGTCGATGCTAGCGGAGGGATCGCGCCCCTGCCCTCCCGTGGAGTTGGCGCCCATACCCATAACATGTTTGTTTACAGGAGTTTATGTGTCATCAGTATTGATTCTTGACTTATTAGTACAAAACTGTTACCGTATCCCCATGGCTAGACCACGAGAATTCGACGAGGAGCAGGCCCTCGCCAGGGCCATGGAGGTGTTCTGGAAGCAGGGCTACCACGACACGTCCCTGGACGATTTGCTGGAGGCCATGGGGATCCAGCGGGGCAGCTTCTACAACACGTTCCGCAGCAAGAAGGAGACCTATCTCCGGGCCATAGATCGGTACGCCGATTTCATGGCGAACGGAGGACCGTACACCCATGCGGCGCAGATGGAACCCGGATTCGCTGCTCTGACGACGTTGGCCAACGACTACATCGAGAGTGTTACCAGTGAGACCGAGCCCCGCGGATGCTTCCTCGCGCACGTGGCGAAGGAACACCGAGGCAACGATCCGACTATTCGGCAGGCCATAATCGCCGGGATCGAGCGGATGCGAGGCATCGTAACCCGGTCGGTCGAAGCGGCCCAGCGGGATGGAGATCTCCCGTCGGATGCCTCGCCGGAAGACCTCGCGCTGCTGTTCATGTCGGTTGCCTGGGGCATTCATGTGATGGCCGAGGCGGGCTTACCAAGGGAGCATCTCAAGAAGGCGGGAGGCCAGTTTTTTGCGATGAGCCGAACTCCGGCCTAATCGCGCCTCTAATTGCGTAGGGGTTTTTTTTGGTCGCAGTTTTGTACTGACTAGTCAAATTGAGAAAAGGAGGTCACAGCATGGCCACACAACCTCAGGAAGTGATGGTTTCCAGATACACCCGGTGGGTCATCCGCCGGCGCTGGTGGGTGCTTGCCGCCGCCTTCGTGGTGACGGTCGCCGCCGGGGCCGGCGTGCGGAACCTGGGCCTTTCCACCGATTACCGGACGTACTTCAGCGACGACAATCCAGACCTCCTGGCGTACGAAGAAGTCGAGAACATCTACACTCGCAACGACAACGTGTTGTTCATCATCAAGCCGCGCCGGGGCGATGTGTTCACCACCCGCACGTTGGAGGCGGTTCGGGGGCTCACCGAAGACGCGTGGCAGATTCCGCATTCCACGCGCGTCGATGCCATCACCAACTTCCAGCACACCTGGGCCGACGGCGACAACCTCATCGTGGAAGATCTGCTGGGGGACGGAGACATCACCCCAGCCGCCATCGATCGCGTGCGTGATGTTTCGTTGTCCGAGCCGCTTCTTGCCGGCCGTTTGATCGCGAAGGACGGCAACGCGACGGGTGTCAACGTCCGCATCAACTTGCCGGGGGAATCCCGCGACGAGTTGCCCGCGACGGTGGCCGCGGTGCGGTCGTTGGAAGCCGAGTACGGCGAGCGGTATCCGGAGCTGGAGATCAGGACGTCGGGCGTCACGATGCTCAACATGTCGTTCGCCGAGGCGCCGATGAAGGATCTGCCGGTCGTCATGCCGCTCATGGTTGCGGCTTTCCTCATTACGATCGTGGCCGTGTTGCGATCGGTTGGTGGTACGGCGGGCACGCTGGCGGTCATAGGTCTGACTACGGTGACGGCAGTTGGGGTGGCGGGCCATCTCGGCACGTTTCTCGATCCCACCAGCGCGTCGGCGCCCACCATCATCTTGACCCTGGCGGTCGCCGACTCGATACACATCCTGGCGAGCTTCCTGCAGCAGCGGCGCAGAGGTCTCTCGAACCACGATGCTATCGTCGAGGCCATGAACGTCAACGCCCAGCCCGTGTTTCTCACGAGTATCACGACGGCAATCGGGTTCTTGAGCCTCAACTTCAGCGATTCGCCGCCATTCCGGCTGCTCGGCAACATCACGGCATTCGGAGTGATGGTGGCCTGGCTCTACTCGATGACGGTGCTCCCGGCGTTGGTGTCGGTCTTCAAGAATCCCGTTCGGGTACGGCATGCAGGGTTCACCGAGCGCACCGTCGGCGCCTTGGGTCGCTTCGTCGCCGCTCGTCACCGTCCCATTCTTGCCCTGACGGGCCTGGTTGTGATAGCGCTTTCCCTGAGTGTGGGACGGTTGCAGGTGAACGACCGGTACCACGAATACTTCGCGGAATCGATGCCGATCAGGCAGGGAACGGATTTTGGCATCGAGCATCTGACGGGACCCTACACGGCGACGTTCTCCATCGAAGCCGGCGAGTCTCAGGGCGTGAGCGATCCAGCGTATCTCGCAACGGTGGACGCGTTCACACAGTGGCTGGAGGCGCGGCCGGCCGTGCAGCACGTGAACAGCTTCAGCCACACGATGAAGCGCCTCAACAAGAACATGCACGCCGACGATCCGGCATTTCACAAGTTGCCCGAGTCGCAGGAACTCGGCGCGCAGTATTTGCTCCTGTACGAACTGTCCCTTCCGTATGGCTTGGACGTCAACGATCAGATCAACATCGACAAGAGCGCGCTGCGCATCGACGTCACGTACGGCGACATCGACACCGCCGAACTCGAGCGCGAGGCCAATGCAGCCAAGGCATGGCTGGCCGCCAATGGTACAGTGGCAATGCACACCGCGGACGCAACAGGCGCCGCTCAAATGTTTGCCAAGATCACCAGGCGAAACATCGCGTCGATGATCTTGGGAACAGGAATCGGCTTCGCGGCCATCGCGTTGATTCTGATGCTCGCCCTCCGGAGTGTTCGGATGGGAGTGATCAGTCTCATTCCAAACATCGTTCCCACCGCCATGGCCTTCGGCATATGGGCGTACCTGGTGGGCGAAGTTGGCTTTGCGATATCGGTGGTGGCGGGGTTGTCGATCGGCATCATTGTCGACGACACGGTCCATTTCCTTTCCAAATACAACCGGGTACGTGACCACCTCGACGCGAAAGCAGCAGTGCGGTACGCGTTCGAGAGCGTTGGCGCAGCGATTGTCGCCAACACGATGATCGTTGGCGTTGGGTTCGCGATGCTCGGTCTCAGCACGTTCCGCGTGACTGCGTACATGGGCTTGCTCACATCCCTCACGATTGTGGCCGCGTTGGCGGTCGACTTCCTGCTGTTGCCGGCACTGCTGATCACGTTTGACCGCGGGCCGGTCAGAGTGAGAGAAACCGAGCCACAACTTCCACCCGATTCCCGTGCCACGGCACCGGCGATCGGTTGACCAACACACATTCAAAAGGAGAAATCACCATGCAACGCGCAATGCTGAATACCGTCGCACCGATCATCGCTGGCTTGATGATGCTGACGCCCCCGGCGGGAGCACAGACACCCGAGGAGCAGGGACGCGCGATCGCCGAGGAGGCCGACCGACAGGACTTTGGCTGGCACGACAACGCAAGCGTGATGAAGATGGTGCTCAGGAACCGGAGCGGTCAGGAGAGCGCCCGCCAAATGCGGCGCCGCGCGCTGGAGAGCACCGAGCAAGGTCGCGGCGACAAGAGCATCTTGGTCTTCGATTCGCCGCGGGATATCCAAGGCACGGCGCTGCTTTCCCACACGCGCATCCTCGAGCCGGACGATCAGTGGCTCTACCTGCCGGCTTTGAGGCGGGTAAAGCGGATCTCGTCGGGCAACAAATCCGGGCCGTTCGTGGGAAGCGAGTTCGCTTACGAGGACCTGGTGTCGCAAGAAGTCGACAAGTACGC
>JBDHFY010000323.1:0-5055 GCA_039590195.1 Gemmatimonadota bacterium | reverse complement strand
GTTGTCGGTTAAGTTCTCGAGTCCGGTTCCGTTGGGGTTGATGACCATCAGGTCGTAGTCGCCGCCCTGAGCCGATGCGAACATGATCTGTGAGCCGTCCGGCGACCAGTCGGGTTCGTGGTTGTCGCTGAACATGTAGGTGAGCCGCCGCACACCACTGCCGTTGGGGTTCATGATGTAGAGCTCGAGAGGGCCGTTGCGATCCGATTCGAACACGATCTCAGTGCCGTCCGGCGAATACTCCGGCATCCAGTCACTGGGAGAATCATTCGTCAAGTTCTGCGCAGCGCTGCCATATTCGTCAAGTTCTGCGCAGCGCTGCCATCGGCGTTCATCGCCCAGATGTCGAAATATCCTGACCTGTTGGAGTGGCACGCGATTCGCGATCCGTCCGGTGACCAATTGGGGCTATTATCGATAGCCGTGTTGAACGTCACTTGCTGGACCCCTCCGCCGTCAGGGTCCATGACGAAAATCTCTTTGTCCCCGTCGCGATCGGACACAAATACGATTTTCATTCCGTCCCGCGACCATTTCGGGTGTTGGTCGATCGCGGGATTGTCTGTGAGCCGCTGCAATCCGGTGCCGTCGACATTGATAACGTATATTTCTTGGTTTCCGTCTCGTTCGGTGGTGAAGGCGACGCGGCGGCCGTCCGGCGAACACATCGCGGCATACTCCTCGGTGTCGTTGAAGGTGACTTGCACGACGTTGCTGCCGTCGGCGTCCATTACGTAGATCTCATTGTCGCCGTCGCGGTCGGAACAAAAGACGATGGTCGCATCTGACGCGTGCAATGAGCCCGCGGCGCAGACGACCATCACAGAAAATAAGCCGAGCAGTATAAAGGAGCGATTCATTTGGCCCTTCCGGGAGGGTGAGTTGAACCGCGCGGGTGGGGTGGGATCGGCCGAATGACGAGGTGGGGGAGTCTCTGGGGCCGACCCAGGGCGCGTTAGTGGAGTCTCCGATTTGTCATACGCACAAGTCGGCGGCGGTGTTGCGCTGCGTGGGGGGAATTTAACCCACTATTGATTGTTCCGGCTCTCCGGTGTCATCGCGCGGGTCGTGTGCGTGGGGCTACTGGTCCCGGATCGACTGGTCCCGGTATCCGTTGTCGTAGTGCCCCACCACCTTCGTGGGCCGGCCCTCGTCGTCGAATTCGAACTGCATCCGGAAATAAACAAGCCCTTCGATGAGAAACATGTCCCGGGACATGGGGGTGAGCTTGCGGAACTCCTTTGTGGCGGCGTCGCCGCGTATATAATAGAGGCCGTCTTCGCGGAGCTGGAAGTGACGGGTGTCGTAATCCCCCGCTAGATTCTGTAGGTGGTCCGCCGGCACGGTGACGGGCTCATCGAAAGCCTTGATGTAGTCCATCGCCCACTCGATGGGCGCGGTGTCGAACACTTCGTCGTCATCGGAGTCTTCATCGGAGTCTTCGTCCGTGTCTCCATCCACGGCATCGGCGGCGGCTTCAGCGGACGCTTTCTCCGCGATCACCAGCGCCTTTTCGTAATAACGCCGGGCCGTCTCTCTGTCTCCCTGATCCAGGTACGCCCGCGCCAGGTCGGCGTGGGCACCGGGGGATTGGCGGTCTTCCTTGACGTTGAACTCGAGCAGCGCGATGCCCTCGTCCGTCATCCCCGCGTCGTTGAACTCGCGTCCGAGCCAGCCGATGAGCCCCGCGGTGAACTCGTCCGGGTACTCCGCCTTCATTTTGGGTAACAGCTCGTCCACTGCCTCCGGGCCCCGGTCCTGGACCGCCCAGGAAAATGTCGCGAGGGGTGAGTCGTACTGGCGATATTCCAGGAACGTCATCCCCAGCGCCCGTCCGCCGATGGTCTCGGAGATCAGTTCGTGGCAGATGCTGAGGCCGAGGAAGCTGTTGGCCAAATAGACCACCCCCAGCTTCTGTTCGGGGTAGGCGAGGATGTAGTTGCGGAAGATGCCGTAGTCGCCCCACTGCCAGAAGGCGGGGCCGTTGGCGTCATCCTGCATCCCGAAGCCCAGGGTCCATGTCAATCCCAGGTCCTCGTCCACGGTGATCTGCGGGGTGAGCATCTCTTTGAGGGTTTCGCGCTCGAGCCCTTCGCCGTTTAAGACCGCGCACACGAACCGCGCGTAGTCCACCGCCGTCGTGTAGAGGCTGGCCGCCGCGTGCGGCTCGGTGTATTTGCGAAACGCTTGCGGCTGGCCGAACATGTTGTGGCCGTTTGCCATCGTGTTCTCGTAGTCGTCGCGCCAAACGAGGCAGCTGTGCGTCATGCCCAGCGGGTCCAGGACGCGTTTCTGGATCGTCGTTTCAACCGGTTCACCCGTTAACTTCGCCACGGCCATTTGTAGCCAATAGTATCCCGCCGCCGAGTACTTGTACTCGGTGCCGGGCTCGAAGAAGAGTGGGTACACGTCTCCCCCCTCGCCGTGGGGCGTGCCCGCCGAGTGGCTGAGCACTTGCCGGGGCGTGATCACCTCGGCCCAATCGCGGTGGAACCCCTCCTTGTCGATGGGGTGGCCGAGAAACCCCTCGATTTCCTCGGTGGAGAAGTGCGTGATCAGCGGGGTGTCGAGGTCGAGGACACCCTCCTGGGCCAGCATCATGACGGCGTAGGCGAAGAGCGGCTTGGTGAGAGAGGCGGCTTCGAAGATGGTCTGGTCGGTGACGGGGTCCTGGGTGTCGGTGTTTGTGACTCCTAGGCTCTTGTGCCATATGACCTTGCCGTCGCGGACCAGGGCCACCTGCAGGCCGGGAACCCGGCCTTTTTTCATGAGTTCGGGGATGGTGGATTCGAGATCGGAGATGAGGACGGTAGCGGCCTCATCCGCCTTCAGGGGCGGTTCCGAGGCTGCAACCGCACCGGCGATGACAACAAAAGAAACGGCGGCCACGAGCCACCGCGCAAGATCGGATGAGTGTGATTTCATGCGCCCTTCTCCGGCCAGAGTGGAATGATGTGGTGTGCTTATCATTGTTAGACGCAGACGGATCGCAAAGTGTTGCCGGAGATTTTGGCTTTTGACGATGAAGTATAGCTTCCGAGATTATCGTCGCCGATCGACGATCCCGCCCTAAAACACCCACGACAGCTTGGTGAATAATGTATGTCCCTGCTGCGACTGCGTGCCCGCGATCGACGTGTCCTGCTGGTACACCAGCTGCAGCGAGCCGAAGGGCGGGAGAAACCGCCACACCAGCCATACCTGCGCGTTTTCCTTGTCGATCACCGAGTTGGACTGGAAGAACAGCTTGCAAAAGAGATCCGGATTGAAATAGTACGACGTTCGCACGCGGTGAATGATGGTCGATTCGTCCTCGGGGTCGGGGTCGAGCCACAGGCGGGTGGCCTCGTATTCAACGTTGAGCGCGTCGGTGATCTTTAGCGCCAGCTCGCCGTTGACCTGCCGCAGGTCGCTGTCGTAGCTGCGACCGAATCCGTAGGCGATCTCGACCGACCGGCCCGCCCGGGTGTCGTACCCCACCGCGACCCACGTTTCTTCGTTGCGGAATTCCTTCTCGAACCGTTCGTACTCGTCCTCGCGCGCGACGGCAAACTGGAACTTGCTCGCGAGATTGCACTCGAGAAAGGCCTCCAGCTCCCACGCCCGCAACACGTCGGTCTGGCCGGTGTAGCGGTTGTAATTGACGCCGGCGTCGATCTGCTCGACCGCCCGGTCCTTGAACCACCACTCGTGCGAGAGATTGGTGTCGAACTCTTTGCGGTCGTCGTCGAGGATGAATCCGACGGCGTTCATGTTGTCCATGAGCCCCACGTCAAAATTGGAGTAGCGCACGTGGAAGTGACTGGTGGAGTTGTCAAAGGCGGGGCGCACGAACCACGCCACCGCGCCGTCGTTGCGCGGCCCGTGGGCGCGCAAGAACTGGCCGGTGAACCCCAGCGTCTCGGTGAAGAAAAGGCTCGCATCCATGCCCGTGGATCCCTGGTTCTCACCGCGCCACTCGCGGTTGGCGGCCAGCAGGCCAACGTTGGACGAGCGCAGGATCCCGGTCTTGAGCCTGACCACGCCGTAGGTGGCCTCTCTCCCCACCGACGCTGTGTCGCCGGCCGTCTCGGCGGGGTCGCTTCGTGCGGAGATCACGGAGACGTCCCAGCCGAGCAGCTTGCCGGAGAGCTTGGCCCCCCACGGGATGTCGCCGATGCGCCGGCTGTAGAACTGGCGCACGCGCTGCTGGAACATCTCGGCGCCTTCGAGGAAGAACGGCCGCTTTTCGGGGAGGTAGAGCTCGAAGCGGGTGAGGTTGATCTGTTCGGCGTCGGCCTCGACGGTGGCAAAGTCGGGGCTGACGGTCACGTCCGCGCCCAGGGCGTTGGTCACGCGCACGCGCGCGTCGAGCCCCGCCTGGGTATCCTGATGCCCGCCCTCCTCGACCTGCAGCATGGCGTACGGTATGACCTCGATCCGCTTGACGGGCGCCTGCAGATCGAGGCCGGTGAGCTGGCCGTACTGGGAGACGCGCAGCTCGTCAACCATGGGGCCGGCCCAGAAGCTGACTTCGAGTGAGCGGGGGTAGCTGCGGGCGAAGTTCACGCCCCACGTGCGGTCTTCGCCGCCGCGGTACTTGAGCGTTCGCAACGGGATCGCAAACTCCGCCGACCAGCCCTCTGCGGTGCGCGCGGTCGCCACCTCCCACGTGCCGTCCCATTCCGAATCCATCGTACGTCCGTTGTCGGTGATGCGGAAATCCCACTGCGTCCCCAGCGGGTTGGTGACAAAGCCGGTGGCGTTGTAGCCGTCGTTGAGGGAATCGAGGAAAATGCCGACGGCGTCGTCGTCGCCCAGGTCGCTGTCGCGCTTGGTCAGCGCGGCGGCGATGCGGCTGGGGTCGGAGTCGTAGCAGACGAACGCGACGTACAGCGCCCGGTCGTCGAAGCCCACAAAGATGACGGTGCGGTGCGGCGAGGGCTCGCCGTGCCGGGGCTGGAACTGGATCAGGCTGTCGGTCGACGAGGCGGTCTGCCAACACTCGTCGTCGACCACTCCGTCGATGACCGGAGGTGCGGTGATACGAACGGCAGAGACGGTCCTCTTGTCGCC
>JBDHFY010000322.1:1398-6159 GCA_039590195.1 Gemmatimonadota bacterium | reverse complement strand
CTGGAACGGCATTGGTCTCGTCAAGCTGATGGGCCGACACTCCGGCTACATCGCGGCGTTCGCCACTCTCGCGAGCGGCGAGGTCAACTTCTGTCTGGTGCCCGAGGTTCCATTCACCATGCACGGGGAGGGGGGCCTTCTGGATGCGTTAGAGCTTCGCCTGGCGAACCGCCGTCACGCGGTGATAGTCGTGGCGGAGGGGGCGGGGCAGGAGTTCATGCAGACGGGGGATGTGGAGGCGCGAGACGCGTCGGGCAACATAAGGCTCAAGGACATCGGTCAGTACCTGCGCGACGAGATCCGCGTACACTTCGCCGCACGGGGCATGCCCATCGATCTCAAGTACATCGACCCCGGCTACACAATCCGCAGCCAACCGGCAAACACGCTCGATGCCTCTTTCTGCCTGATTCTCGGGCAGCACGCCGTTCATGCTGCCATGTCCGGTCGCACCGACATGATGGTCGGGTGGTGGAACAACGCATTCACCCATGTGCCGCTGTCGATTGTGGCCGACGGCAGCAAGCAGATCGATCCGCAGAGTGAGACGTGGCAGCGCGTGTTGGATTCCACGGGCCAACCGGTTTCGATGGTCGGAGAGAGTGATACGGCCTGACGGAAACCCGAGGGCGCCGTCACGACGAAGCGCGAGCCTCTGACCCCGGGGTCTCGATCGCGCTCCGGCCGCCCCGAGCGTCAGAGGGGATACGGGACGATCAGGCACGAGCCAAGGCAAGAACCGAAACGGCGATGAAGAGCTTCGGATAGGAGGTGCTGCCGGGCTGGTCGCCGACGGCCCCGGGGCGCTGCAAGGAGTGGGGCCGCCGGCACGCGCCTGGTTAGAACCGGAAACCCATCGCCAGGTTGACATGTGTAGCGACCTGGGTTCCCACCGCCGGATCGCCATACAGCGTGAACAGGCGACGAACCTCTAAGCCGAACATCAATGGATGCGGACGCCAGAGAATATGGGTCTCCCAACTCTTGTTCTGGAGACGCCCCGTGTTGGGAGCGAAATCCGCGTCGTCCGGATCGTCGATGCCGAATCCACCGCCAAACTCCCACTCCGGAACCGGCAACAGATTGAGCTGACCCCACCCTCCCTTGGTCCGAACGGGAAACCCACCAGCGCCGAGCAACTGGCCGACCCCACCCCCACCCAACACCGCCGTCGCCTCCCCGGTGAACGCCTCGCCTCGAACTTCTACGTACTCGGTCACGAAAAACCGCGCGGCGAACGCCGCCGCCTTGCTGCTGAGGAGTGAGTCCCCGTCGGTCGCGATCCACCCCCAGTGACCACCCAGACTTACCTCTCCACCGGCGATCTGTGGGTCACCCCACCGGGCGAGGAGCCGGCCCTCGACCATCGGACGGTCGCTGCGCTCCGCCGCCGTGAAGTTTGTGACAAACGTAGGCTGGCCGGCCGAGAACGGCGCCAGTGCGGAGACTTCGAAGCCGACTCGCACCACGGTTGGACTCTCGAAGCCGAAGCGAACCTGTGGAATCCAGAACCACAGATTACCGGACGTGCTGAATCCGGGAAGATCGAGCGCCGCGAGGCTCGACGGGTTCTCACCGGAGATCGGAGGGGCCTCATGACCGAAGACGAGCCAGGCCTGTGGCCATCGCAGCTCGACTCGGGCGCGTCGCAGGCTTACGAGCGGACGTAACCGCCCGTCACCCAGGTGCCCGCCGAAGAGATTGAACTCGACCTCGCCACTCAAATCGCTTCCCAAAACATCAGAATGAAAAGCGCGAATGCCCACCCGCGTCTGCCGGAGCGATGCACCTACACCGCTCACGGGAAGGCCGCCTGGAGGATCGGGTGGTTGCACGAACAGCGGAACGTCGCTGTTGAGAACCTTGGCGCTAGTCGAGAACCCGTTCAGCAGGATGTGTCCGAACAGCTCGATCCGCCCCCCAGCCGCCGGCTCAACTTTCGACTCGGCCTGCTCGGCCACCTGGGTCTGGAGCACGTCGATCATTCGTTCCGCACGCTCCAGTCGGGCACGAATCGAGTCCAGAGGCTCTGGCTCCTGTGCGACGGCCGGTGGGGCGACCGCCAGGAAAAGGACGGGCAACAGGTAATGACGAATCTTCATAATGGCTGCTCCTCGCTGGGATGAGTTTCCGTTGACGCCCCGCAGAGGTTGCGGTAACCTTGGGTCGTGACCTGGAAAAACGTCGGGCAACGTAGCCTCCTTCTCATCGTTGGCATCGGCATTCCGGCTGGCTTCCCGTCAGTTGGGAGTCAAAAGGACAGTCCCGCCCACGCGTTGGCAAGCATCAGCGGTCGACTCACCGTGCTCGACAGGGGGAACAAGCTCGCCAAGGACGTGGCAGACGCGGTGGTGTGGCTCGAGCCAGTGGACCGGCGCCTGCTGCCCGACTCCATACCCGTGGACACTACCGAGATCATGATGTCGAAGAAGGCGTTCCGCCCTCACCTGGTGGTGGTGACGGTGGGCTCCGCGGTGGCATTCCCCAACGAAGATCCCTTCAACCACAACGTCTTTTCCCGCTCGCAGATCGCGCCGTTCGACCTGGGACGCTATAGCAGGGGAAAGGTGAGTTCGACGGATTTCCCTCGAGCGGGGGTCATCCGCGTGTTCTGCAACGTGCATGCACGGATGAGCGCCATCATCGTCGTGCGTGACAGCCCGTACTATGCACAGCCATCCGGCGATGGTTCTTTCAGCATCGTCGGCGTCCCGGCGGGAGACTACGTGCTCCATGCCTGGCACGAACGCGCGAAAACTTTTCGGCCACGTCGGGTCCAGGTCACGTCTCGTGGCGTGGGTAACATGACCGTCGAACTCGACGCCCGCGACCACCGATTCGTCCAGCACCTGAACAAGTTCGGCCAGCCGTACTCCAAGGCACGGAGGGGTCGCCGCTATTAAGTCACCGGTCCAGCGCCTCGGCTCGAAGATCTTTTTCGCCTCGGCAATCGTCGTGGCGGCCGCGCTTGGTGGAGCGCTCTACTTTACGTGGCTGCGGGCAAACCGTGCGGCCGACGAATCAATCGACAAAGCCCTCACCGCCACCCAATCCGCCATCGACGATGCTCTCACTGGCCGGAGCCAAGCGCTCCTCCAAGTCACCGCTGGGTTGGCACAGGTCCCCGACTACGTGGCGCGCATCAGCGAGGCGCTGAGCACCGGCAACCGCTCCGACCTGCTCGACCAGGCAGACGAGTTTCGGGAACAGACGGGTGCGACATGGGCGTTGATCACCGACGGCGCCGGAATCCTCCAGGCCTGGACCTACGAACGCTACGTGTTCGACGATGATCTCTCGGAGAGTTCGCTGGTGGGAATAGCGCTCCAGGGAGACTCTACCAATGGCGTGTGGATCGAACCCACCGACGAGGGAGACATCATCTTCCAGGCCGTCGGCGTCCCGGTCTTCGACCCGTCTCGTACCCTCATCTATGCCGTCCTGGTCACTGCACTTCCCGTGGACAGTGCCTTCGCCGGTGAGCTGCAGCGCCACACCAACTCCGACGTGGTATTCTTCGCTCTCGACACCCTCGGTATCCCCCAGGTTCTCGTCGCCACGTTGCCCCGGGGCCCCATCGACTCAGCCATCGCGAGCCTGGACCCCGACAGCGCACTCGCTGAAGCGGAGCAACAGACCCGTATGCGTATGCCCGTTGCCGGCGAGACGCTGGTGGGTGTGACGGGCCCCTTGTACACGGCATCGGGGATCCCCGTTGGCGGCTATGTCGGGTTCCGCTCGCGTGAAGTGGAGCTTGCCGCGTTCACCGAACTGCGACGCACCATGTGGTACGTGTTCGGCGGAGGCCTCGCCTTGGCGCTCATCACGTCGCTGATTGTGTCGGGACAGATCACCCGACCAGTGAAGCGCCTCGTCCGGGCAACCAGACGCGTCGGGGACGGGCAGTACACCGGGACCATCGAGATCACGTCCCAGGACGAGATCGGCGAGCTGGCGGCCGCGTTCGAACACATGGTGCGCGAGCTGCGGGCGAAGGAAGAGCTGGTGGAATACCTGAGTGGCGGGAGCGACGCCACGATCCCAATGCCCGGCACCGCCGCCGGTCGCTCGCCCCGCCCGCCAGGACGTACGCAGCCGACCGTTCCCACAGGAGTGATCGCGCACCGGTTGGAGCCGGGGTCGATCCTGGCCAACCGATATGCGATCCGGGGCGTCTTGGGCACCGGCGGCATGGGCGTCGTCTATCGCGCCCACGACCGGGAGCTGGACGAAACCGTCGCCATCAAGACGCTGCGACCGGATGTCGTGCGAGGCGACGTCAGCATGTTGGATCGTTTCAAACAGGAGATCCGTCTCGCCCGCCGGATTACGCACCGCAACGTGGTCCGTACGCACGACCTCGGCGAGGTGGAGGGCATGTACTTCATTACCATGGAGTACGTCGAAGGGACTACGCTCAAGGAGCTCATCCGAAAACGCGGGCGTCTCCCGACCGCAGTGGCCATCACCGTTGGGAAGCAGCTCTGTCGCGCCCTCGAGGTCGCCCACGAACAGGGCGTGATCCACCGGGACATCAAGCCACAGAACATGGTGGTGGATCACAGTGGCTTTCTCAAAGTGATGGACTTCGGCATCGCCCGGCTCGCCGAGCGCAGCAAAGAGGGATTGACGTCCACCGGTGCCGCCGTCGGGACCGCTGATTACATCCCGCCGGAACAGCTCATGGGCGAGGCCATCGACGGTCGCGCCGATCTGTATTCAACCGGCGCCGTCCTCTTCGAGTGCGTCACCGGCCGCACG
>JBDHFY010000322.1:0-1387 GCA_039590195.1 Gemmatimonadota bacterium | reverse complement strand
GCACCTCGAAGAACGACCCGACGACCCACGCACGCTGAATCCTGAGGTCCCCGACGTGCTGGCCAACGTCATCCTCAAGGCGTTGGAGAAGCACCCCAACAACCGTTTCGCATCCGCCAGCGAAATGTACCGTGCCTTGGACGCCATTCGCGTGGCCCGCGCGGCCTAGCTCCTTACTCGACCTCCTCGAACGCCGCCGTGAAGTGACGTAGGTACGGGGGGTCGTTCGTCATCCGGAGACCCCTCAGACGCCGCCGCTCCTCGAACACCCCGGCGCACCCTTCCGCCACATAATCGATATGACTTTGGGTGTAGACCCGCCGCGGCACCGCCAGCCGGACGAGCTCCATCGGCGGAGCCTTGCCCTGCCCGCCGAACATCACGCTTCCGATTTCCACCGCCCGGATTCCGGCGCGGCGATACAGGGCGCAGATGAGGGCCTGACCGGGGAATCGGGCCGGAGGGATTTGGGGACAGCACCGCCCGGCGTCGATGTAAATAGCATGTCCGCCCGGCGGCTCGACGATCTGGTATCCGATTCTCCGGAGTTTCTCCCCGAGATACTCGGTCGAACGGATGCGATAGGCCAGGTAATCCTCGTGTACCACCTCCTCGAACCCCTGCGCCATGGCTTCCAGGTCACGACCCGCCAGGCCGCCGTAGGTCACGAATCCTTCCGTGAGGATGAGGAGCGCGTCGGCTCGCTGCGCCAGTTCCTCGTCTCGCAGCAGCAGCACACCACCGATGTTCACAAGCCCATCTTTCTTGGCACTGATGGTTGCCCCGTCGGCGAGGTCGAACATGTCACGGACGATCTCGCGAATCGAGCGATCGCGCTGCCCGGGCTCGCGAAGCTTGATGAAGTACGCGTTCTCAGCAAAGCGACAGGCATCGAGAAAGAGCGGGATCCCGTACCCATTGCATACGGCTCGGACCGTCCGGAGATTCTCCAAGCTCACCGGCTGTCCACCACCCGAATTGTTCGTCACGGTCACCATGCAGAGCGGGATCCGGTCCGCACCGACACGGTCCACGAGGCGATTCAGCTTGTCCACATCCAGATTCCCTTTGAAGGGATGGTGGGTTGCCGGCTGCATCCCTTCGTCGATGACCAGGTCCACGGCTTCCGCGCCGGCGTGCTCGATGTTTGCTCGAGTCGTGTCGAAATGATTGTTGTTGGGGAAGACTTTCCCCGGACCTCCAACCAATTCAAAGAGGATCCGCTCCGCCGCCCGTCCCTGGTGCGTGGGCAGGATGTGCGTGAACCCTGTCAGCTCTTCGACTTTGTCGCGAAACCGGTAGAAACTCTCGGCACCTGCATACGACTCGTCACCGCGCATCACCGCAGCCCACTGGAGGCTACTCATGGCTCCAGTGCCGCTGTCGG
>JBDHFY010000321.1:0-4793 GCA_039590195.1 Gemmatimonadota bacterium | reverse complement strand
CAGCGCTTCGGCGTCCTCGCGAACCGTACCGGAGGGGCGGTCCGCAGCGCGAATGTCGTAGGGACGTAAGTCCCGGACGGAATGCGAAACCGCCACGGTTTGCGCGACCACGCTCATCACAGTGCGCCCGGTAGGCACGTCCGCGTAAACGTCAACGATCAGGTAGTCTGCTCGCCCTACCGTGGTACCACTTCGAGGTGACGTTCTCCGCTCTCGCCACCGTAGGGCCTCGAACGTACCTATGTTCGTTTCGACGTAGACGATTTCATACCCCCGGTCTCGCAGCCAGTTGGCCGGTTCGAAGAGAATGCTTGTCTCTGGAATGATCGAACCGACGTCCCGGGGATCGTGCGAGGCGCACGCCGCCAAAATTGCCGCAACGGCGACGAAACAGCGACGGTCAAGGAGACCAGCGAACCGGTGCGTTCTCATCCGTCGGCAGCGAGGTGTTGCGCCACGTCTCCGGATTGTGCGCTGGCCGGGCAACCGGCCCTCGCTGACTCTGGGCGCAAGCGTTCCTGCACATTTGAGATCGGTTTTGCCGGTACGACGTGAGGTGAAAGCGTCAATAGCAAGCTCGCACGTTTGCGGTTCTCCACGCGATCTCCATCGAGGGTGTTTGTCACCGACCCGTCTTCCGCGTCACCTCCTCGCCGCCAGGTCTCCGGCTCTGCGGCGGCATGCACGACATGCCGTCTCGGTGCTCGCCCAGGTCGTGGCGGCCTGCGGCCACCCGGCCGCCACGACCTGGCACGAGGGCGACGGGTACCGCTGGCGGGCTCTGGACGTCCCGCGGCGAGGCACTCGCGGCTTCACCTTGGTTCATCCCCGGCGGACGGGCATCACGTTTCGCAATACCGTGAGCGAGTCTCTGGTTGTCCGGAACCGCATTCTGGCCGAGGGGGGTGGCGTGTGCCTCGGAGACGTGGACGATGACGGAAGAACGGACATCTTCCTTGCCCGCACGGCGGGACCGAACGCGCTCTTCCTGAACGACGGCACCGGGCACTTCACGGAGCAGGGCAAGGACGTCGGCCTGACCTCGTCCGCCGGGAGCACGACGATCGCCGTGGCTGACGTGGATGGTGACGGCGACCTCGACCTGTACGTCGTCAACTACAAGGCGTACACCACCCTCGACCGGATGGCGCCGCAGGAGCGTGCCTTCGACCGGGTCGCCCGGCCGCTGGGCTTCCGGCGGTTTGAAGTCCGGGAGGAATTCCGCAGCGGAGTACAGGCTGGTCGACCGCGAAGACCTTGGCGGGATCAGCCTGGAACAGCGCGCGGATCCCGACTTCTTCTACCGGAACGAGGGCGCTGGCCGGTTCGTCCGGGAGCCGATCGCCGGCAACCCCCGTATCGTCGACGAGCAGGGGCGCATGTTGGCAGAGGAGCCGGAGGACTTCGGCCTCGCTGTCATATTCGCCGATCTTGACGGCGACGGGGCGCCCGATTTATACGTGGCCAACGACTTCGAGGACCCCGATCAGTTCTGGCTCAACGACGGTCGGGGGAACTTCCGGCTGGCGCCATGGTTCGCGATGCGCTCCTCCAGCAACTCGACGATGGCGGTGGATGTGGGGGACGTAGACCGGGACGGCCGGCCAGACCTCTTCCAGGTCGACATGCTGAGCCAAGACACGCGCCGGCGTCGAGATCTCGTGAAGCTGATGGGTCGCTGGGGCTGCGGTTCAGCGTCGGCGTACGCCACCGAAGCGCGGACTGCAGGCTCTCAGCCTTCCCGGCCCCGTCGTTGGGTCCCTAATGGCCGTGGGGCGCAACGATCCTGCGGTCGTTGGTGTCGACCATCTGGTGGGAACGTGGGAGGCTTCGGCGTTCGAGTTCAGAAGCGTCGTTGATCGTCCTCAGCGGTTTGACCTCATTCAGAGCGGCGGCCGTTCCACGTTGACGGTGGGTTCCGATTGGAGGGTGTCGGGCACGGAGACGATGGACGGCCCAAACTGAGTCATTTGCGGGAACGATCGAGGTCATGGGCGAGACGATTGCGATTGCGGACGACGCCGAACCGAACACTCCGGGGTCGTTTCTTTTAGGCGGACGGTCACGCTGACCGCGGATTTTCTCCGAATGACCACGGACGACGCGGAATATGGCTTCGATCAGGATGGGTCGGACGAGGCCGCCACTCTTATTATGGTACTGCAGAGGCTCTGAGTGTTCACCGTGCTCGCTGAATGCCCGTCATGCCGTGGGCGCCCCCTTATTGACCGCAGTATTGAGATCGCCGCTCGGTAGCCGAACCCTCTCCGAGAGCGCCTGCCGTTTGCCAGTCGAGGCACGCACCGCGCAGATCGCCCAGGGCGCGCTTGAGGGTGCCCCGGTTGGCATAGGCCTTGGCCCACCTCGGGTTCAGTTCTATCGCTCTGTCGTAGTCGCGTAGCGCCCGGTCGAGTTGCCCGACGTTGCCCAGCGCTCCTGCCCTGCTGTAGAAAGCGTCCACGAAGTCGGGATTCAACTCGATGGCCCGGTCATAATCGGAGATCGCAGCCTCCGTGTCGCCTAGGTAGTCGTTTGCAAGTCCTCGGTTGTAGTATGCGCTCGCGTAGTCGGGTTCCAGTCGGATGGCCTCGTCGAGTTCGGCGATGGCGTCCTCGTACTGGCCCATGCTGATCTTTGCGCTTCCTCGGTTGTTGTATGCCTTGGCATAGTCGGGCTTCAGCTGTATGGCTTTGTCATAGTCCAGCATCGCTGCAGCGAAACCTCCCTGCTCCGCCCTCGCCGCACCACGGTTGTTGTATGCCACGGGAACTGAGGGGAACTTGGACAGCACGTCGTTCCAAAGAGAGAGGCTGTCCCGCCACACCAGACTGCGCTGGAAGGTCAAGATCGACAACGCCAGTGCGTAAGCCGCCAGCACCCCGCGTGCCGGCCATCGAGCACCGGAGAAGCGGTTCGTGACTGCCTGATACCCCACGCCGACAATCAAGAAGGCACCCACGGAGGGGACGTAGCTGAATCGGTCAGCCATGAAGGCCGTACCCACCGGCGTCACCTGCAAGACCAAGGCGAAATTGATGATGAAGAACGCAATACCGAACGCGACGATCCTGGAACGCCTAACTGAGTACATGAATGCAACCGCCACGCCGAAAAGCAGGAGCGGATACAACCACAAGCCGAAGGGCAAACCTCCGTCGGCGCGCACCGGGTAGGGGTAGACCGCCGAAAGGCCAAGGGGCATGACCAGTCGCACCACATACTGGGCGAATGCATACGTCGCATAAACGGATTGGATCATGATGCCATCGCTCGTCTGGCCCGGGGATGCCCCCGTAGCACGCACGGCGAGCAATCCCACGATTCCGAATACGAGCGACAGCGCGAGGAAGGGGGTTTTCTCGAGCCAGACTCTGCCGTCGCGGAGACTCCTCCCCAACGCGAAATCGGCCGCGATCAGGGTCACTGACAGAGAGACTGCCTGAACCTTCGACAGAAGGGAGAGCAGGAACAAACTCAGCGCGACGTAATACAGGGTTCTGCGGCCGCCGCTCGCGTATCGCACATAGCTGATCAGCGAGGCAAAGAAGAAGAGGCTGTAGAGGACATCCTTCCGCTCCGTCACCCACGCGACGGACTCCACGTGCAAGGGATGCAGCGCGAAGAGAACCGCCGTGATCAGTGAGACGCCGCGTCGACTGATGAGAGAATGGATGAGAAGATACACCAGCCCGGCATTCGCGCCGTGGATCAGGACGTTGACCAAGTGGTACCAGAATGGGCTCGTCTCGCCCACCTGAAAATCGAGAGCGAGTGAAAGCAGCGTGATTGGCTGATACAGCCCGAAGTGAGGCCGCGAGAACATGTCCCACAGGTTCGCGAGGGACAGTTCTCTGATGATGAGGTTGCTGATGACATAGGCGTCGTCATCCCAGTTGACGAAGCCGTTGCTCAAGGCCGGTGTGTAGGCCACGACGGCCACGCCCACGGCTATGGCCAGGTGCGGCAGCGTTCCGCCCTTCAGCACTCTGCGCTGCAGTTGTGCGGGCTCCTTGGCCTTCATGCCACCTGCACGATTCGCGTGAAGTAGGCGGACGGCGGCTGGCGACAGAGCGTCATATCATGAAGTCAGTCCGGTGGGGTTGCACGGCGTTGGCCCGGCAGCAGCCAGAATGTAGCGCCGGAAGTGCCTGTTCGCGTGAGAAGCGGCGGCGAACGGAGTGAGTGGTGGTGGCTTCTGTTGCGGAGTAGAGCGCGTAGCTTGCCAACAACACCGCACGCTCCATGCGGGTGCCCGATCGACAGTCCGACCTGACCCTGACGGACGTCCCTGAGCGGGGGAGATGCTTCAACCGGATCAAAAGCCGGCATTTCGCGACCGTTGCTGCCAGGGTGACGGGTCCGCCCGTGGGGGGTCATGTCCAATCGGGGCGGCCGGATTTGAACCGGCGACCTCCTGGTCCCAAAAAGGCGCGCTACCGAGCTGCGCCACGCCCCGTCGATGGCCTAGAAGATAACCAGCGCGGGCCAGGCGTGCCCAGACAGTGGAATCTGCTGGCCCACTACAGTCTGGCACACGAGGGCCAGCCCCTGGTGACGGAATCGAAGGCAGAAAACGGTCAGGCGCCCGGAGTGTCGCCGCACGACACCTCGACGCTGGGACCGTAGACGCCGGTCCGCCGCTCCCGGGACTGGACCAGCTCGCAGCCTGAGGTGTGAAGCAGCGCTTCGGCGTCCTCGCGAACCGTACCGGAGGGGCGGTCCGCAGCGCGAATGTCGTAGGGACGTAAGTCCCGGACGGAATGCGAAACCGCCACGGTTTGCGCGACCACGCT
>JBDHFY010000320.1:0-4798 GCA_039590195.1 Gemmatimonadota bacterium | reverse complement strand
CATCGAGGACCGTCGTGGCCGCCCAGAAGTCGTACTCGAGGGTGTTCGCGATGTCGTACAACACCAGCCAGCCGTCGGAATAGGTACCGGTCGGTCCAGCCGGGCGCACGGTCCCCGCAGATGTAGGTGCGATCACCGGACCACCCAGCGATTCTACTCCGTGCTTGGGGCTCGAGAACCACTCGACACCGTCGTAGTCACGAATACGTACGCTCTGCTCTCCCTCGCCCGCACGAAATACGGGAATGGTCCACGCGTCGTAGGCGATGGCCATGAACGGCCATCTATTCAGTTCGAGTTGCGGAAACACTGAGGTCTGGTCCCCAACCAGCACGCGGTAGAGCACGAGGATTTGGTCGTCGCTATCCGGGAGCACCGCCGCCGTGTCAGCCCGCTGGTTCCAGGCGCTGTCAGCGGCGAACAGCGGCGTGGGCAACTCGAAATCTCGGAAAATCGGATCACCACCGGTCAGGACATCACAATCCTCACCGACGCAGTCGCATTCGCCTTCGCCCTCACCTTCTCCTTCCCCACCGCCGGCTTGGGCGAAGAACGCCGCTAGGTCCTCGTAGTTCTGCGTAGTGAACTGCTCGAAGGTGCCGCCGGGGTGTTCTACCCAGGTCGGCATATCTTCGATGGACTGAGCTTCCTCAGGATCGTCCCCGCCCAGGTCGGGAGCCTCCGCGAAAGACGTGTTGTTCATCGAGGGGACTCCGTGACAGTCGCCGCAGCCGTTGGCGTCATAGAGAACCTGCCCGGCCCCAGCGTTTCCCGCGACACCGGTTGCACCGTGCCCACCTCCGCCAGCACCACCGCCGCCACTTGTGGCGCAGCCGACGGCGAGAGTCAGCGAGGCAAAGACCACGCCCAACAGCTCGGTCTTCGTGGACATCGGATTCCCTCCACTCTGAACCGCACTGGCAATATGTACGCGGACGGTCCACGCACCAGACCGATCGGCAGTTGACGTGACTTTCATAACTGGAGCCGAGGGGACTCGAACCCCTGACCTACGCATCGCCAATCCATCCGGCTCAACGCCGGACGGTTCATGAGCCCTCATCGGGAAGCATCTTACACAAAAAGCACGGTTTGGGTCGCGTTGATGGAGCCCTCCGATCGAGCACGGCTGCTGCCATTCTCAATGCTCTCCCACTCGCGTTCGACCCGAGCCATCCCCTGCATCGCGGCCGGACCGGCGGGCGTGCCCAGGGCGTGCCGGTGCGCCCCGGTTTTCCAGCAGGCACCCCCGCCCCGAGCCCGCCTGCTCATCGGACTCGCACGCCTGCCCCCGCCGGCCCCTCCAAATGCCCAAAAGCCACTTGAACCCGCCCTGGGACGTGGCCCACCGTCCATCTACCGCCCATCGGAGCCCATCCACCGGGATCTGAGGCGATCCATGCCCTTGGGGCTAGCATGGGGCGGCTGGCGACGGGATCGCGTCAGATTGGCGTAGATGGCGGGCTCGTGGGTTGGCGGTTTAGGTGGTTAAGGTGGTTAAGGAGGCTCAGCCCCTTGGCTTCGCCGCACCGGGCTGCCTCGGCCCGTCCCGCCGACCGGGCGATAACTACAACGACGGCTACGACGATGGCCTGCTGAAGGTCGAGCCCGGGATCTGCGGCTGCGGCGTGCCGCTGATTCGTGTTTGGCCGGTGCTGACCCCTTCCAGCTTTCCCGGTGCACCCGGATCAGGGAGCGGTCATCTCCCATTCAGCGAGTTTTCATTTGCCCGTCGGCAGAAGATATCCAATACTCTCCCCGTTCCGACTGTAGTGTCAATTTAGGCATTATGGGTTGGATGGGAAGAGGCGCTAGGTCCCACGCTGATGTCCGTTTGCGGATGTCACGCTACGAGGGGAGTCTCTGCGCAAACGCAACCCGGCGAACAGTGGTAAACCAACCTATCTTCGGATTTTCCCGCCGGAAAACGGCATCACTGCGTAGGTGTTGCGGTGCTCCGGTGTCGCCGTGGCTACCGCGGGGGCAACGGCGACGAGTTCTCAATGTCGGAGAGAAGTAATGATCAGGCAGAGGAAACCGACGCGAAGGGGACCGATGGTGGCTCTGATGGTCTTGGGCCTGACGCTCGGCGTGACAACTTTGCCGGCCTTCGCGCAGAATCCGGAGGGGGGACATCCCTCGGCCAAGGCGACCACACAGTTCACGGCCATTAGCGTGCTCGATTCTTCGGCTCAAGGCATCGATCCCAATGGCGAACCGGAGTGGACCACACTGCTGTCCAACACGATTCACACTTCCAGCCAGAAGTCCCTGTTCATCGACGTTTCCCTGGAATGCGGGCTCTTCACGCGGACGCAGGTCAAGAGCAAGGGGGGCAACAAGGACACTTCCTCGGCCAGCGCCACCATCCAGGTGCGGGTGATGGTTGACAACGAGGAGGCTTATCCGGGGTCGGTGGTGTTTGCGAGCCGCATGCAACAACTGTCGGCGGTGTTCCAGGGACTCTTGACCGACGCGGAAGGCAACGTCTGCCTCTCAGCCGATCCCGACACTGGCGACATCACAATCGACGAAGACTGCCTCCAGCCGGAAGAGCTTGAGCTTATCCTGGACACTATGACGGCGAATTCGTTCAACTTTGTCACCCAGCCGCTTGAGTCCGGAGTGCACTCGGTCGACATCCAGGTTCGCATCAAGACCGGTGATTCGTTCGACGAGGGGCAGGCCGAGGCGGCCGCCACCGTGGGCAAGGGCACCTTCACCGTCGAAGAGGTCCGTTTGATCAAGAATGAGGACATCGTGCTCGAATAGGCATTGGCGCACCTCGACGCCGCGCGGTGCCCAAGGTATGCCTACCGAATAAGGAGGGAACACCATGAGTCGGATTTGTCTTCTAATCTGTGGAGTCATTGTGCTGCTGTTCGTTAGTCCCGCGACCGTGCTGGCCACGCCGCCGGGTGCCGATGTCAACCCCAACGGCTTCCCGAGCGGAGAACACTTCAATCTCAACCTCAACGCCAAGGGACCGGAGTTCACCTGCCCCGCGCCGGAGTATGATCCAATCACCGGCGATCCCATCTACGGCAACGTAGTGTTCCTGCCCGAAGAGGGCGAAAACATAGAAATCGTCATGATCTCGGGCAAGAACAAGGGTAAGCGCATAGCCGACGTCACCGAGCTGCAGGTGACCGACTGGTGTACTTCCGACTTCGACGGGGACCGTGCGGAAATCCGCCTGCCGCACAATTCCAACGGATACCACGTGTATGCCCGTCCTCTCGCGTCGCCGCAAGGGGAGCCGACGCTGTCGATCGTACCGGACATCTTGATCGTGGAGGACGAGGCCGGGAACGACCTCGTGTACCTCGGACTGGTAACCAAGGACGGTTTCGCGACGCCGTTCCAGTCGTTCACGCGCCAGAAAGGAAAATCAACGGCTATCGAAATCACCGGGTTGTTCTGGTTCACTGGTTCGGTCTGCTACTTCACCCAGCTCGAGTGTCCGGTGGAAGCGGAGTGTGAGCCGGTAGTGCTGTGCTGCGTCGACGACGAGCCGATCGAAGCCCCGGATGGGCTCTACGAGTCGTGTTCCACTAAGGGAGACGATCCGTGCCTCGAAGGTGAGATCGAGGTTCTTTCCTACTGCCAGGCCTTCGACAACGAATGGGTGTTCAACATCGGGGATCTGGTGTTCTACCTTTGGGGCATCGACAACGACGGTGTCAAACGAATCAACGTGCGTTTCTACCCCGTGAGCGACGAGTAGCACCAGCGCAGCACTGAACGCCCCACCTGCCTCGATGTGACCGGTGGGGCGTTTCCATGCTCAGTACGGTTTTTCCGGTCTGATACGGTGGAGCTCTTACTCAGGGGGGAGGCTGCGCACGCAACCGCCCCGTCGGCCCGATCCGGCGGTGCGGGGCAGAACGGCTGAAGGCCGCTATTGGCCTCATTCGCGTGCGGATATCGCTTTGGACTTGATGGTCCAGCCGGTAGAATGAGCCAAGGTTTTGCATTAGGCCCGCCGGTTCCCTTAAGTCCCTTTTGCCCCCGGCGGGCCGTTTTATGCGCCGGCTGCGAACTCGGAATCTGCTTTGGGTTTGACGTGCTGAACGATACGATAGTCTGGTCGTGGGGTGGGGAAAAGGGCTTTGGGTCTGGTCCGCGGGTTGCTTGTAGCCCGCTTCGACCAGCGGGCCACGTTCTGCGCCGTCGGCTATATTGGCGGCATGGACTCCGCCGCCATCCTCCGCTGACCAAAGCCCCGCTGGCCACCATCGCCGACGCGATAGCCCGGGGGGCGTGGCCAGCTACCACGTCTCCCAACGCACGATCTTCTCCAGCGGCAGGCGAGACTGTGTCATAGGCTCTTCAGAAGGGTAGCCGATGGTCAGCATCTGAACCACGTGCACCTCGTCGGGGATGCCCAGGATTTGCTTGACCTGAACCTCGTAGAAGCGGGTGACCCAGCATGTACCCAGCCCCTCGGCCACCGCTTGTAGCGCCATCTGCGTGACAGCGATGGTCACGTCGATCAGGGAACTCTTCAGATCGAAGCGCTGCCCCTCGCGCATCTCGGCGCAGGCCACGAGGACGACCGGAGCCTGGGCCACGAACTGTTGCGCGGCGGCAGCACGGGCAAGGCCCTGACGCCGTTGTGGATCGGTGACGACAACGAAACGCCAGGCCTGACGGTTGGAGGCCGAAGGTGCCAGGCGGCCCCCTTCCAGGACGCGCCTCAGTGCTTCGTCCTCGACCGCTCGGTCGGCATACGAACGGATGCTCCGACGATTGCGGACGACCTCCAGCACGTCCACGGATTCCGCTACGCTATTCC
>JBDHFY010000319.1:0-5530 GCA_039590195.1 Gemmatimonadota bacterium | reverse complement strand
CGACATTGTCGTCCCCGGGGCGTCTGACTACACCCCGGGCCCGTTCGAACCGTTAATGGCGATTCAAAGTATGGTCACGCGGAAGGATTTCGAAGGACGCGTCTGGGGTCCCAATCAGCGTGTCACAGTAGATGAAGCACTGCGCATTGGGACCATCAACGGAGCCTATGCATCATTCGAAGAGGATACCAAGGGGTCGATCACAGCCGGCAAGCTTGCAGATTTCGTGATGTTTGCCGAGGATCCCCACGATGTCGACCCCGATCACATCAAGGAGATCGAAGTTGTGCGCACGGTGGTGGGAGGAAGGACGATGCATTCAAGAGACATGTGACGGGAGAACTTTCCGGGTCAGTTAGATGACCGCACTAGAAATCAACACCGCACGTCTTCGCATGCGGCCGCTCACGGCAGACGATCTGGATGACATTCACAGCCTGTGGACCGATCCACAGGTGCGGAAATACATCTGGGATAATGAGATCATCTCCCGTGAGCGCGCCGCGTCAATCGTCGAGAAGAGCACCGAGATGTTTGAGGCGGAGCGAGTCGGCTTGTGGGGCGTCCATCTGTGTGACCGGGAGGATTTGATTGGATTCTGTGGCTTTTGGATATTCCGGAACTCGCCCGAGCTGCAGCTACTCTACGGGATCTCACCCAAACACTGGGGAGCGGGTCTCGCCACAGAAGTGGCTCGAGCCCTGATAAGATACGGATTTCAGCAGACACGCCCAACACAGCATCGCACCGGGTGCTGGAGAAAGCCGGCATGAAATTCGAGAGGCGCGCAGTCGTAAAAGGGCACGAAATCGTGTTCTACGCGATTTCACGGGATGACTTTGTTCACATGTGACGGTGCGTCACGCACCGCTGGAATGACGGCGGCGCGCCCGATGTTTGCCGTGCTGATGATTCGCCAGCGGAGTTTGTCACTCACGTAGATCACGCTGAAAGAAGCGAAAGATTCGCTTTCGGCCGAAAAGATACCGGAGGTGATTGCCGATTGGCGAGGTCTAATGGCCGATTGATAGATTGAGAAATCGCAGTTTCCTTCACCGTTTCACCGATCGCTCACACTCGAGGATCCGTATGCGACTCAATCCAGTATGTCTCGCAATGCTCATGACCGTACCCGCCGCGGCCCAAGAACGGTTTACCGTCGCGGCCGCCGACTACGCCGCAGCGGAGCGATTCCTGGGCACCAAGACGACGCCACTCGTATTCGGCGCGGTCGCGGGTGTCACGTGGCTCCATGCAGACCGCCTCTGGTATCGGAACACCTTCGCGGGAGGGTATGAGTTCATCGAGACCAACGTGAGTGCACAGACGCGCCGGCGCGCTTTCGACCATGAGCGACTCGCAGCCGCCCTCTCAGCCGCAACCGACACGACATACGATCCATTCGACCTCCCGCTGACACGATTGCAGACTGCGGCCGGCGGCGAGGCGATCGAGTTCGACGTCGACCCCCAACGGTTCTCTTGTGACATCCGGACCTATCGTTGCACCGATCTGACAGCGTGGTCGGGCCGAAGCGTCTCAGTGTCTCCCGACCGCACACGCGCGGCCTTCATCCGCGACTACAACCTCTGGCTGCGGGACCTGATATCCGGCGAGGAAATCCAGCTCACCACGGACGGGGTAGAGGACTTTGGCTACGCCACCAACAACGCCGGTTGGGTGAAGCGCGACGCACCAGTCGTGTCGTGGTCTCTCGACTCTAAGAAGATCGCAACGTTCCAGCACGACGGGCGCGGCGTGAGCAGCATGTACCTCGTGCGGACGACCGTGGGCGAACCGGAGCTGGAAGCGTGGCGGTATCCCCTGCCCGGGGACAGCGTCATCTTCCGCATCCATCGCGTGGTGATCGAGGTCGAAGGACCGAACGCCCCCCGTGTGATCCGGCTCGACATGCCGCCGGACGCGCACCGCTCGATGGTGAACGATCACGTCGCGTGCGGAAACCGCGTCTGCGATCTCCTGTGGTACCCAGACGCTTCGGCGGTCGCGTTCGTTTCGAGCTCGCGGGATCACAAGCAGGCATGGGTACGCGTGGCCGACGCCAGCACCGGTCAGGTGCGCACATTGTTCGAGGAGCGCTCAGAGACACAAATCGGCGACGCCAGTGCCGGAGAGAACTGGCACGTGCTGCCGGAGTCGAACGAGCTGATCTGGTGGTCGGAGCGCGACAACTGGGTCCACCTATACCTGTACGACCTGACCACGGGTCAGATGAAGAACCGCATTACGACGGGCGACGGGAACGTGGTGGACATCGTGCGTGTGGACGAGCAGGCGCGGATGATCTACTTCACGGGCCAGGGCAAGGAACACGGCCGTGATCCGTACTTCCAACACTTGTATCGCATCGGCTTCGACGGGCGTGGAGAGACGCTCCTCACTCCCGAGGACGCCAACCACACGATCTCGATGGCCCCAAACGGGGAGTCGTTTGTCGATTCGTACTCGACGCCCACCACACCGCCGGTGACCGTGCTACGGGACACGAGCGGCGACGTGCGGATGCAGCTCGAGCAGGCGGACATCTCGCACCTCCTCGCGACCGGGTGGCATCCTCCCACGCCCATAAGGATGAAGGGACGTGACGGCACGACGGATATCTACGGGCTCATGTACACGCCCACGAAGCTGGATTCGACGGCGAAGTATCCCATTATCGACTACATCTATCCGGGGCCGCAGAGCGGGAGTGTTGGCTCGCGTAGCTTCACGACTGCGCGCCGTGACCATCAGGCACTTGCGGAACTGGGCTTCGTCGTGGTCGCGATTGACGGCATGGGCACGCCGGGTCGGTCCAAGGCATTTCACGACGCATACTACGGGCGCATAGGGGACAACACGATTCCCGATCTAGTGGCTGGCATTCGGCAGCTCGCCGGGCGGTACCCCTGGATAGACATCGATCGCGTGGGGATTTGGGGCCACTCCGGAGGGGGCTTCGCCACCGCGGCAGCGATGTTCCGCTATCCCGACTTCTTCAAGGTCGGCATCTCGGAATCCGGCAACCATGATAACCGGAACTACGAGGACGACTGGGGAGAGCGCTACCAAGGGATGCTCACGCGTCAGGGCGACACCGACGACTACGCCGAGCAGGCGACTCAGACGCACGCGGCGAATCTCAAGGGGAAGCTGATGTTAGCCCATGGTGGCATGGACTCGAACGTGCCGCCATACAACACGTATCTCGTGGTGGATGCCCTGGTCAAAGCCAATAAGGACTTCGACCTCGTGATCTTCCCGAACGCGGAGCACGGTTTCGGCGTGGATACGAACTACATGATGGGCCGGCGCTGGGATTACTTCGTGCGGCACCTGCTCGGCGCCGAGCCGCCGGCCGATTACGTGATCGGGCAGCAGAGGAGGCTGGTGCCTTAAGAGAGACGGACTAGCAATTGCAGATTGCAGATCGGCGAACGGCGATTTGTGATGGTGTGCGTCTCAGGCGGCACGCCGTGCCCACCGCAGGATCGTCTTCAAGTCCGACGGCATCTCGGGCGGGCCCGGCGACTGTTCATGATAGAACAGCACGTTTTGCTGCGTCACGTCGCGCAAGCCCGTCAGCGCTCCCTCTGATTCCGTCCACAAGCCGACGGCCCAACCACGGTAACCCATTCCATCCACCAGGAGATCCCATATCTCCTGGACGTCGTACCCCAGGCGCGCCGCCGTCTTGCGGCAGATTTCAACCAGCAGCGTCGGATGGTCCCGCTCGAGGACGTGATCCATGCCGTGCAGAGCCTGAAGCTCGGCCCCTTCCACGTCCAGTTTGATGAAATCGACGTGCGGGATTTCGTGCGCCTCCGCGTATCCATCTAGGCTCGTCGCCCTCGTTTCCACCTCCGCCACCGCATCAACCATGTCGATGCCGAAAGCCCCGGCGTTGTCAGCCTTGTCGGCCGCAAGCCCGAGGCGAAGCGTGGTGGGCTCGCGCCACAGCGCCGCGTTATTCGTGTGAACGTTGGAGAATGCGTTGATCTCGACGTTGCGTTGAAGCTTGCCGAATGTGGTGGGAACGGGCTCAAAGCTGTGCACCGCGCCACCGGGAGAGACAGCGTCCGCGGCCAAGATCGTGAATTGCCCCACATTTGCCCCGCCGTCGATCATCGTCATCCCCGGACGGAGTAGCCGGAGGAGCACGAAGACCTCGATCGGTTCGTACAGGCCCATGAAATACACTTGCCGCTCGACGTGGTCGCGCAGATCGCACAGCATCCACCGTCCGTTGACGAGTGTGACCGCGCGCGGCTCTCGCGAGGCTGCCAGACCGCCCCACTTGTCTACGGCTTCGTAATACCACCCGGGCGCTTGACCTGAGGATCTCCACAGCTTGAAACCCGCACGTATCAGCGGTCCCGCAAGCGAAAAGACCATTCCGTACTATAGCGTCGGGTTGTCGATGAATTGCTGCCACGGATGGTCATTTGAGAACCGAAATGACTGCCGCGGATTGACCATTTGAGAACTGGAATGACTGCCACGGATTGATGATAAGAGCGCGGATCTGTTTATGCAACAACGGCCCCACCTCCACACAACAACGCCATCCGCGCTCACGATACCGTGCACGTGATCGCACGATATATTCGGTTCGGGTTGAAATCCACTAAGCCGCATCTGGCATCTGTCAAAACCAGCCTCTCCATGCTAGACTAATCTGCTACGTTGTTCTTTGTCGTGCTGCTGACCATTCCCCGATGGAGTAGAAGCAATGTCGAAGCCCGAGGCTCCCGGCCCCACGATCAGCCCGTCCAAGAACGGCCCCTACATAGTCAAGAAGCTCACGCGGCTCACCAATTCCAAGGGTGAGGTGATCGAGACCAAGGAGGTCATCGCACTTTGCCGCTGTGGCGGTTCTAGCAACAAGCCGTTCTGCGACGGAACTCACTCCAAGATCGGTTTTTCCGGTGACAAGGTCTCGGATGGGAGTAACGACAAGCGCGACAACTACACCGGCAAGGGTATCACCATCCACGATAACCGAGCTATCTGCGCCCATGCGGGCCACTGCACGGACAGATTGGCAGCGGTTTTTCGACTGAAGACCGAGCCCTGGATTGATCCGGAAGGGGCGGGTGTCGAGGCCATCAAGGAAGCCGTCCGCAAGTGCCCTTCGGGTGCCTTGAGTTACTCAATCGATGGGATCGAACACCGGGATCAGAAGCGGGAGCCAGCAGTCACAGTGTCCAAAGACGGCCCCTACCACGTCACCGGTGGTGTCGACTTGGAGGGTGAGGCGCGCAACGAAGGGGCGTCCGAGGAGCATTACACGCTGTGCCGCTGCGGCGGCTCAAAGAACAAGCCCTTCTGCGACGGCACACACTGGTACATCGAGTTCAAGGACGAGAAGAACTAGTCAAGCGTATCTCTCAGCGTATGCCGGCTGTGGGAGCTACGAGAACGCTATGGGCCGTGCGCGGGTTTGGATGCACGCCATTCCCGCATCAAGGAAAGTACCCGATCCACATCCCCTTCGTTGTTGTAGACGTGGAGCGAAAACCTGAGGATA
>JBDHFY010000318.1:0-4835 GCA_039590195.1 Gemmatimonadota bacterium | reverse complement strand
CCGTCTGCGGCGGCAAGGGGTGTTGCCCGACCTGCCGATCGCGCAACTTTTGACGGAGCACCGTGGCGGCCGGGCGAACCACGCTCGAGCCCTCTGGGCCCTTGTGGTTTTTCAATACTTCCTCGAAGAGTGGATACCGGGGGCGGGATGATGACCCGAGACGAAGCGTTGGCATTGATGCATGAATACACGGAGTCGGACGCCTTGCGGAAACACATGTACGCGGTGGAGGCGGCCATGCGGGGCTATGCACGGCAGAACGGTGAGGAGGAGGAGGCATGGGGATTGGTGGGTCTGTTGCATGACTTCGACTACGAGAAGTATCCCAACGACGCACACTCGCCGACCGAAGAGCACCCATCATTCGGCGTGAGGCTATTGCGAGGGCGGGGTCTACCGGACGAGAGCTGCCAGGCCATCCTCGGGCACGCGTCCTACTGCGGTGTGGCGCGAGAATCGGCGATGGCGAAGACGCTGTTCGCCGTCGATGAGCTATGCGGGTTCTTGGTCGCGTGTGTGCTGGTCCGGCCGTCGCGGAGTTTCAACGATCTCACCGTCAAGAGCGTAAAGAAGAAGCTGAAGGACAAGGCCTTCGCCAAGGGCGTGCACCGCGAGGACATCCGGCAGGGAACCGAAGAACTCGGCGTCTTGCTCGAGGAGCATATTCAATTCCTCATAGACACACTCGGCCCCATCGAGGGAGAGCTGGGACTTGGAGCTGGGGCCTGAAACGCCCGCCGGCGGGCGGGGGGCGAAAGGGGTGAGTTTGGCTCGAGAAGGTCAACGGCAGTTGGAAACCACGCGTAGGGTTCAGGAGGAAGCCGATCTGGCCGTGCGGGCCCACGGTGGAGATTTGGAGGCGTTCGGCCTGCTCGTGGAGCGCTATGCCTCGCAGGCCCGACGGCTGGCGCGGGCGATCCTCACGAACCCTGACGACGGAGACGATGCCGCTCAAGACGCATTTCTATCCGCGCTCAAGAATCTTGGGCGCTACGATCCGAGCCGTCCTTTCGGCCCGTGGCTCATGCGGATCGTGGCGAATGCGGCGACCGACCGACACCGGCGCCGAAAGGTGCGAGCAACGGAAGCGCTTTCGCCTGCGGCAGCGGCGTCCGAGCCCGGCCCGGACAGCGACACGGATCGACGGGCGTTTCTCATCGCCCTGGAGCGGGCCCTCAGGAGGCTGCCGGAACGTCAACGGATCGCCATCGTGTTGTTCGATGTCGAGGGATATCCGCACGCCGAGATTGCGGACCTGTTGGACGTGCCGCAGGGAACCGTGAGGTCGGATGTGTTTCACGCGCGCCGCGCGTTGCGGGCGGCACTGCAACCATGGCGTGGTTGGCGGGAGGAATCCTCATGAATCGGTCACCATTCAGTCACCGACCCGATCTGAAGCTGGGAAGGGCCATCGGCCAGGTACTGACCGGGAAGAACCGTCGAGCGTTTGTCGACCGCGTGATGGCCGAAGCGCGTCTTCAGATTGAGCGGCAAACTGAGTCGTCGTCGTGGGATGTGTTGGGCGCCTGGGCGCGGCCTGGCCTCGTTGCGGCGCTCTTGCTGATCGTCGCCGTGCTGTTCGGAGCTCGGGAGACGGCACCGTCCACCGACGAGGTGACGCTTGACGATGCCTTCAGTCAGACTGCAGAAGGTCGGGAGGAGACATCCCTCCTCCTGTCGCCGAGTCCCCCGGATGCGGACGTTGTGCTAGCCGTGGTGTACGAGCCTTAACGGATCGGGAATTGGATGGTCCATAAGGAAAGGCAGAAGAATTCGATGCCAAGCCGATCAAAGCTGTGGGCCACCGGCCTCCTCCTGACTGCCTTCGTATTGGGCGGGGTGGTAGGGGGCGCCGCCATAGCGGTCGCGGACCGGGATGAGGGAGGAGACAGGGGATCCCGTCGAGTTAGTTACGTCGACCGCCTGCAGACCGAACTGACCCTGACCGCCGAACAGCGTGCGAGCGTGGAGAGGATGATCGAGCGCCGCAATGAAGCCGTTCACGCGGTTTGGGAAGAGTCACAGCTGCGGTACGAAGCTATCCGTAGCGAGCTGCGGGCCGAGATCAGCGAGGCCCTGGACGAAGGCCAGCGCACCACGTATCAGCAGATGATTCATCGGAGTGACAGTATTCGGGCGGCACGCCGCCGGCACAGGAATCATGACAACGAATAAGTTTGTTAACTCGCTGGCGATCGTGCTTGCAATGGCGTTGACGGGGCCGGCGGCGGTGTCCGGCCAGGTGCGCGATATCACCCTGGACGACGCGATCACCTTGGCGCTGCAATACCACCCCTCGGTGGTGCAGGCCCGGGGTGACGTGCGTGTGGCATCGGCATCCCGCCGGGAGGCCATCGGCAACTGGTTACCCAGCGTCACGGGTTCGAGCGGCTGGAGCACGAACTCCACGAATCGATTCGATCAGGCGACCCAACGGACCGTTTCCGGCGACGCATCCACGTCTTACAGCGCGTCGCTCAGCGCGTCCATGACGGTATTCGACGGGTTTCGGCGCAGCGCCCAGAACCGTACGGCTAGCGCGAACGTGGAGAGCGCTGAAGCGTCGCTGACCAGCCAGCGCTTTCTGATCACCCTGCAGACGAAGCAGGCATTCTTCAATGCGCTGGCGGCGGAGGAGTTGGTCCGGGTGGCTGAATCACAGATCCGGCGTGGGGAAGAGCAACTGAATGTGTCGACAGAACGGCTCGCTGCCGGCAGTGCCATTCGCTCAGACACGTTGCGTGCTTTCGTGGAGCTCGGGAACTCGCGGCTCCAGCTCCTGAACGCGCAAACACAGCGGGCTACAGCCGTCGCCAACCTCGCCCGCTTGATCGGCTATGACGGCTCGCTTCGGGCCGTCGCGGACTCGTCGATCATAATGTTGGGCACCCTGGACACGGCGGCGCTCCGCGAAGAAGCCCTGGCAACCGCTCCCGCGATCGAACAGGCCGCGGCGGAGGGCAGGGCGGCTGACGCCCAGGTGACCTCCTCCCGAGGCGAGTACTTCCCCAGGATTACAGCGTCGTACCAGAACTCGTTCTCAGGATCCGCCCTGGGCGCTCTGGACAACAACTGGTCCGCCCGGGTTTCGCTCTCGTGGCCGTTGTTCAACGGATTCACTCGGGAAACCTCCGTCTCGCGATCGCTGGCAAGCCAGGATGCCGCGCGCGCCCGGATCGACGACGCGCGTCGGCAAGTCAACGCCGACATGACACGGGAGTTCGCGGCGCTCGAGGCGGCGCTGTTGCGGTTCAACATTGCGACCGCGAGCCGGGCTGCTGCGGAGGAGGATTTGCGAGTGCAGCAAGAGCGCTATCGACTCGGCGCCGCCACGATCGTGGAGGTGCTCACGTCGCAGGTGAGCCTCGATCAGGCCGAGGTGGATATCGTGCAGGCCCGCCTGGATTTTCTCGTTGCCAAAGCCGAACTCGAAGCACTGGTAGGTCGGGAGATATGAGCGACACCGGACGATTCATCGATTTCAATACCGGTGACATACCCACACCGGATATCATCATCTTGACCCATAAGCTTACGCGGGAATACCAGATGGGGACCGAGGTGGTGCACGCGTTGATCGGAGTCGACCTCCAGTTACGAAAAAACGAGTTCACCGCCATCATGGGTCCGTCCGGGTCCGGCAAGTCGACGCTGATGAATCTGCTCGGCTGCCTCGACAGCCCCACGTCAGGCGAGTACTGGCTGAACGCTCAGAAGGTGAGTGAGCTGGACGATGACCAGCTCGCGCACATCCGCAACAAGGAAATCGGTTTCGTCTTCCAGACATTCAATCTGCTTCCCCGCGCGACGGCATTGCACAACGTGGAGCTACCGCTGATCTATGGCGGCATGGCAGGCAAGGCACGGCGAGAACAGGCTGCCGGCGCGCTGGAGCGCGTCGGGCTTGCTGACCGAATGGAACACAAGCCAAACGAACTGTCCGGCGGGCAGCGGCAACGTGTGGCCATTGCGCGGGCGCTCGTCAACGAGCCGAGCATGCTCCTGGCGGATGAGCCCACGGGCAACTTGGACAGTGCCACGAGCCGAGAGATTCTAGAAGTGTTCGAGGACTTGCACGATCAGGGGCAGACGGTCGTTCTGATCACACATGAGCACGATATTGCGACTCGGGCACAACGGCAGATCCACCTTCTGGACGGCCGCGTCGAGCGGGACGTCCTGACTGAGAGTGTGGCAGGATGATCACTT
Organism: Gemmatimonadota bacterium; assembly: GCA_039590195.1. Lineage (GTDB taxonomy): Bacteria > Gemmatimonadota > Gemmatimonadetes > Gemmatimonadales > GWC2-71-9 > JBDHDY01. The sequence goes on along the minus strand of JBDHFY010000318.1, from coordinate 626 downwards.
CACGGATTCGACGGACGCTACCCGCCGTTGTTTGGGCTTGCCTGACGGCGATCGGCTGCGCCGAAGAGGTCGAACCGCCGGTCTATCAGATGGTGCCGGTTGTGGTACGAGACATCGTGGTTTCCGCGAGCGCCGCGGGGATCATCGAGCCCGTCAAGACGGTTGAGGTCAAGTCTAAGGCCTCCGGCGAGATCATGGATGTCCGCGTGGAAACGGGAGACCGGGTCGGGCGGGGTGACCTGTTGGTGAGCGTCGACCCGCGCGTGCCGCGAAACGCGCTGACGCAGGCGGAGGCCGACCTGGAAGTGGCCAAGGCGCAACTGACCAACGCCCAATCCCAACTCCGCCGCGCCGAGGCTCTCTACGAGACGCAATCCATCACCGAGCAGGAGTGGGAAGCGGCGAACCTCCAACAGGCCAACGCCAACGCGCAGTTGGTGCGGGCCGAGCGCTCTTTCGAAGACGCCAGGATTTCGTTCGAGGATACCGAAGTACGAGCGGCAACCGCCGGTGTGATCCTGCAAAAGAACGTGGAGGTGGGAACGGTCATCTCGTCCGCCACCCGCGAAGTGGGTGGCGGCACCGTGCTCTTGGCGATGGCGAACCTCGACACCGTGCAGGTGCGC
>JBDHFY010000317.1:0-4838 GCA_039590195.1 Gemmatimonadota bacterium | reverse complement strand
ACGACGTCATTGAACGCTTCCATGGCACCCGCCAGAGACGGGATCGAAGGATACTCGCACGTCAGCCAGCCGGTCCGGGTCATGCAGAACTCCTCTCCGAACCGGATAGCCCTGCGCTCGTCCTCGCTGGGGTCGTCCTTGTAGAGGAACGGCTGGGTCAGCAGCACGATCTCGGCACCGTCGCTACGGACGAAGTGCACGAGCGCCCGGAGGTTGCGCTCGAACTGTGCCAGGGACCGGTATCTCTCCACCGGATAGTCGACCTCCCGCAGCCTCCAATCCCCATACCAGTGCAAGTACATGCGGCGCATGGTGCGGCCGAAGAGGGCTCCCGCGAAGGACGGCGGTCGGGCGCCATTGATGGAGGGTCCGTAGAAGTGGGACCAGAGGTCGTTGTAGTCACCGACCGCAAAGGCCTCCGGGCTGAAGGATCGGTACAGATCGTTCACCGCGTGCATGACGACAACGACGTCGGGCTCCCACTCCCGAACGTATGTCACATAGTGGATGAGGGAGTGCTTGGTGGTCCACCAAGCCACGCCGGCGTTGAACACGTCTGTGTCGACGGCCGGATGCGCCTTGTCGAGGAGCGCCTCCAGTCGCGTCGGGTAGCGCTCGGTGTCCGCCAGCCAGTACTGCCCGGTCGTGGAGCCGCCCAGCAACGCGACGCGCACCCGCGACGCGCTCCTCGCCGAGCCGATCTCGTTCAGCAGCGGGGGCGCGGCCTGGAGAAACGGGTCGAATCGATGTTCCTGACGCGCGTAATAGACGCTGGACGCGACGAGGTAGACGAGCCCGATAGTGACCAGCATCGTCATGGCGAGAAACAGCGCCGGCCGTGAGCCACTTCTGTGGATCCACCAAGCGACGATTGGCGGCAACACAAGCACCATCAGCAACAGCGCCAGAAAAAGAACGTAGCTCTTCGAATAGCCGAACAGCCAAGGACTCCTGGACTCGTCGACGACGAACCCGACATAGACGAGTGTCGCGGCCGCGGCGTACAGCAGCCGGAGGAGATTCCGCGACAAGCGTGCCAGCGGGCTCACGGCTGTCGTTCGAGTGGGAGGTCTGCCCGGAACGGAAGGAAAGGAATCAGCCGTGACCGGCTCCCGGGCTTGCGACGCCATCGCACACCTCTCGATACCGACTGCCGCGGGGCCGCCTCCCCGGACGGCCGGCATCCGTTTGGTGGGCGAACACAGTCATCCTAGAACGCTACTGACCGCGCTGCAATCACGATCCCAAGGGGTTCCTCGGGCGCTCCATAGCCTAAGATCCGGCCATTAGTTAGCCCAGGACCCCTTCTGCCCTCGACCACTAGGGTATACTTCCCCCAGGGCACCCAGCGACCTTCCCAGCCCGGTGGGCAGCCGTTCGCAGCAAGGAGGTTTGAGATGTCTGGCGTGCGTCTCTCTGTCGCCGTGGTCGTGGCAGGGCTCTACCTCTCCTCTCCTACCGCCGATGCTGGACAGAATCCGCACTTCACTCTGCCAATGCATGGCATCTGGCCGACGACGCTCAACGAGACATGCACCACGCCTGCATCGCAGGGCGTGGATTGCAGTCAAATGGGCAGACCCACCGTCAATCTGCCTGCTCGGGCCAACGGGTTCGCAACGTTCTACATATTCATCCACAACTACACTGGGACCAGAGCCGTGCGTACGGCCTTTGAGTGGGCGCCGTGGAGCTTTCTCTTCGGACACTGGGCTTGCGTCCCAGGGTCATCCACGGGTCCATCAGCGCCGCACAACCCCGGTGGTCCCATTCACGGCCTCCTGGAGGTCGGTTGGTCTTGCACCACTGCCCCGAGCCTCCTGGTCGTTGGGTATATGGCGATCAACATCACTGGCCCAGGATGTGTGTCGCAGGTCGAGCCGATGAGTGGGATTGAAGTTCTTGGCTGCAACTTCGAGGTGGATGAGCTAGTCCTTCCCGGGCCGGATGAACTACGGCTCGGCAGGGTGTGCGTCGACGCGGGCGGGCATGACGCCTGCGACCCGCTCACGACCCCGGTCGAGTCGGCAACCTGGGGGAAGATCAAGGGTACCTATGAATGACACGGCATCCCAGTCACTGGTCATGGTGAAGTAGGGAAGATGTAGGTGTGTGTGCGATGTGCATCGTCATGCCACTCTTGGTTCTCATGTGTGCCGTGCCTGGGTCCGCTCTTGGTCAACCACCGATTTGCGATGCAGGTGGCCCTTACCTCGGCGTGGTTGGACAAGCGATTCAGTTTGATGGTGCAAACTCAACTCAGCCCGGAGGCCAGATTGTGCACTATGAGTGGGACTTCGGTGATGGCGCAACGGGAGAGGGCCCAACGCCCCAGCACATCTACACCGCCGGAGGAAACTACTTCGTCACGTTAAGGGTAACGGACGACGACGGCCGCGAGAGTGCCTGTCACACGTTTGCGGATGTCACGGCTGTTCCCGTCGAACCAAGGACCTGGGGGCGGATTAAGGCTCTGTCCCGTAGTGGGCTACTCGACCCCCAGCGGTCGTTCCCCACTTTTCCCGTTCAGGAGCCAATCTGATCAAGGGCAGCTATCAGTAGCTGTTTGACGCCCGCCCGCTCTGCAACCTCTGTGGGGTCGGCGACCCCGGACCGCCACGGGCCGCTTTTCGCACCCGCAGCATCCCCACCGGCCCCACGGTCCATCATCGCAGAGACCGGTCGGCCGGCCCCTCCACTGCAACCGCCGACCGCCCACAAGACCCACCGACTCCACGGGAACCCCTGAAATCTCGGACCCCATTCCGTTGTATCCCCTATAAGCGTGGACTTCCCCCCACGGCGACACGATGATGAAGGCGACGCTGCTGATTCCCCCGATCAGCACCGCCCTCGCGTTCGCCGCCTCGGTAGGAATCGAGATAGACCTGAGCCACTACGTCTGAGACATGGATAGGCAGCTCCAGAACGGGGAACCTACTATGAGCCACTCGACTCTGCCAAGCCGACTGAGCATCATCTTCGCGCTCGTGTTCGCCTCTCTTTCCAATGTAGTATCGGCCGGAAGTGGGGGGACAAGTGGCGGGAACAGTGGTGGATGCCGATAACGGCACACCACTCCCCTATGCGAACATCGTTCTCCTAGACACCGAGAGGGGAGCGATTTCTCTCTCAGATGGAACCTTTCAAATCGACGAAGTGCCGCCGGGGACCTACGCCGTTCAAGCCTCCTACGTCGGCTACGAAAAAGCGCTGGAGACGGGAGTCGTGGTCCGGTCAGGTACCTGTGCGCAGTTGAACTTCAAGCTCTCACTGATGCCTATTGTCGAAGGGCGTCCCGTCGTCGTTGGCGGACAGCCGCCCGACTTCCGGGTTGGGTGCTGTTGCTGTTGCCGGTCGGGAGAGATCAGCACGTACGTCGATGGAGTGCCGGTGCGTGATCCCCTGGCTCACCCCGTATTCGCTTACCCCCAGCGTGCGGGCAAGCTGGACGCTGCGGGATTGCAGAGCAAGGCATCCGGGCAGGAAAGCACACCGCCGCTATTCAGCCTGTCGTCCCCGAATCCGGTGTCAGATCGGCTCAGCTATACCATCCACTCGTCGGGTGGAGAGCCAGTAACGATTCGAGTCTACGACCTCAGCGGTCGGCCCGTGAGGACGCTGATCGATCAAGCGCTTCCTGAGGGAGAGCACGGCTTCCACTGGGACCTGACACCGGCAGACGGCGGACACCTAGCTAGCGGGGTCTACTACCTGCGATTTGCATCCGGGGCGACGGTGGAGACCCGAAAGGTTGTCCTCATACGGTGAGTGCCGAGAGAGTGCTATCGAACCGGACGGCTCTGCACCACCCCGCCCGGCGGGCGGCCTGAGCGCCGGGGGCGGAGACCATTGCGCACGGTTGGGACGACCTTTGCCGGGGCGGGACTCTCACCCGCTGGAACAACGAACCTTTCCACGGCGCACGTGGACCAGTACAGTAGAGGCCAATGCCGAAGAGGCCAATGCCGAAATCGGTCTCGCCATTGAATCTCTGTGCTGGGATGGGAGCCGTGAGAGATGAATGAAAGAGAGAGGATTCTCCAACTTCTCAGAACCGACAAAACCGCTGACGAGCAAGTCGTTTGCATGGCTGCCTTCCGCGCCATACTGAACGGAGATGCTATCGACAGGGCAGGGCTGGTGCCAGCCACTGGTCTCAGTCCACAAAAGGTTGAGGCTTTACTCGCTGGGTTGACCACACGGGGACTGTTGGTGACCGAGCCGTGCAGCGGTCGCGTGGTTGGCAGTTGGGGACTGTCATCGATGCCAACTAACCACAAGTTGCGTATCCGAGGACGCGACCTTTACACCTGGTGTGCTGTGGACGCGGTTGGCATCCCGGCCGGCTTGGGTGAGGACGCGATCATTGCCTCACAGTGCTCACAGTGCGCTGTACCCGTGAACGTCGAAATGGTCGCTGGGCAGGTGAGCCATGTCGACCCGGCCGATGCTCAGGTGTGGGTCACGCCCAGCCAGGTGGGACGCTCGGTGGTTGGCTTCACGTGACAGTTGATCAACTTCTTCTGCTCGGTCGAGCATCTGAAGACATGGCGACTGGAACATTCAGAGGTGGGCGGCGAAGCAGTCACGGTGACCCAGGTGGCGGACATGGGCCGGGGCCACTGGGGCGCGGCGCGACAGCGTTGACCTGTGATGGTCAAGGATGCCACTGCGCCCGGCGGGCGGCCTGAGCGCCGGGGGCGGCGGCCAGCAGCTGTAAGACCGTCTATCGACGCCGGTCGCTCGGTTCCATCCGCGATCCCAGCCCTACCTGCGTCGAGATCCGGCTGTGCTCCTCACGATTTCCGCTACGCACCACCTGCCCCCGGCTGCGA
>JBDHFY010000316.1:0-4839 GCA_039590195.1 Gemmatimonadota bacterium | reverse complement strand
AACTTCGGATATAGCTCACTCAGCGGAACGAACTTACCGTCGACTATGCGACCTTCACGGGAGGCCTGGTAGTATGTCGAGTGCGCACCGAAATCGACGAATTTTGCCCCATCCCCGTATTCCAATGCCGTCTTCACGGCGCGCGGGTTCATACCACCGTAGATCGTGTTCATGATCAGTCCGCCGAAGGTTCTGAAATCAGGGACTGCACGGTTGACCAACCAGGCGGTTCCGTTGGTCATCTCGAAGACATCCATAAACACGATCGCCTGCATTCCTGCATCCCGGGCCTGAGTGGCCGCCTGAATCGGGTCCACGCTGCGAGGGCTGCTGAAAAGGTGAGGGCCTGCATGTACATGGATGTCAATGGCGTCCTGAAGTAGTTCTCGTGACAATTCCAGGGAACGCCCTTCCGGTAGGATCACAACCATTCTCCTTGTATTCGATTAGTCTGATTTGAAATTAGTCTGATTTGAAATCGATAACCGCAGTAGCTTGGCGGTTTACTGTTCGTCGGAAGGAGCAGCTGGGAAAAGGCGCCTACCCAGTCATTAGCTGCGACGGATGGCTTCGCATGTTCCCCCCGCTGCGAATCTACGCCGCTGGGATGGACGTGTCCAAACGCCTGGCGCGTGCTCAAATTGGGCAACGAACTGGGCAACGCCCGCCCGCTAACACACGCAAACCAGCGCAACTCGACAGAAAGCTGCTCGCCTGCTAAGTTCCTGTGGGGCAACGAGATTGCTACCGAACGCAACGAGACGCGAGGGACGGGAACAAAACTGAAAACCGCCGGGAGCAAGCCCATGGGGGTTGACGGTGCAGCGCTGACGCCCCCGCCCTCCGTATTCCCCAACACCTTGAGATCGGACGCTCGACGAGCAGCCCCGCTGGGAGGGGGCCTAGCGCCTTTGGACCCGCGCGAGATCGATGTACGCCGTTCCCCCAACGAACGACTTCCGCACGATCAGCCGGTAGCTGCCACCGTCCCACGCCGTTTCGGCGGTGTATTCCCGCGTTCCGACCTCGACCGCCGCGGGTTCCGGTCCGTCGACCAGTGCTTCTTCGAGAACACGTCCGTCCATCGTGTCGGGCACGGGAAGGCCGAGCAATGCCAGGGCGGTAGGGGCGAGATCGATATTGCCGGTGGGCACACTGCTTCGGGCGCCCCGCTTGATGCTGGCGCCGTAGGCGATGAAGGCGGTGCGGACGTCGTACGGGCTCAGCGTGCCGTGGCTCGCCACGCCGGGAAGCGTCACCTCCCCGGCGATCCCGAATTCGTTCGCGGCGTCCGTCCAGTTGCCGGTCGTCAGGATGTCGCCGGACCGGTCGTGGTTCCACGCGACCGTCGACAGCGAGAGTGTTCCGTCGATCCATCCCTCGGCCGTCGAGGTGTCTCGACCCCGCGTGAAGACCGGGCCGATCCAGTGGGTCGTCTGCAGCGTGCGCACGATCTCGCGGACCCGCGTCTCGCCACCCTCATTGACGTGAATCGCTTCCCCCGCCACCACGACGTCGGTGTCGGTTCGTTTGAGGTCGCGCTCACGGAGGAGGGCCACGATCGATTGGGTGCCGGTGCGCGTGGAGAAGCCGTGATCGGCGGTCACGAGGATGTTCGTGAACTCCAGGAGCCCGCGCGCTGCGAGACCGTCGAGCAGGCGGCCGATCTCCGCGTCCACCGACCGCAACATGTCAATGGTCTCCGGCGAGCCGACTCCCGTGCGGTGCGCCGTGCCGTCCGGCTCGGTGATCCAGAGCATCATGGCGTCCGCGTCGAGGGAGTCGACGCCGTACTGAAGCAACGCGCCGATGGCCCAGCGCACGACGTCGAGAGGCGGGGTCGCCATGGACGGTGGCGGCCCCAGCACGGCCTCGACCTCCGAGCCTGTGACGGCGGGCAGGAACAACTCCGGGTGAGCGAGGCCGCCACCCGCGCCGCGGTGGTTCATCAGCATCCCCGACCCGCTGGAGCCGGAGCTCACCGCGAAGAGGGTCTTGCCGTGCGATTCGAGAAGCTCGGCCAGCGAGGGCGCGGTGAGGAGCTGCCCATCGGCCGCGTCGGCGATCAGACGGAGCGCGGCCGCGTCGCCCGTGTTGAGCACCCGCGAGTAGTCGACCCACGGGAGGTAGATCGTGTTTCCCAGCATCCCGTGCGTGCGGGGATAGGAGCCCGTGGAGATCGAGGACGAGTTGACCCTCGTCGCCGTGGGAAACACCGAGTGATGATTCTCACCGAGGAAGCCGCTGTCGCCGAGCCCGTACAGCCGCGGCATGACCTCTGGAGTCACGTAGTCGGGGCGCAGGCCGTCCACGACTACGATCAGTACGCGGGAGCGGCGCGATGAATCGGCACACGACGCCACGGCGAGCACGCTCCATAGCGCGAGAGCGAGGCCCAAGTGGCGTGAGAATCCGCGATGTCGCAGCCGCATCCGCGCAAGATAGGGCTGTGATCGCGGCTTCGACAGCACGCTGATCGACCTCGGCCGCCCGCGACGTCGCATTCGACCTCGGCGCCTCGCTCGCGGACTGCATCGAATCCCCAGCCCTCCGTTGTTCCAGGTGGCGATGCCGCGTACCAGCCGTCCTATGCGCTTCGGGATTGAGGGGCGCAGCCCTGGCGCGCTCGCTCGGAGTGCCCGGTCGTCGCGTTTCCCCTGGGCTGAAGCCCGGGCTCGGCCCCTGCGGGACGTGTCCTAAAGGACATAACGTGGAATGCGTCTTTCAAGACGCAGCGCGGCGCGTTCACACGCCGCGCCGAGCTTGCCCTGAGGCACTCGAAGGGCCCGCGTTTCAACGCAGGGAACGCGACCGCAACGCTCGACCTACTCGAAACCTCGCCAAACTCCCATAAACAGCCCATCTTACCCCCCCATGACCGACATCACCGCCCGGCTCTCCACCGCCCTCGCGGACCGCTACCGCATCCTCGAGCACCTCGGCGAAGGCGGCATGGCTACCGTCTACCTTGCCGAGGACCTCAAGCACAAGCGCAAGGTCGCGGTCAAGGTCCTGCGACCCGAGCTTGCCGCCGTGCTCGGGGCCGAGCGGTTCGTGCAGGAGATCACCACGACCGCCAATCTCCAGCATCCGCATATCCTCCCGTTGCACGATTCGGGTGACGCAGACGGTTTCCTGTACTACGTGATGCCGTTCATCGACGGGGAGACGCTACGGGACAAGCTCAACCGTGAGACGCAACTCGGTATAGATGAGGCGGTGAAGATCACCACCGAGATCGCGGATGCGCTCGATTACGCGCATCGCAACAACGTGATCCACCGCGACATCAAACCCGAAAACATCCTGCTGCACGATGGCCGTCCGATGGTGGCCGATTTCGGCATCGCGTTGGCAGTCAGTGCTGCCGCGGGCGGACGCATGACCGAAACGGGCCTCTCGCTCGGCACGCCGCACTATATGAGCCCCGAACAGGCGACGGCGGAGAAGGACATCACACATCGCTCGGACATCTACTCGTTGGGTAGCGTGCTGTACGAGATGCTGACGGGGAGCCCGCCGCACGTCGGGTCGACGGCACAGCAGATCATCATGAAGATCGTGACGGACGAGGCGCGGCCGGTCACGGAGTTGCGGCGGTCAGTACCCCCGCATGTCGCGGCCGCCACGGCACAGTCGTTGGAAAAATTGCCCGCGGACCGCTTCTCCAGCGCAGCCAAGTTCGCCGAGGCGTTGAATGATCCCCACTTCACCACCACGTCTGCCGTTATCGCGTCGGAGGCCGGACCGGCACCATCGTCATCGGGCGCTCGTGCGATGACCGGATGGGCAGTGGCCGCCACCTTGGCGCTGATTCTGGGATGGACGATGCTCAGACCCGCGCCAACGGCGACGCCCCCGGTTCCCGTGCGCTTTACCCTGGATCTGCTCGACCAGGACGATCTCAGGCTGGGCGGTATCGTCGTCTCGCCCGATGGGTCGCTCTTTGCCCTGCCGGCCTTTGCCGGCATCTACCTCCGGCCGGCCGGCGATGCATCCTATCGCCTCCTACCTAACACCGAGCGGGCGATCCATCCTGCATTTTCCCCCGATAGTAGATCGTTGGTGTTCGTTCGCGAAGGTGTGTTGGTCAAGATCGCGGTCGACGGGAGCGGGGAGCAAACTCTCCTTCGATCGAACACGCTGATCGCGTCGAGACCGAACTGGGGATCCCCCGGCACCATCGTCTTTCACAGCCAGGGGAGGTTGTATAGGACATCTGAGAACGGGGGCGAGCCAGAGATGCTCGGCGGAGGACTCAACGGACGTTACCCCAGTCTGCTCCCCGACGGCTCGGGCGTGCTTTACCACACATCCGAAGGGGTCATGCTGTTCGAGTTTGGGTCCGACTCCGCACAATTCCTCGTGCCACAAGGAACCAATGCTACGTACATCGAGACCGGTCACGTGGCCTACGGACATGTTGAAGGTGGTGGACTGTTTGTCGTTCCATTCGACCTGCGAACTCGTACCGTCACCGGGTCGCCGCTTTCGGTCCTGGATGATGTCTCGATTATCCTTGAAAACGCTTTCTACTCGATCTCCCGAACCGGGACGTTGTTATACGCGACGAACCCCCTCGCGGCCGGGCAGGCCCGCCAACTCCTACTACTGGATTTGCCCGATAGAGGTATCGACACCATTCCACTGACCCCCCGGACGTTCAATTGGCCGCGCTTTTCTCCCGATGGACGCTGGCTCTCCTTCAACACGGGCGCCGGACGAATCGAACAGCGGTCGGTGTATACCTACGACATCGCATCGGGGACAACCAACCAGATCACCTCCGGCGGAGCCCATGCCGCGGCGTGGTCGCCGGACGGTTCACGCCTCGTGTTC
>JBDHFY010000315.1:0-4880 GCA_039590195.1 Gemmatimonadota bacterium | reverse complement strand
AGACGTGCAGTACATCGACCAGTTCGGTGAGCGGGGGAGGGGGCTCGGTCAGTTCGCGCGACCCAAGGACGTCGCCGTGGATGCGTTCGGTCTGATCTACGTGACGGACTTCGCCCACGGCAATTTCCAGCTCTTCGACGTCGATTTCGCGCTGCTGACCTTCGTGGGCCGGGGAGGCCGGGGCCCCGGCCAGTTCGAGGGCATCACGGGCATCGCAGTCAAAGGCGACCAAATTGCCGTCGTCGATTCGCTCGGGGGCCTGCTGCAGGTCTTCCGGTTCATCGCGCCCAGGAACTAGTCGGGCAACGCTTGAGCCATAGCGCCCACCAGATAACGGCTTCTTGCGTAGTTTGGCGCACCCCCCCCGGCATCCGAGCCGCGCTTGAGGCCGGCTTTGGTGCTTTTTCGAGCAAGGTTTGGGCTTTTGGGGCAGATCCCACAAACGGGACTCCGAAAGTCCACTATTACAAGAGCGCCAGGAAGGCTTCTTGCATTGTTGCTAGCCACCGCTCGGGATGGTCCCGCGGAGGTAAATCACCGGTGAGATTGCGAGGAGGCTTTCTATGAAAAGGACTTTCTTACTTCTGGCGGGTCTGACGCTCCTGCTGCCGGGGGCGGCCGTGGCGGGCATTAAGGGTAGCCCTCACGACCTGGGCAGCACCGCGGTCAATTACGGCACGGATCAGGTCTGCATTTTCTGCCATACCCCCCACAACCCCAAGATTACCGTTCCACTGTGGAACCACAGCCTCACGAGCTCGTCGTTCTCGCTGTACTGGAGCACCACCATCAACGGGTATGCGCAAGGCACCAGTTGGACCGCGGGTAGCAGTATCTCGAGTTTGTGCATGGGTTGCCACGACGGAACGGTCGCTCTTGGTGGGGTCAAGAACGACGGCGGCGGCTCCAGCGGACAAAACATCACAAACGCAGGTTCTGTGATGAGTGCCGCTTCCCCGGCCATGTTCGGTACCGGTACCGACTTGAAAGAACACCACCCCGTTTCGTTCACTTACGACGATTCGTACCAGGGTGAGTTGGGAATCGGCGAGCTGAATACCCCGGATAACGTCTTCACCGCCGCCTACACTTTCGGAGGGGACGCAGCCTCGGCTCTTGTGGAGTGCGCATCCTGCCACGACCCGCACAACGGCAACGCTCCGGCTGAGGAGTCGCCCTTCCTGAGAGACTCGAACGCGGGCAGTGCAATCTGTTTCACCTGCCACCTCAAGTAGAGCGTTATCACGGCTAGGTAAAAAGCGTTCAAGCGAGCAGGGGGGGGGAGATACTTCCCCCCCCTTGTCGTATCCATGGCCCGAGGAGGCTCGCATGCCCTTTCGATGCCGTATCAAAGGGCTAGGAACGTTGATTCTCCTCTTGCTGGCCGTGTCCGCCCCCGGCGCTAGGGCCAATTCGGGGCGGTGGGGCTGGGACGCCTCGGTAGGACTTTCCCAGAACAAGACCGAGACTGAGCGGAACGGCTCCAGAACCGCCGAAGTCACCGGCAACCGACTTTCCCTGGATCTGGGGCTGAAGGGCAACATCGTCCACCCGCAGTTCGCTCCCTTCACCTTGGATGCGGGTTGGGTCGCTTCGGCTTACGAAGACGGTCAGTCCACGGAGTCGCGAAACGTCGGACTGGGGGCCGAGTTGCGACTGCTCCCCAAAGGCGCGTACCCCGCCGGCTTCGGCTACCGGCGGACCAGCCTGGACCTTTCGTTTCCGGGAGATCCCACGGCCTCCAGCGTCGTGGGCACCCTCGATTCCACCGAGTCGTGGAACGGTTTCGTGGCGTTCCGCAGAAGCGTGCTGCGCGGGGCGCGCTTCAGCTTCGAGGGGAGGCGGTTCGAATTCAACGGCCCGAGCAGAAGCGATCGGGCCCAGGATCGACAGGTTTTCTCCTGGTCTCGCCTCGGCCGGATCCAGCACAGCGTCGAGTTCATCCACGAAGAGTTGTCGTACGGCGGCAACTCGACGCGATCCGAGAGTTCCCAGCTGCGCGTTCAGGAGCGTGCCAGGTTCGGGGCGTGGAACTGGAACCTCCGCGGCGACGGCGTGATCCGCGACACCGGATCCGGCGCTGGATCCGATCGGAGATCCGGAAGCTACGGCATGGGCAGCTCCCTCACCCGCATCGTGCGCGCCCGCGACCAGCTCAGTCTCTCCGCCACGCTGAGACGCTCCGACGGAGACGCCAGACCGGCAACACAGGCGGGATACACGTCGGCGGGCTACCGCTGGCGTTTCGAGAATGGCTGGGAGGTAGGGCCGTTCTTCAGCTATGGCCGCAGCAGCTCCGCCAACCTCACGCAACAGACGCCCAGGGGCGGGATCGCGCTGGCCTGGGCCGGGCGTCTGCGAACTGTAGAGACGCGGGCGGAGGCTCGAGGTGGTTACGGCTATACCAAGCGCGACGATGGCGAAATCTCTTCGACGACCGAGAACGCCACTTACGGATTGACCGGAACCTTTTCACACCACATAACGAACGGACTGAGCACGAGCCTCCTTTTCGACAGCGGGCGCAACGAGTTTTCCGTCGACAACGAGGAAATCGTCGAGCTGCCCGACTTCGAGATCCCGGAAGACGTGGAGGTGACGGGTCAGCAAGACTCCATCCGATTCAACCTGGGGGGACAGGTGGTGGGTCGCCAGCTCAACTCTTGGCTGGAGTGGCGTCGTACCGAGGGCACGGTCGCCGGGCAGGAGGGTCAAAGGGTCGGAAAGGCCTATCGCGCGGGATTGCAATTCAGGAACGACGGGCTGAGCGCCGACCTCCGGGCGGCCTCGCGCACCCGCGAGGTTACCGGGCAGGATGACGCGATCTTCCGTAGTATTGTGGCGTCGGTCTCTTGGCGTTACAGGAGATTCCTGACCATTGTCGCTTCCTCGACCCGCACGCGAGAGGAGGTCAAGCTGTTGCCGGACCTCGACCATCAGCAGTTCGCGCTGGGTGTTGATTTTCGGTTCGGGAGGCTGAACCTGCGAAGCCGGTTTCGGCAAACCATCCAGGAGACGCTGGACGGTGGAGAGCTGACGCGGCGCGATTATTCCATCGGGGTTTTCACCTACCTAGGCGGCCGGGTTCCCATCGTGACGGGAACGCGCCGGCGAGGTGTGATTCGATGAGCACTCGCGTCTTGCCCGTGCTGTGGCTGATCACACTCGTAATCTCGACGGTAGGGTGCGCGTCCAGAATGCACCCGCTGCCGCAGACGACGAGTGGTCCGACGTGGCCGACCGAACACCCCCGGGTCCGATTGGAGGCGATCATCGAGCTCGACCGGAGTGCGATGCGCAAGGGGGCCGGCATGCGGCGTTGGCTCGGCGTGACGGAGATTCCGCAGTCCTTTCGACGCCCCTATGGGGTCACCTGGCGCGACGGCGACCTCGTCGTTGCCGACCCCGGAAGCGGGAGAGTGGCCCGAATCGCCCCCACCGGCAAGATCTCGTACTCCGAGCGCGGCTTGTTCCGGCAGCCGATCGGCGTCGCGGTTTGCGACGAGGCCTTGGTGGTGAGTGACGCCGAGGCGGGACGCGTGGCCCTTCTCGACGGGCAGCTCCGTCTGCTACGCTGGCTGGTCGAGGACGTGCAACGGCCGACGGGGCTGGCCTGTAGAGACGGTCGCGTCTACGTCGTGGAGACGGGGCGTCACCGGATACTGGTGCTGAAGGACGGCGAGGTCGAAGTGCTGGGCGAGCGCGGGGCCGGACCGGGAGAGTTCAATTTCCCGACGTCTCTGACCACCGACGGCGAATCTCTCTGGGTCGGTGACGCGTTGAACTTCCGCGTCCAGCGCATCGATCCCGAGGACGGGAGCCCTCTCGGAGACTTCGGTCGGGTTGGCGACGCGCCGGGAGAGACGCCGCGAATCAAGGGCGTGGCGGTGGATCGCAACGGTCACCTGTGGGTCTCGGACGGGTACCTCGACCGGGTCTCGCTCTACGACCCGCGCGGCCGGCTGCTGATCAGCATCGGCAGCACCGGATCGGGAGAAGGCGAGTTCTCTTTTCCGGCGGGTATCGCGGCCCACCCCGACGGACGGGTCGCGGTGGTGGATTCGTTCAACCGGCGTCTGCAGATTTTCCAGGTGCTCGACGGTGAGCCCGGCGAGGCCGGTTCCGCTGACGAAAGATGGTGATGACCGGTGAGGCGAGAGGTCGTCCGCGTCGGGGCGCGAAGCGGCGCTGGCCGGTCATACTCGGGGTGCTCTTCGCGTTATGGTTGTCGAGCGCACGCGCACAGACCGGCATTGCCAGTACCCTCCACAACTTGTCGGTGACCGGCCCGGGGGAGGTCAAGTCGCTCACCGAGAGCCAGATTTGCAGATTCTGTCACATCCCGCACAACGCCGAGGTGCCGCGGGCGTTATGGGGGCGATCCTTCTCGACGGCTGAATACGAGACGGCGCAGATCGCCGGGGCGCGCGGCGCCCGCGTGCCGGCACCGCAGCCCGACGGCAGCTCGCGCCTCTGCCTTTCATGCCACGACGGGACGATCGCACTCGGTGAGCTCGCAGGTCGCGGGAAATCCGTGGACATGGCCGGTACGCAACGGCTGGCGCCGGGCCACAAAGGGTTCATCGGCACCGACCTCAGCGGCAACCACCCGATCTCCTTTGTGGTTGCCGAGGGCGATCCCTCGGCAACGGAGCTGGGCAGCGACATGGGCTTGAAGCCGCTCAGCCTGATCCGCGAAAGCCGCGACGTTCGACTCGACGACGAGGGTAAGATGCAGTGCACGACGTGTCACGATCCACATCAGGATCGGTACTACCAGGAGGGTCAGGTGCCGCGTTTCTGGGTTCGTCCGACGGTCGGGGAGGTTTGTCAAACTTGCCACGCACTGCGTTAATTCTCGCGCTCGCCGCAACCTTCCT
>JBDHFY010000314.1:0-4886 GCA_039590195.1 Gemmatimonadota bacterium | reverse complement strand
AAGATCTGGAGGACCGAAGTCCATGGAACTCAGCGGCCGGCGCCAGGTGTGGCTTCTTGCGCCATCCTCTTGATACAGTCCGCGCGGTTCCGGGGAGGCGTCCACGACCCCCAGCCCGGGCGAAACGGGGAGGAAGCACGGCATGGCCGTTTCCGATCACGTCGATCTCGAGCAGTTCATGCAGGGTGTCAGGCGACGCAATCCGGGGCAGACCGAGTTCCATCAAGCCGTGCAGGAGGTCGCAGAGGACATCTTCGACTTCATCTCCGACAAGGTGAAGTATCACGAGTACCAGATCCTGCGGCGCCTGGCGGAGCCGGACCGGGTCGTGAGCTTCCGCGTCTGTTGGGAAGACGACCGCCGCAACATTCGCGTTCAGCGCGGTTGGCGGGTGCAGAACAACAACGCCATCGGCCCCTACAAGGGCGGCATTCGATTCCACCCCAGCGTCAACGAGAGCATCCTCAAGTTCCTCGCTTTCGAACAGACCTTCAAGAACAGCCTCACCGGCCTGCCGATGGGAGGCGCCAAGGGCGGCGCCAATTTCAACCCGAAGGGGAAGTCGAATCACGAGGTGATGAGGTTCTGCCAGTCCTTCATGACCGAACTCTACCGTCACGTCGGCGATGACATCGACGTGCCTGCGGGTGACATCGGTGTGGGCGCGCGCGAGATCGGGTACATGTTCGGTCAATACAAGCGGATCACCAACCGTTTCACCGGGGTCCTGACGGGAAAGGGGCTCGAATACGGCGGCAGCCTGATTCGCACCGAAGCGACCGGCTACGGCGCCGTGTACCTGATGCAGAGCATGCTCGAGAGGGTCGGCGATGCCGTCGCCGGCAAGACGTGTGTGGTCTCGGGTGCCGGAAACGTCGCAATCTACGCGGTCGAGAAGATCAACGATCTCGGTGGCAAGGTGGTCACCCTGTCGGATTCTTCGGGCTTCGTCCACGATCCGACGGGAATCTCCCAAAGCAGGCTCGAATGGATCAAGGAGCTCAAGGGCGTGCGGCGTGGCCGCATCTCCGAATACGCCAGGGAGTTCGGCTGCGAATTCCACGAAGGCAAGCGACCGTGGAGCGTGCCCTGTGAGCTCGCCTTCCCCTGCGCGACGGAGAACGAGATCCTCGGTGAGGACGCCAGGACGCTGATCGCGAACGGCTGCATCGGTGTTTCCGAGGGAGCGAACATGCCGACCGACCTCGAAGGCGTGCACGCCTTCAGGGACGCGATGATCCTCTACGGACCGGCCAAGGCGGCCAACGCCGGCGGCGTGGCGGTCTCGGGGCTCGAGATGAGTCAGAACAGCGCGAAGATCTCGTGGCGGGAAGAGGAGCTGCAGAAGCTCCTTCTCGACACCATGAAGGGCATTCACGACCGTTGTGTCGAGCACGGCGGCATCGCGGGCAGCAAGCACATCGACTACGTCAAGGGCGCCAACATCGCGGGTTTCGTCAAGGTCGCCGACGCCATGCTCGCCTACGGCGTCGTCTGAGTCCGGCCCCTGGGCACAGTTCGCATCCGGGTTAGACGGGGATCACGCCCCCGCTCACGATCTCGGCGTCCCGGCCCGCGAGCCAGAGAATCACCCGCGCGATCTCGGCGGGCGGAGTCCATTCGCTGAAGTCCGCATCGGGCATGCCCTCGCGATTTGCCGGTGTGTCGATGGTCGTCGGCTCCACCGCGTTGACCCGAACACCGGTTCCGGCGAGCTCGTTGGAGAGCGATCGCGTGAGCGCAACGACGGCCGCCTTGGACGCGCTGTAGGCGGCGATGCCCGCCGGGCAATCGCGAGCAGCTCGTGACGCGACGCTGACGATGACTCCGCATTCCCGCTCCAACATTCCGGGCAACACCGCACGGCTCATTGCCACGGCGGTACGCACGTTCAGGTGATAGAGGTCGTCCCACAACGCGAGATCAGTCTCGTGTACGGGCGCGCCACCCCCGAATCCGCCGACGCAGTTGACGAGCACGTCGACGCCTCCCGAGGCGTCCACGGCCCGCTCCACCACCGAGGCGGCACCCGCGGAATCGGCGACGTCGGCCTCCATCAGCAGGAGGCGCGCGTGGCTCGGCATGGCATCGGCTTCCGCCTTCACCACCCACGGGACCAGAACCCGATCTCCCGCTTCGAGAAATGCCGCCACCACCGCACTCCCGAGAGCCCCGGTCCCGCCGGTGACGATGATGCTGCGCTCCGCCCCGCCTCGCGTCGTCTTCGCCATGAACCGCAGCATAACGAAGCGGGCCGCGATGAGAAGACATGGACGCGGACCGGAGCCCCCCGGCTCGGCTGGGGAAGATGCCGCTCTGGGCGGTCAAGCGGACTGGAACCACGGCCGGATGACCGCGACTCTGTCGATGCGGGGTGGGGTTCGAAGCGCCAAAATCCCGTCGTTCGAGCTACGGGGACACGGAGGCCCAGCGTATCGAGTAGAGACCTCGGGTTGCCATTCCTCGGTAATCGATCGATCCTCCCAGCCGAGGCCATAGAAGTCCTACATCGATGACGGTACGACACGCGGAACCTCATCATGCCGAATCAGCGCGAACGGTCCGCCGGCTCACTCACCCACGCGTATGACGTCATCGTAGTGGGTTCTGGAGGACCAGGTCTCTGTGCGGCTCTTACTGCGAGAGCGGTGGGAGCACGAGTCCTTCTGGTCGAAGCGACCTCGACCATCGGCGGAACGACGTCGTTTTCCGGCGGGCAAGTCTGGATTCCGAACAACCACCTGATGCTCGCGAGGGGCGTGAGTGATTCCAGAGAGGAGGCCCTGGACTATCTGAGAGCGGTCAGTCCCAACCGCAGCGGTCCCAACGACGAGGCGCGCTGGGCGGCTTTCGTTGATCATGCGCCGACGATGATACGTTTTCTCGAAGAACACAGCCCTCTCCGCTTTGAATCCAACAGCTATCCTGATGCCTTCGTAGAGCGACCAGGGGGGAAGGCAGGGGGGCGCAATCTGGAAGCGATTCCCTTCAACCCGGGCCCCATGGCCGGGCGCCGGCGAGAGCTTCGCTACCCGATCACGATCAACCGCACGAACTTGCCGCTCACGTGGGAAGAAGTTCACGAACTGCTCGATCATACACTCCGCCGAGCCATCAAACTCGGGCCACGGCTCCTGTACCGGCTGATCACTCGGAAGCTCTCAGGATCGAGAGCGCTGGTCGCAGGGTTGTATGCGGGTTGCCTCGATGCCGGCGTTGACGTGCTGATCGAAACTCGCGCGCGAGAACTCGTATCGCAGGCTGGTGCGGTACGCGGCATCAGAGCAGAGCAAAACGGCAAGACCATGGAACTGGGAGCGATGGGCGGCGTGATCCTCGCTACAGGCGGCTTCGATTGGAATCCCGACCTCACCAAGGAGTACCTGCCTGGCCGGATCGACTACTCCACTGCGACGCCCTCCAGTCTCGGAGATGGGCTGCTCATGGCCCGGCAGGCGGGAGCCAAGCTGGCGCACATGGATGAGGCATGGTACTGGGCGGGTCTTCGTCAGCGAGACTACTACTACGAGGGTGCACCGATCGGGACCCTCATTTCCAATCTGCGATCCTATCCGCACACGATCGTAGTCAACAAGAAGGGGAAGCGGTTCGGCAATGAGGCTTCTCAGAACTTCGGCAATGATCTTCAGGTGAAAAACCCCGAGACAAATGAGCTCATGAACCTGCCCTGCTGGGCTATCTTCGACTCGCAGTTTCGGAAGCGGTATGGAGCCCTCGAGGCCGGCATTCATCCACTCTTTCCGGCCCCGGGCTGGGTAGAGAAATACGATTCACTCGATGCTTTGGCCGAATCCGTGGGCATCGATGTATCCGGGCTGCGTGAAACCCTGAAGCAGTTCAACCAGTGTGTCCGCGAGGGAACGGATCCAGATTTTCGACGCGGCAGCTCTGTCTATGACCGGTGCTACGGTGCACCAGATGCGGCGTACCCGAATCTTGGCACGATCGAGAGTCCACCCTTCTTTGCCGTTGAACTCATAGCAACCTCATTGGGCACGAAGGGTGGACCGATGACCAATCGAGAATGGCAAGTCCTGGATGAGAGTGAATCGCCTATTGAAGGTCTGTACGCGATCGGAAACGTGTCGGATTGCCTTACGTACCTTGGCTTCTCCGGCGGGGACACTCTTGGGCCAGGTCTGACCGCGGGATTCATCGCCGGCAAGGCAGCAGCCTCGCGGGCCAAATGATCGATGGCCCTAAATTGGGCTTCACGTCAGAATGAATTGCAGCCACAATGAAGAAATGAAACGAACCGAACAAATAGCTCCGAGAGGAACGGGTACCCGGGAAGAACGGGTGCCACCCGCCCCCCGCACGGCTCCGGAGCCTTTGGGAATTCGCAGGCAGAGCTACAAGTGACCACTTTGTTGCGATTCAAGGTCGAGGGGACGATCGAAGAGGCCGAAACCGGCCGTCCCCTTTCCGGGCACATTGTAAGAGCCTTCGACAAGGACTTCCTCTTCGATGATGAGCTTGGCCTGGCAACCACCGATGAACGGGGCCGTTTCCTGATTCAGTTCACGGAGGATGCGTTCAGGGACTTCATGGAGCTTTCCCCGGATCTCTACCTCCGGGTCTACGATTCGACCGGCGAGCGATTGCTTCACCAGACTCCTATCTACCGTGATCTTGGTTCTGACGAGAAGTTTCGAATCCGCATCCCGGGTACCAACCTCACGCCACCGTGCTGACCGGCTCGGTACCAATCGGGGCAAAGCAAGTGTAAGGAGTTGATGTAAGTGCCCGAAGGAAAGTAGTGACCCGGGTGCGGACCGCCGCCGCCAGACGCCGCCATCTTACGACACACTGACTCCTGGTTCGTCCCACGGCCGTCGCCTTGGGCGACCGTGCGTGACACCTGG
>JBDHFY010000313.1:0-5454 GCA_039590195.1 Gemmatimonadota bacterium | reverse complement strand
CGCCGTACTGTAGCGCGTCCCACACGGATGCCGGCCCTGCAAATTCTCCGGCGTGTATCTCTATGCCCAACCCCAAGCCACGGAACAGGTCGAAAATGTTCTGCAATGGCCGCAGGGGGTACTCCGCCTCCTTACCGGCCAGCGCGACGCCGCAGACCAACCCCGCCTCACTGAGCGCCCGGATCTTCGGCACCGATCGCTCGAGCTTTTCCTTGGGGCCGCGACCAACACACACGACAAACTCGACGCGCAGTTCTGAGCCGGCCGCCCCGTCGACTCGTCTGCGCAGTTCCTGGAGCGCCTCGAGAAGGACATCGTCCGGCTCGAAAGCACTCAACAAGTCGCTCACGAACAGCTCCGCGTATGCGACCCGTTGAGCCTTGAGGCGCTCGACGTGCCGCTCGATCACCAGCGGGAGCCACTTGGCGATCGGCTCGAGGTGGGGCGAGACGTAATCCCCGTACTCGTGAACCCAGCTGTCTACGGAATCGAAGGGATAGCGTTGCGCGAGTTCATCCGGCTCGATCCCAAGCTCATGCCCCGCACCCACTATTTGCTCGGCCATTGCCGGGTCGAGCAGATTGTCGGTGTGGCAGTGAAGCTCCACCTTGCGGATCAGGTTGACGTCGACCATCCGACCCCGGGGCTTGGCAAGGACGAGCCGTCAAGGCAGCGCCGCTTGCGCTTCTTCGATTGCTGGAACTCAGATAAACTGTCGTGTGAGGGTTGGCGTTGTCTACGATCACCTGATCGTCCTTGCCATCTTCGTTCAGGTCGACCGCTGCGAGCCCCCACAGGCGCTCGCCTGCTGGCAGGCGGGCCATTGCTGTACCCCCGAGAAGTGCGGCGCAGTCACCCCCGGGTCACGAAGGAGCGGTCTACATCCGCTATTGTCGCGACGCCGTGAAGCTGCATCGCGAGCCGCACCTCCGCGCGAAGAATGTCCAGCACCTTCTCGACGCCCGCCTGGCCGAAGGCGGCGAGCCCCCAGATGTACGGCCTGCCGATGCAGATGGCGTCCGCGCCAAGGGCCAGGGCCTTGAGCACGTCGGTCCCGCGTCGCACTCCGCCGTCCACGAGCACGGGGATGCGTCCCCGCACGGTATCCACGACTTCCGGCAGGCTCTCGATCGAGCTGCGCCCGCTCGCGTCGGCCCGCCCGCCGTGGTTTGACACGATGATGCCGTCCGCCCCGTGCTCGAGGCAACGCCGCGCATCGTCATCCCGCACGATCCCCTTCACGATGATACGCATGTCCGTTGTGTCCCTGAGTCGGCGGAGGAAGTCCCACGTCATCGACGGTGTATCGAAGACCACCCGTCGCATATCGAGGCCGTCGAACATCGGCTTGCGACGCAGCCAACCCGTCGGGAAGTTCATGGGGTCGTCGTCCGCGGGCCCCGCCTCGTGACACGTCGAGCAATCGCGCGAGTCGGTCCTGATGTAGCGTTCCAACGTCTCCCGGTTGCTCCCGACCGGGAGATCGACCGTGAGCACCAGGGCGGGACATCCCACCCCTTCAGCCCGGCGAATGAGCGCTTGGGTGATGTTCCAGCTCGATGTCGGATACAGCTGGTACCATACGGGCCGGTCGCGCACTGAGTTCACGTCTTCCACGGACGTGGTCGTGACGGTCGAGAGGATCTGGTGATGTCCCTTGGCGGACGAGGCTCGCGCGACAGCCAGCTCGCCCTCGGCGTGGAACGCCTTCTGGCTTCCGACGGGCGCGAGGACGATCGGCGTGTCCCATCGCACGCCGAGCAGCTCGACACTCGTGTCGATGCCGGTCACGTCCACCAACCGGCGGGCGCGCAGGTCGAACTGCTGGAAGCCTTCCCGGTTGGCGCGCAAGGTCTCGTCACCATCGACCCCGGTCGCGAGGTAGCCGTAGTGGGCCGGCGGAAGGACCTGCTCGGCGACGGCCTGGAAGTCGAACAGGTTGATGGCCTCGTCCGGCGACGCGATGCGTTGGGCCAACTCACGGGAGGCGCCAGCCTGGGCGGAGCGGTCTGATTGACGTCCTGTACACGCTGGGAATCCGAGCAGGGAAAGGAGCGGGCTCCCGGCGACGAAACGCAGGAACGCGCGGCGGTGGAGAGGGGTGGCACGGCCCATAGGATCTCCCGGCTGAGGTCAAAGGCTGGTCAAGGGACGAGGCGTGGGCTTGTCAGGCAACGGACAAAAGATCTCAGAGTGACGAGCGTGCGCAGCAAGGCACTGTGTCAGACGGCGCTGATTGGACGAATGCCCGGTCCCGGACTCCACGCATCGTTCATCACAGCAGAAGATCATTCAAGAGGACGCTCACCGCGATCACGACGAGGATGGGCCCCAACCAGTGCATCTTGATGAAGAAGAAGGTGTGGTGACCCCCAATGATCGAGATCTCCTCCTCCGTCTCCTTGTCGCAGACCACGTGCTCCGACGGGACATGACCTACGCTCCGGGTTGGCGCCACGGGCAACTTGGCATGCCTGGTCCGGGTCCGCCAGGCTGCCACCGCGAGTTCGACGGTTCCGTTTCGGACGTTCAGGTGTCACTTTAGTAGACACACCATTCCGCGGACAACTTTCAAGGAGCCGTTGATGCGCACCCTCGTCGCGACCGCGTTCATGTTGTGCGGCAGTGTTTCCCTGCTCACCGCCCAAGATCTCCTCGATGCGTGTAACTCCTTGGGGGATCTGTCGGTGGGTCAGTGGTCCCAGTACCAGATGACCGCGCCAGAGGCCGGCATGCGATCCTCCGATGCGCGCTTTGCCATCGTAGGCCAGGAGGACGTCGAGGGGACAGTTCATTATTGGTACGAGGTGAGCATGACCAGCGAGCAGGGACCTATGATCATGCAATTCCTCGTTCCCTCCTACCCGTACGCCATGGAGGACATTCAGGGCGTCGTCATGAAGGCAGGTAGCCAACCAGCAATGAAGGTCCCGGCCCAGATGCTGTCGATGATGCAAAATCAGTCCGGCTTCGACCCCGGCAAGAACTTTGCCGAAGAATGCCTGAATGCAGAGTTGCTTGGACGAGAGGCGGTAGCGGTGCCCGCCGGGACCTTCGACGCGCTCCACATCAAATCATCCAGTAACAACGAGACGACCGAGGTCTGGGTATCGCCGGAGATCCCATTCGGTCTCATCAAGGTTCAGGGCGCGAAGGGCTTTGAGATGCTCCTCCTCGAGCGAGGAGCTGATGCGACGTCATCCATCACCGAGACGCCACAGGCAATGCCGGGAATCCCGAGACGGTAGCGAGATCGCCGCCGGCCACGGTGTATTTCCCGGTAGCTGATCGTCCGCCACAGAGCGAGGGTTATAGAAAACGGCCATAGGGAATCCCAATCGCTGATGCCTTGGTTTTCCACGCCAGTTCCGCTCGTCGGTTCTCGAGCTTTCCGGGTATCTTTCACGGTAATTTCATCCGCCTGTCAGATGGCCGACCAAGTGTCGGACCACCCGCCCGAGCACGGCCCCCAGCAGAATCAGCAGACTTCCCACCGCGGTCGTCATAACGCCGAGCAGCAACCAACCTCGGTCCAAACCGGGTAGGACCGCCAAGGCGACTACCTGGCCAAACCACGCTCCGGCGTAGCAATGCAACAGATGCTTGGGGGTGAGGGCGCCAAGAACGCCACCGCCGATGAGGGATGCAAGCAGATAGAACGGATACTCCGAGTCCCATGGCTCGCGTTGTCCCGTCAAGATCGGTGAAACCGCCCAGATGCCGAACCCCAGCACTGCAGCACCCGCCATCGCCGCGAGAGAGGCAGGAATACCTCTGCGCCGAGAACTGTTGCGTTCACTCACCATGGCTTCTCCGGGAAGTCAGCTTGCCAGTAGCGTCAGGACCACACCTGGATCTCCAACATGTTGCCTTCGGGGCCGTCGGCCTCCAACTCCCCTCGGCAACGGTTACTCCGGTGACGAGGACTTGCCATGACGTGCCTGATACGCATCGACGAACTTGCGCAGATACGGCACGCCGTATTCGCGCACGGCCGCCACGGCGTCGTCCACCAACGGAGCCACGGCCTGCCGTGCGGCGCTAGCCGAAATCGGCTCCAACGACGCTACCAACGCAGCTAAATCCCCGGGTCGTTCGACCGCTGGGTCCGGCAGCGTCCACCAACGATCCTCGCCAACTCGGAGTTCGGGCAGCCGGGCCACACACTCGTCCCGCTCGAGCGCCTCGGGTTGCGCCGGCGAAGCCAGCGGAGTCGGCCGCATGCTGAGTTCCGGAAATCGCCCGCGCGTGGACCAGCCCACCTCCACGGTGAATGCCTCTCGCCCCTTTGCGTCCGGCTTCAAGATGACCCAACAGTGGATTGGCTCGACGGGGATCCAGCGGAAGAGTCTCTCTCCCGGGATAACGTAGTCCGATGCCACACGTTGGAGCTCGAACTCCGGCACATCCTCGCGCATCCGCTTTGCGAACGCATCTCGCAGCGCCTTGGCGTACTCTTTGCGCATCAGAACGTGCCCAAGCCGGTACCCTAGCCGAATCGTCGTGCGGCGCGGGCACGCGCCTTGGCGGCTTCGACTTCGCGGTCGCGAGGGGGAGCCTTGGTGGCGAGGGAATGGAGCAAGACCCGGGCAATTGCCGACACATCCTCGACAGCTCGGTCGAACGTTGCTTCGTTGACCTTAGATGGCTTGGTGAACCCGCTCAACTTCCGGACGAATTGGAGTGAGGCCGCCTGAATCTCCTCATCGGTGGCCGGCGGATCGAAGTTGAACAACGTCTTGATGTTTCTGCACATGGGTCACTCCGTTACGCCGCGCCGGGCGCCGCGACTTCTTCATGCACGACGCCCGCTTCGATTCGAACCAGAGCATCGTGATGAACTCGACTTCGTCCGCCAGCTCTCGGCGCAAGAGGTGGGCTCCACGGTAACCCGGTATCTGTTTGCCGGCAATACCAGGGAGGATGTCGGTGCGTAACAGGGTCTCGTAGGTATCGGCGTTGTCCGGCGCCGTCCAGCCGTGCCAAATCCGGGTGATCATTTTGCGTCTCTTGGCCTGGGGATGTTCGTTAGATTGCTCGCGTTGGCCGCCGCCGCCGCGCCAGTTCACTGGCATAGCGGATGCCCAGAGTTGACCGATGTTCGGCAGCCCACGCCGTGAGGTGCGTTGTTCCGGTTGGAGGTGCGTTCACATAAAGCAAGCCATCCATCAGACCTCGGATCTCGTCGCGCGTGATGACGACATCGCCGAGCACCTTGCCGAGTGCAGACCCGACGTAGTACGCCAATGATGGCGGCACGGATACTATCGGGCGTGTCCGCCCGATGGTCCGACCAATCGCCGTCACAAGCTCGCGGTAGGTGAACGTCTCGGGTCCAATGGCGTCGATCGTGACGTCCTCGGCTGGCCTGCCATGTTGCACGGCGAGGCTGGCCAGGTCGTCAACGTAGATCGGTTGTAACCTGTAGCGGCCATCACCGAACACGCCGAAGAC
>JBDHFY010000312.1:0-4927 GCA_039590195.1 Gemmatimonadota bacterium | reverse complement strand
CCACCGTTCGCTGGCAAACGAGCCGACGGGGAAAGACGAACTCCACTCGGTCGCGAAGTGGCTCGCCACTGCCTTGCAGCGCGGCTGTCTGCACTGTAAGGGCATCCGGCTCGGCGAGACAACGGGCGAGTGCCCTGTTCAAGTGCTCCAGCGGTGCTCCGACAATGACTTCCCTGGGAAGGCCTACGAGTCGTGCCATGGTTTGGTTGGTGTGCGCGATCGTCCCTCTGCTGACCATGAAGATCGCCGAATCACTTGCTTCGATCAGCGCCTCGAGGCGGGCCCGTTCCGCCCGGATGGTGGCCGTTTCTCGAGCCAAGGCGTCCTGCTGCTGCCGGATCGTGGCAAGGAGCTTCGAGTAGTGAAGCGATGTTGCGATTTGTCGGCCCAGGAGCGTCGCGAGTTCGAGGTCCTCATCATCGTAGCTGCCCGCATCTTTCACCCCGAGATTGAGCGTGCCGATGACCTCCTCATCGACGCGAATGGGAATAATGAGAGCTGACACCTTCTCCTCGCCTTCCGTGCGGATACCCTCGGTGCCGCGAAACTCGTCCACACGCATGGCCTGGCCCGTTTGAATGACGCGCCCGGGCAAGCCATAATCCAATACGAACCTTTCCTCCTTCTTGATAAACCCGCCTTGGGTGGCATCGTAGAGGGTGTGCAGGTGATAGTACCTCGGATCCTCGGACAGAAGCACTACACTAGCTCGGCGAAAGGTCATCACCCGCCGCAATTTCAGGATCGCCTGTTGGAAGATTTCCGTGAGATCGAAGGTCGAATTGATCAGAGTGGCGAGTTCACCAACGACCTCGAGGCGGGCCGATGCGGAAGAGGCACTGGGATCGGAGTCCGGTCTCAATTTTCTCCGCCGTCGATTTGCCGAGCCCTGTACTGCTCAACCGCCGATTCCAACTTATCAAGTGACTCTCGCGCCGCAGAGAGCTGCTCTTGTCTCACTGATTCAACCTCCGCCTGCGACCACACACGGCCGAGCTCATCCAGGTGAGTAGCACAATCGGCCACGTCGGCGGCACCGAACGACGCCGCAGCCCCCTTGAGCTTGTGGGCATTGAGATAAAAGGTTCGCGCCGATTCTCTGTCACGACGGGAGAGGAAGTCGTCCAGGGCAGCTCTGATGGCCTGGACACGGGCCGGGAGGCCCTCAACAAACTTGCTGCGCACCCTGGCTATTGCATCATGCTCGCTCATAGCAGTACCGACGGTAGCAGCTATTCGGCGCCGGCTCGCGCATCGGGAAACTCGGAGTTACCCTCACACAGCTCACGGATGCGGTCGCTCAGTGTCTCGGTCTCAAACGGCTTGACGATGACGCCGGCGGCACCCACCGATTGGACCTTGGCGTCGTCCAAGTGTTTCCGAGCCGTTAGAAACACCACCGGTACCGGAGCCGTCTTGGGATCACCCTTCAGACGTCTACACACTTCGAAGCCGTCGAGCCCCGGCATCATGAGGTCCACCACGACGACATCGGGAGCAACCCTCCCGACAGCCTCGATGCCATCCACGCCATTGCCCGCCGTGATGACCTCCCACCCGGCAGTGAAACGAAGGGTCAGTTCGATCAGCGTGCGAAGATCGGGATCGTCATCGATCAAGACCACTCGAAAAGGAGAGCCCATCTACGGCGCTCCCCTCAGATATCCCGACCAAAGCGGCTTTTTAACTGGCCGCAACGAGCCAATATTATACCCATGCTTCCGAAAGTTTATATCCTGGACGACGATCCCACCACCGCGGAACTGCTGTCCGCCGTCCTCGAGGCATCGGGCCATTTCCGAAGTGAGGTGTTCCTGGAGGCTCCTCAGCTCTTCGAGCGCTACAGTGAGGATCCGGCCGACGCGGTCATCACCGACCTGGTGATGCCTGACACCAGCGGCATTGAGGTGACACGCCGCCTCCGCCAGGCCGACCCGTTCGTCCCAATCTTCGTTCTCACCGCGCACGGAGCCATCCAATCGGCCGTGGAAGCCTTGAAGGCCGGCGCCACGGAATACCTCACCAAGCCCGCTAACCAGGACGAGCTCATCACCCTGCTCACGCGGGCACTCGAGGAGCGGCCCCTCAGGGAGGAAGCGGTCTCACTTCAAGAGGGGCGCCGTGAGGAGTTCTCGGTGGGGGCGATTCTTGGCAACCACCCCAAGATCGAGGAGGTGCGCCAGTTCATACGTCGCGTGGCCGAAACTCCACGACCTACTGTGTTGCTCTTCGGAGAGAGCGGGACAGGGAAGAACCTGGTGGCCAGGGCCATTCATTACTCTAGCCCGCACTCTGAGGGCCGATTCGTCGAAATCAACTGTTCGGCTCTCCCGCCACACCTCCTGGAAGCCGAGCTGTTTGGATACCGCAAGGGAGCTTTCACGGACGCCAAAGAGGCAAAACGCGGGCTCGTGGAGATTGCGGACGGAGGGACCCTCTTTCTCGACGAGATCGCTGATCTGCCTCTCGAGCTTCAAGCCAAGCTGCTGAACTTCCTGGAATCCCGTCGGTTCCGGCGGTTGGGGAGCACGGAAGAGATAGAGGTAAGCCTTCGACTCATCACCGCCACGAACCAGAATCTGGAGCAGAGGGTGCAGGACGGAGCGTTCCGCCCCGATCTCTATTACCGGATCAGCGTTGCCTCGCACACACTGCCTCCCCTGCGGAAGATCAGGGCTGACATCCCCATCCTGGCGAACCATTTCCGGGAGGTCTTCAATACCGAGTTTCGCAAGGAGGTCGGGTCCCTCAGCTCTGAGGCGCTCGAGATCCTCAAGCGATGGAATTGGCTGGGAAATGTGAGAGAGCTGAGAAACGTCATTGAACGGGCCATGATCTTCGCCGACGGCACCGTCCTCGCGGCGAGCGATCTCCCTACACTCGGCGGTCCCGCATCTTCTCCGTTCTCAGCCGAAGCCGGTGGAGGGTCTCAGGTCCCAACAGGCCTCTCGTTGGCCGACGCGGAGAAGGAGCACATCCGACGCACCCTCGCCGAGTGCGACGGCAACATCCAGCGCACAGCGGAAATCCTGGGAATATCCCGGAAGAATCTCTGGGAGAAGCGGAAGAAGTCTGGACTCCTAAAGGACGGCGACTGACCCCAACGGGGACTCCCCAGAGCCGATCAGGACGGGTCCGGCACTCGGGGCCGACGCGCAACCCTTCTTCTGCAGCCCGCTAAAAACGAACGGCGCGCTCGGCTCGCAATCCCCCGGAAGGGCTAATCACCCGGGATCTTTGGGTCTCCCACCAACCGCTCGACACCCAACCCAGGTTACCATCTTGGTTACCGTCCGGTAACCTCGTTACCCCGCATGGCCCCTCCTGCCAGCTCATCGAATCACCGCAAATCACAACATAACAACAACTTACAGCATCGGAGGTCCCGCCGGTTCTCGGGGCACAACCCCTGCTAAAAGGAAGGGCGCCCTTGAGCTGACTACCTGGAGAATCAGCAT
This sequence comes from Gemmatimonadota bacterium, assembly GCA_039590195.1. Taxonomy (GTDB): domain Bacteria; phylum Gemmatimonadota; class Gemmatimonadetes; order Gemmatimonadales; family GWC2-71-9; genus JBDHDY01. The sequence goes on along the minus strand of JBDHFY010000312.1, from coordinate 1,469 downwards.
GGTTTTGCGCTGTCCTCATTGCGAGCGAATCAGCGAACAGAAGCGAGCCGATGTCCTCGGTCACTGGGTGGTCTGTCCCACATGTCAAAAGCCTTTCGAGTGGCGAGAGGTGCGGGACTCAGGGGAGACGGCAATGCCGAGCGCGCCTCTCGGCGAGGCGAGGCGCTCGGGCCAGCAACATCCCACAAAACGGCGTGGAGGCCGTTGATCGCATAGATGATGCCCAGAACGGGATTGGCCGACCCCGGAAGCATCCGCTGCAACCTCGGAAGAGGGCTCCTCAGGCGAGGGGCGCTCCGGCTGTTGCCTGCCGTGCTGTTGCTGGCTGTTTCGGCCGGCGACGCCGAGGGGCAGTGGTGGGACGCGACATTCCAAAACCGCCGGTCGATCACGTTCGACAACTCAGCAAGCGGCGAGAACCTCCTCAACTTCCCGATCCTGGTTCGGCTTACCTCTGCCGAGATCGATTACGCCAAGACGCAAGCCGGCGGTGCGGACATTCGCTTCATCGACGCGGACAACAGCACCGTGCTGGATTGGGAAATCGAGCGGTGGAATGTCAGCGACACGTCGATCATCTGGGTGAGGGTAGACCAGATCGATGCGGGCTCAACCACCGACTCGATCTGGATGTACTACAACAATCCAGCCGCTGCCGACAGTCAGAACGTCGCCGGGGTGTGGAGTAATGCGTACGAGGGCGTCTGGCATCTGGATGAAGCAGGGGGCACGCGCTTTGACGCCACAAGCAATGGCAACAGCCTCACGGACATCAACGCGGTTGGCTCAGCGCCCGCGCAGTTCCATATCGGTGGGCAGTTCGACAACCCGAGCGCCCAGAATCTGGAGATCACCGATGCAGCGCAAACCGGTCTGGATCCAGCCGGCAACCTGACCTGGTCGGCGTGGGTAAGGGCCGACACCACCGGTGTTACTCAAAGCGCCATCGACAAAGCAAACGGTTCAGAGCTGGGCTATCGCCTGCGACTGAACGGCGGGGGTGGTGGGTACGCGGACTGCAACGTATGGAACGGCGTGGGTGTTAACGGGGGCGGAAGAACCAATTCACAGCTGGTTCAAGGGGCGTGGACGTATCTGGCCTGCGTGTATAACGGCACACAGGTCAAGACGTACTTCGACGGCAACAACGAACTCAACTACGGCTACTCGAGTGGGATCGGCGACAGCCCGATTGACTTTCAACTGGGTGCGCGGGGCAACGGCCAACAGTTGCACGGCTTGATGGATGAGGCCCGCGTCGCCACCACAGACCGTTCGGACGACTGGATCTTCGCACAGTTCAAGTCCATGAGCGGCACGCTCATTAGCGCGTTCGGTGGGGAAGAGGCGGCGGGCTTAATCGGGCACTGGAATTTTAACGAGGGCAGCGGCCAGACGGCAGCCGACGCCTCGGCCAGTAACAACAACGGCACCCTCGGACCTACTGCAGCCGTGGAAAGTGGTGACCC
>JBDHFY010000311.1:0-4940 GCA_039590195.1 Gemmatimonadota bacterium | reverse complement strand
ACAAGGCGACGTAACGACCTTCCCGCTCGATGTCCGCCTTTGGGCACAAAGCGGACCTCCCCCTCGACCCCGATCAACGGTCGCCATCCGATCGATCCGCTCCACTGCCCGTCCTCACCAAAACGAAAAAACAGTGCGACAGGGGTTCGCGCACAAGCCTGAAGCTTGAACGCGAAGCCCACCAGCCGACCCTCTCTGCGCACTCCAAAGCGCCTCCATTCGCGGGGGCGAAGGGGTGCGGGGGGGGGGGAATGCAGTGTGCTGGCGGCTTGGGTGGCTGCTCGCAGATCGGTGGCACACTTTGAAATGCCATCGGCGGACATCGTTGCAAGACCTGCCGCTCGATTTGAACGACCACGTCGAACTGCAGTGAGCCACTTGCCCTGACACATGCCCCCAACTACAAATCGTCCCCGTGGGGGGTCGGCAGGTCGCCGCCGAGGCACCAGTGTTCCGCCGTGCTCTGGGGAGGGAGCGGCGGAGCACGCGTGCAACACGGGCGGAATACGGGACCGGGATCGTGGCTTTCGACTTCAAGACCGCCGAGTTGAAGAAGCTCTACAGCTACTGGACCGAGAAAGCCGGTGACAGGCCAATGCCCTCACGCAGCGACCTCGACCCGGTGATCGACATTCCTGAGCTGACTAAGAACATCTGGCTCGTGGATGTGGAACACGACCCGCTGGGGTTCCGCTTTCGGCTGATAGGGACCGAAGTGGTCGTGCAGTACGGAATGGACTTCACAGGCAAACGCCTGGACGAGTTGGACTTCGGCGGTCACCGTGACACGATATTGCGTGACTACGAGGAAACTGTGAGGTCGAAGCAGCCGACCTACAGAAGCCACATGATCGAGATCGAAGACACAATGCGTCGTCTACCTTACGAACGCATCCTGTTCCCGCTGTCGGATGATGGCGAGACGGTCAACATGCTGCTTGGTGGAGGGTTTCGGCTCGAGAACGAGGCTGAGTAGTCGTCCGCCCCCACTCGACCCCGGCCAACTCTCGCAAACAACCAGTTGTTTACGATTTGGCCTCAAAGTCTGGAGACGGAGGGTCTCTCGGCGCCGTATGTCGCGTATCGGACTATCAGCATGATCAGGCTACGGCGATGGACGATCTTGAACTAGGGGTTAACGAACGGCGGCAATTCCCTCGTCTCAGGGTTATGGGCGTTGGAAAGATCAGCGTTTCCGAGCAGGAACCCTCGATGGACTGCATCGTGCTCGATTGGTCGCACGGCGGCGCGCAAATCCGACTTGTTGAGCCCGACAAGTGTCCCGACAAGTTCACCCTGTTTACCAAGGACGGTAGGATCACCGAGTGTCTGGTGGTTTGGCGGCGGGAAGCCCATATCGGCGTCCGGTTCCTCAATCTTTCAGTGAGCCAGGAATAACGAACATCGTAGCGACCTATGGTTCTGGTCCACCGACACCCACTCGTCCCCGGCCAGCCCGCGCGTTCGCAGTCGGCGGCAACCAGCGGCGGCAACGAGGGGATCAACTGGCGGCTCTACCGAATGGTGCCCGTGGAGAGCGACCTCACCGATCCAAGGCTATCGACCAAATCGTCTGCCGGTAGAAGGGTTGGCGATGAGTTAACCATTAAAGTGCATATGCTTTGAGAACTTACGATTGATATGATATGCAGGAAACTCAATCAAAAAAGCTCAACCATAGGGAGGCCCAAATGAAGAAGGTCGCGTGCTTCGCCCTGCTGAGCGTAGTACTCGCTGGGTGCGCTGTGAACAAGACGCCCGTCGATACCGGAGGGAGCCGGGCGGACGGCACCGTCAAGATGTCGTTCCAATACGGAGGGTTCGAGCGGCCGGTGGTGAATTGGGCGGCGGCAAGTGCAACGGCCGCCAGACGTTGTGCGGCGTGGGGCTACAAGGATGCCTCGCCCTTCGGTGGAGTGATCAAGCAGTGCCAAGCGTTCAACCAATATGGTTGCATCCAGTGGTTCGTGTCGAGAAACTACCAGTGCACGGGTAAGTAGGGTTCAGCTACTTGATCTCGGGTTACTGCCACACCCGCCGTCGCTCAAAGCTGAGAGTTCCACGGCGGGATGAACGCAGAGACACGCTTCGTTGACGGTAGATTTGGGTGGCGAAGCGAGACCCCGCGTGAAGCGGTAACGGTGATGAAGATGGAACCTCGAAGGTCGAACGAGACGCCCAGCGCAATTGGGGACAAAGACGTATAAGAGAGAGCTTCTACATGTTTGTCCCCAATTGCTGTCGAACCCCCTTGAAGGGCGCACGCTGAGTAGAGCCGTCAGCAGCCTACGCGCCGGTAGCCCGTCAGGTACTTCCCGTCGCCGTGCTCTACGATGCCCTCGGTGGCGAGCGCCTCAACGAAATCGTCATCGCCACGCACGCGCTTCTTGAAGGTGTCGGGCTTGATGCCGGTCGCCTTGACGATCTTCTTGAACGTGAGCCGCTCGCCCGCCTCCTCGAAGCCGAACCAGCCCTTGACGTAGTCGAACGCCTTCTTGGCTTCGCCGCGTAACTCGTTGGGCACAGGCTTCCAGTCCTCGACCTGACAGCCGGGGAAGATGTCGGGCAGCGCGTCGCGGATGCCTGAGCGAACGCTCGCGATGATGTACGCGGACATTGGATGGCACTTGTCGCCATCGCAGCGCCGGACAGCACCACGGCAGAGCGCCTGTAGCACGAGGTGCCGGTGCTCGCCCTGTTGGGTCCGCTCCCGCTCGGCCTTGGTGATGGCGCCCTCAGATGCCGGGCGACCCTTGGCCAGACGGGTGAGCGCCTCGTAGTAGGACGTCCTGTAGTAGAGCGTACCCGCGAGGATGACGTTCGACACAGCGTGACGTAGCCGGACACCCTCAACGGCTTGAACAGGAAGGCGAGATCGTCGCGGGTCAGCGTGATGGTCTGACCGGGCAGGAAGCTCTCGTCCCATACGCGGACTTGACGGGGCTTGCCGTTGAACCAGAAGCGCCGGGCCTCGCTGAAGCTGCCGCCTTCGAGATCGAGCCAGTACTCGACCATCTGCTGCGTGGTCACCAAGACCTGCGCCTTATTGGCGTTGTCGCGCCCGACACCCTTGGCGTTCAACATCTCGTCGCTGGTCATGATGCACACGTTGTCGCTGGAGACGTGGATCGCCGGGATCAGCTTCTTGACCTCGTCCAAGCTCGCGACGCAGATCATCACGCCGACATCGCCGTACCGCTCGGGGATGCTCAAGAGCCCATCGACGAAATGGATGATCGTCTGCGTCTTGCCGACGCCCGGATCGAGGCTCGACAAGAAGAACTTCGGCTCGGCCTCGCCGGTCGCCATCTTCTCCAGATGGACGGCCAGATCGGTCATGGCGTCCCACATGGCGCGTGACGGGCGATGGTCGTGCTCGCTGAAGAACTCTTGAAGGCTGTAGATCGTGTGATCGGTGAGTACCCCACCGACGTGGTCGGGGGCGATGGTGTCGAACGGCATGATCACTTCTCCTAGTTCAGGGTGTGACAGAAGGTGACCCGCGCGCTGACCGCCCCGCCACACAGGGACGGACGCGCACGGGTCGTGCTCGGAGGATCAATCCGAACGGGTGTTTCGTTAGGTTCTCAGGGGGTGACCGGCTCGATGCCGAACGCGGTCAGGAAATTCGACTGGTTCCCGTAGAACCGTAGAGCGATGACGCATCGGTCCTGCGATGACGGCGGTTCTGTTCTGGTAATAGTGTACCGTCATGACGCATCGACCGATGACCGGCGGTGTCCCAGATCGGGTTCTCCTCCGGCACTAGAGGATCGTAATTCCGCATCCCGCAGGAACCCTGACCAAATGGGCGATCTGGTGAGCGGGCTCAGATGTGACCGAAATGTCACACGTTGGGAGACCTCCCACCCGCCGGTCCCGGTGCTGGAATACGATCAGACGGTACGAACAGGAGATGCAGCCCGCGCCCTCGGGCCGGACAGCAGAAAGCCGCCGCCTCGATCTTGAGGCGACGGCTCGATGTGCTGCCGGTGGTGGTCGGCCGGTGGACGACCTGCCTCGGCTCGCGGTGCTGGCCGTGGCTACTCGCTGGCCTCGCGAGCTTCGCGCATGATCCGCTGGACAGTGTGCGTCGACATGCTGAGAGCCTTCGCGATGTTGCGGACCGAGATGCCCGCTGCGCGCAGCTTCAGGACTTCGTCTTGGTTCTTGCGCTTATCCACGGTCCAGCCGTACGGGCGACCGAGCTTCTTGCCGTTGGCCTTGGCTCGTTGGAGACCCGCTTTGACGCGCTCTTGGATCAAGGCCCGCTCAAAGGTCGCGAACGCCGAGGCGACGTTGAAGAACAGTTCGCCCGCCGGGGTCGTGGTGTCTATGGCTTGGTCGTGGATGTACAGCCCGACTTCAAGGCTCTTGATCGTCTCGATGAACTCGACGAGGTGCTTCATGCTCCGACCGATCCTGTCCAGCGCGGTCGTGGCGATCATGTCGAACTTCCGGTGCGTGGCGTCCTTCAGCATGTGGTCGAACGCCGGGCGCATGTCGCGACCTCTTACGCCCGAGATGCCCTCGTCGGCGTAGACCCCGACCACATCCCACCCGGCGCGCTTGGCGATCTCGTTCAGCTTAAGTCGTTGGTTCTCGACGGTCTGGCCGTTGGTGGTGCTGACGCGCATGTAGAGCGCGACGCGCTTGGCCTTCTTGGTGCCGATGTTAGTCTTGCGGGTAGCCATTCGTTCGCTCCTGGAAAGCGGGTTGGTGGTCAGGAGGTCGCTTGCGCCCCAACGCTTGCGGCCTCCGTCTTGAGTGGTCTAACGGTGCGCCGCCATCGTGGTGATGTCAACTGAAGTTTGTCTCACCACACTTTGAGCACGCCACAACCCGCAGAAACGCTCGCGTTCGATCAGCGGTTGACGCCGACGACTAGATCACCACGCCCTCGACCTTCGCCCTCGACGACCTCGACGATCTCTCAGCGC
>JBDHFY010000310.1:0-9793 GCA_039590195.1 Gemmatimonadota bacterium | reverse complement strand
AAGGACATCATGGGAATCCTCGCGGCGCACCGGATACCCTACGCCGCGACCGCTTCCGTGGCGTACCCTGTGGACCTCGTGGAGAAGGTCGAGAAGGCCAAGCGGATCAGGGGGACGCGTTTTCTGCACATCCTCTCACCTTGCCCGCCCGGGTGGAGGTATCCCGACGAGTCTACCATCGAGATGGCTCGGATGGCCGTGCGCAACCTTATCTTTCCGCTCCTCGAGGTGGAGAACGGAGAGCGTTGGCGTTTCACCGTCGACCACCCCGGAGAATCGGTCGAGCCGTACATCCGCAAGCAGGGGCGGTTTCGCCATCTCACCGACGACGACGTGGCGAAGATCCAGGAAGAGGTGGAGGAAGAGGTGGATGATCGGTGGGAGGGATTGCGAAGGCAGGCGGAGAACGAACAGTAGGGCTTGGGGTGTAGGATGTAGGGTGTGGGGTGTGGGGTGTGGCAGCCGGCAGCCGGGGCGGGGTGGAGAAGGGGAGCAAACAGCTACTTCACCCCCGTCCCCTTAAAAAAGGTATAGCAGAACGCCCCCTCTTTGCTCGCCGCCAGTTCGTAGAGATCCTGGATCCCCTTATCGAACGCGGCTTCGTCTATTAAACCCATCTCCAGCGCCTGTGACCTGATCCCTTGCACCATGGGGATGATCGTGTTGTTCACGAAAGCGTCCATTTGCACTGGACGACTCTCATCGGCGTAGACCATCCTGGGAGATACCTGAACCTCCCCGAATCCCGCCTTTGTCAGAAGCGGATACAGCTCTCGCCCGACGAGCGAGTTGCCCCCCAAACGAGCCTGGACCTCTATCAGGCAGTTCCACGCTCGCAGTGACTCTTCGCTCTCGGGATGGAAGTAACACGAGCCGTGATCGCCTTCGATCAAGGTGATCGAGCCGTCGCTCCTGAGCATGTCACGCAGGCACACCAACGCGGCAACCGGCTCCGCCAGATGCTCCACAACATGGCAGACGAACAAATGGTCGAACGTCTCTGGATGAAAGGGAGGCACAAAGAGGTTTGCACGATGGAAGCGGACGTTCCGCACGTTCGACTGTCGGACCAGCGCCTGGGCTTTCCTCAGCGACTCACGTGAGATATCGAACGATATGAACGTGGCGGTGGGGCTGTGGCGCGCCAGCGTGACCGTCTGCGCCCCGACGCCACATCCGACCTCCAGAACTCGGTCCCCGCCTGCATAGGTCGTATCGTGATGGAACAGCTCACGCACCGAGCCCGCCTGGTCGTGCAGGCGTTGGGTTTCCCGGTCGGAATAGCCGTGGACGTAGCTCTTTGCGGTTGAGCCGGTTTCTGTCACGCTGTTGCCTTTTTAGATAACATGCCACCGGCCATCCTTCACCGAGCGGCCGGCCCTACCGGCGACATGACGGGACTGCACTACCATTATGATTAGCGGAAGATAGCCTCTTGAGATCCTGCGTTGAAGGAGGGGTGTCGTGTGGAGCATTGGTGCTCGTCGATGCCCTGACGCCTGTCGGCTACGACACCTTGATGTCACGAACCGCCTGGTACACCTCTTCCACGTTCGCGAGCGCTGGCCACTCCATGACCTCGAGAGCCTCCTCCACGTATGCTGGCGTGCGCATGCCGTTGAGCACGGTCGTGACGCCAGGCGTGCTCGCGACGGCCCAGAGGGCCTTTTGAGAAAGAGCAGCACGCATCCTGCCAACAGGTAGAAGAGGGCTGATGACGCTGTTCACGACGGTGCTCTGCGCCAACGCGGTTTCCGCCACCTCTCGCCCCATCACGGCCAGAAGTCTCTCGAGCTCGGGAAGGTATTGTTCGCGCCATGAGTCCCACCGATCATGAACGGGACCAGTCAGCTGACGATGGAGAAACAGGGCCACCTGGCCGGCCTGAGACAACACTTGCCCCTGAATGCCACTCCATTGTTCCAAATTCAGCGCCTTGGCGTTGATCTCTCGCAGTTGCTCGGCCCAACGAAACAACTTGTCCGGTTCAATGGCGTCGGGCGCCATTGGGACGTCAGGTGCAATCCGGCTGCGATACGTCTCTTCCAGTTCCGCGACGCGAGCCAGTTGCGAATCCACGTCCATCACCTCACCCTCCACCGGAGCCACCACCAGGCGGACCACCCTTCCACCGACGGACGCATTGAGCGGCCGGTTGGCGAGCACCGCGATATCCTGACTCTCAGCCACTGCGAGCACTGTTGCGAGGCCGTCGGCTCCGTCGTTGCGCTCCAAAGCGGCCCCTACTTCAAAGAGGTTCAGGGGAAGTTGCAGGATACGGAAGTGGTGCTCCTCACCGTCCCCCACGGCTCGCTGGGCCGCCTCTAGCATCTGGGTAAGTGAAGTCGCGTCGGCATCCGACGCCGGCGTGACAACGGTGTTCGACGAAACGCCGTAGCATCCCACTCGTCCGTTCTCAACCTGTCCCTCCAGGTACCGGAAGGCCCTCTCCAGGCGTCCGTAGAACTCTGCCCGAGCCTCCTGCAGCGCCATGCCCTGCTTGGCAGCATCGATCAGGAAATACTCGGGGTTGTGCAACAGGCATACGTCCAGCACGTCCAGCTCGAGCCGGTCGAGGCTGCGCCGAAGCTGATCGTCGAGGAACACGGGATGAATCGAATGCCAGAGCCCCTCGTGCATCTTCACCACTTCCGGAAAGGGGGCACCCCTCGCCTCTCGCTCGCGAGCGAGCCGGTAGTTCGCTCCTTGAACGTAGCCGATTTTGGAAACGACGATGACTTCGTCACGCTGCACCTTGCCATCGTCAACGAGCCCCCTCAACACGCCACCGACCAAGCGTTCGCTGGCCCCGTCCATGTAGTTCGAGGACGTGTCGATCAGGTTGACACCCGAAAGGACCGCCTGTGCCATAGCCTCACGATGTTCGGGTGTCTCGTCGTCGGTGCGGTATCCCCCAAAGCCGAGGAGGCTAACCGTGAGCTTTGCCGCCCCGAGGTTTCGGTAGCCTGCGCCGCCAAAGCGTGCGCCGTACCGTGCCGTGCCCTCTTTCGTCGCCCGTCCCACAAGCGGTATAGCGATGGTCGATACGGCGTCACTCCTGGAATAGGTGGCCAATGCGTCCGCGACTTCAGCGGCTCGGGTAACAGGTGCCTTACACGTGAAGTCACGACACACATAGAGCGCCGCTCGGTCATCTACCATGATCTTCCCGCGAAGGAGCGGCATCTCCAAAGCGTCGGCGGTCGCAGACGGAGATGAGGCCGTCGTGGTCTCATCGCCAACGTAGCCGACGGCCTCGATCCGGTTGGGCAGGTAATGTCTCGCCACCTCGCGGCGAAGTGCCTCGAGGTCCGCTGTCCCTCGCCTTCCCACAAACGCGAGCTCGATCGGGCTCTCGAGTAACAAGTCGACAACGCTCAGGCTCCTGGCGAAGGCTCGCGGAAATTGGGCGATCGTTCGCCCGTACGCCTTGATGGCACCAATGGAGGCTTCACGAAAGTCGGCTCGATCGAGATGATACGAGAGTCGGCCGAGGGCCGACGCCGCCACAGCGTTGGCCGAAGGCGTCGCGCCGTCACTTCCGTCACGGTAGCGCATCAGGAGGTGCTCATGATCCGCCGCGGTATTGTAGAACGCACTTCCGGACCGGGAAGACTCGTTCTCACCAAAGTCCGTCAGAATGCGTTCGACCAGCCGTTCCGCATGGCGCAAGTAGGGCGCGTCGCCGCCGGCCTCATACAGATCGATCAACCCGTCTGCCAGAAACGCATAGTCCTCCAGGTAGGCATTGAGGTGGGCCTTTCCCTCGCGGTAGGTCCGCAGCAGCGCGCCGTCGTCGCGCCGCAGCGTTCCCAGGACGAAGTCGGCTGCCTCACGCGCTCCCTCGAGGTACCGGGCCTCGCCCAGCACCCGAGATCCGTTCGCCATGGCGCCGATCATCAGACCGTTCCACGCGGTCAAGATCTTGTCGTCAAGACCAGGCCTGACGCGCCTCGAGCGCGCCTCGTACACGCGATCGCGTAAGCCTACAAGTCTGTTGAGCAACTCGTCCGCCTCCAGCCCGAACTCGCGCGCCACATCATACAGCGAGCGTGGCGTGTTCGGTATGTTCTTCCCCTCCCAGTTCCCCCCTGCGGTAATGTCATAGTACGTGTTGAACAGCCGCGCGTCCTTTTCCCCGAGAATGTCCGCAATTTCCTCGGGCGTCCACACAAAGAACTTGCCCTCCTCACCCTCCGAGTCGGCATCCGTGGACGAGTAGAAGCCGCCCTCTGCAGCAGTCATCTCCCGCAGCACGTAGTCCAAGGTTTCCGTCGCAACTTGCCGATAGAACTGCTGGCCCGTCACCTGGAACCCTTCGAGATACACCCGAGCCAACAGCGCGTTGTCGTACAGCATCTTCTCGAAATGGGGCACGAGCCATTGGCGGTCGGTGGAGTAGCGAGCGAAACCGCCGCCGACGTGATCGTACAGCCCTCCACGAGCCATCGTGTTCAGGGTGGTCTCCACCATGAGAAGCGCGTGTTTGTCGTCCAGGCGCTGGTGAAGCCTGAGCAGCAACGAGAGGCTTTCCGCTGGCGGAAACTTTGGCGCATCGCCGAACCCGCCGTGCGTGGCGTCGAAGTCCTCAGCATATTGATGCAGCGCAAGCTCCAGCTCGTCCTCGCCCACTGCCAAAGCCGGTCCCAAACTCCGTCGCTCGCGCAGCTGCTCGGCGAACCGCGCAGCTCGCTCCCGCATCTGGTCGTGTCCCTCCCGCCACGCCCGTGCAACTTCCCGCAGCAGCGTGGCAAACCCGGGTCGTCCATACTGATCCCTGGGCGGGAAGTATGTGCCTGCGAAAACGGGTTGTAGACTCGGTGTCAGGAACACCGTCATCGGCCAGCCACCCTGTCCGTTGTTCATGGCCACGGTTGCAGCCATGTAGATGTCATCGATATCCGGACGCTCCTCCCGATCCACCTTGATGTTGACGTAGTGCTCGTTCATGAGCGTGGCAATCGCTTCATCCTCAAAGGATTCACGCTCCATGACATGGCACCAATGACACGCCGAATAGCCGATCGAGAGGAAGATGAGGCGGTTCTCCTCCCGGGCCAGACGAAGGGCCTCTTCACCCCACGGATACCAGTCGACCGGATTGTGCGCATGCTGCAGGAGGTAAGGACTGGTCTCGTGAACCAGACGGTTGGTGTGCGCCGGGACGGAACTTGCGTCTGCCGCTTAGGGCTTAGGGCTTAGGGCTTAGGGCTTAGGGCTTAGGGCTTGCCAAGGTAACATACCCGACGCTCCAGCTCAAACCTTCTGCCTTGACGGCGGCAGGGCCTGCCCCCTGTTACCTGGCCGGTGGGCGGAGTAGTGCGGCCTTCTCCCTTCTTACTTCTCCCTTCTCACTTCAAAAACTGCTCCCTCCAATACTCAATTCCGATCATCTGCCACAGCATGAAGTAATGCCAGCGAAGCCGATCACGCGGTGGTGCCGCGAGCACGTCCTTGACAAACTTGTGATTGAAGATCCCTCCTTGCCGGAGGCGGTCTGGGGTCAGCACGTCCAACGCCAGCGTGCGGAGGTCCTTCTTGTACTGCTCTACTGGATCGACGGTGAACCCCCACTTCTTTTTGTTCAGCGTCTGTGACGGCAGAATCCCCCGCAGAGATTTCTTCAGGAGGCCCTTCAAGCCGTATCCGAACCGCAGGCGGTCCGGGATCGTTGCGGCAAAACGCACCACCTCCAGATCGAGGAAAGGGACGCGGGACTCAACGGAGTGAGCCATGGACATCGTGTCCTCATTGTGGAGAAGATCGTTCACCATCTTCGTACGAAATTCCGCCCGCACTGCTTCACTCTCTACTGGCCGATCATCTGCGAAGTATTCGTCAAATTCCTGCCGACAGCGCGTGGCCAATCTATCCCGGTATTCCCGCGTGTAAACACGTCGGAGCAAAGCTGAATTGAAGTCCCAACCGTTACGCAGCAACAGGTAATGGCGTGTGGGGTCTCTCAGCGAGGCGATCCACTCCATGCCGCGAACATAGAGATCCCATGAGGGGCGTCCTGCCATGGCTCCAATATTGGCGGCCAGGTCGAGGCCGGGACCAAATCCATACTTCATCAGCGACACGGGCATGAGCGATCGGAATCGGCGCAGGCGCCGCAGATAGGCATAGAAATCGTAGCCGGCAAAGAGCTCATCCCCGCCAAGTCCGGACAGTGCAACCTTGACATGACTTCCGATGAAACGATGCAGCAGATAGAGTTGCAGGCAATTCACCTTTGGCTCTTCGGTAAAGTAGATGGCCTCCTTCAGGTAATGCATCGCCGGCTCATCGAGCACGATCTCGTGATGCTCTGTGCCAAAACGCTTCGCCACGAGCCGGGCATCCTCAGTTTCGTCCCACGGCTCGTTGAATCCCAACGTGAACGTCTTGAGCGGTCCGCCATAACGTTGGCGAATCATCGCCACGACGGCGCTCGAATCAATTCCCCCCGACAGGGACACGCCCAGCGGTACATCCGCCATCAACTGGCGGTGCACGGCCCGTTCCAGCTCACTGCGTATACCCAGCAGCCACTCCTCTTCCGAAACGCTCTCGTCGGCGCTCCAGTCGAAGGACCAGTAGCTCCGCAGCTTCCGGTCCCTCGCATCGGCCTCCAAAATGTGTCCGGGTGGAAGGCGGCGAATCCCGGCAAAAAATGTCCGCTCGCCGGGCACGTAACGGACGTTCATTGTGAGGTGGAGGCTGTGGTCGTCGGGCTCCGGATCGATCAGTCCGCTGGCCAGAACCGCCTTGCACTCTGAACCGAACGCCAAGCGCCCGCCATTGAAGGCGTAGACGAGAGGCTTGACGCCGACGGGGTCGCGGGCGAGGAAGAGCTTCTGCCGGTCTTGATCCCATAACGCGAACGCAAATATCCCGTTGAGTCGCTGGACGAACTCAATGCCCTCATCTTCGTATAAGTGGGGCAGCAACTCGGTGTCACAGCGAGTCCTCAGAACGTGGCCGCGAGATCGAACGTGCTCCCGCAAACCAGGATAATTATAGATCTCCCCGTTGTAGACCACGGCCACAGACTTGTCTTCGTTGTACATCGGCTGAACGCCGGCTGCGGGATCCAGAATGGCCAGGCGGCGGCTGCCCAGGTGAACCGGTCCGTCATGGTAAAAATACTCCCCATCAGGACCGCGGTGGGCGATGGTTGATGTCATGGTTCGGAGGAGGGTCTCGTTCCCGAATCCAAATGTGCCGGCTATGCCGCACATATGAGCTCCAATGACCCGACCATTACGGAAAGCGCCCGACAGCCTGTCAACCCCGGCAGGAGGCTTCGCCTGCTTGGCTCCCACCGCAGCGATACACGGAGGGTGGCGTGCGAATGCGAGGCCATCTACGGATGTGGCCTTTCTTGCGAGAACGTCCATGGCGCCCACCGACGACCAATGGCACAGACGATCCGCTCCATCCATCCGGCCCACCTGGGTATCGCCAGCTTCGTATCACCGCGCCACGCAACGCAGAAGATGTCATTGGTTACAAGAAATCTTATCGGTGTCTTGGAGACAAGATGGTATCCCGCCCCGATTAACGGTTTCCCCATCCAAGCGTAGAGCCGTCCACGTCGGTCCGCCAACGGCGCCTTCGCGTGCCATCTCGCCTGGGCCGTGAGCCATTCCTCGAGCCATGTCCGGCACTGGAAGCCGCACTCCCTCATCAACTGATCGAGGTGAGTGACAGACATCTCGTTGACGTGAATTGACATCTCCTTCTCACTTCGCGGATTGCGCTTGAGCCACGGCATGAACAGTCGGAGAACGCGAGTGTAGGTCACGTCGTAGACCCAACGATTCGGCAGGGTGTGAATGATGATCTGCCCATCTGGAGAGAGCATGGGCTCGATCGCGCGGAAAAGCAGCAGGAGTTCCCAGTCGTAGAGGTGTTCCACCAGGTCGAGCAGAAAGACACGGTCAAAGGGCCCGAGACCGGGGTCGATGTCCTTCACGTCACCGAGGATGAACTTCGTTTGCGCTTCGACGTCGGATGGGCAGTTCCTCCGCGCACGCTCCGCCAGCGAGAGGGCCGGCTCCGAGTAGTCCACACCCACGGCAAAAGCACCTCGTCGGGCACATTCCAGCACCACCTCGCCGCGGCCACAACCCACGTCGAGAATCCGCATGGAGGAACGGACGCCGGCAATCTCGATGGCGCGGACAATGCGGGGACGGAGATTGCGCCCCTGGGACCGAACAAATTCGTCCTCGTCGTCCCAACCCCAGGTATTGCTGATCCATTCCTCATCGTACTGGGCAGGGGAAACCCCGGGACGACCTACTTCGCCTTCCGCCGTCTTTGATCGGGGACCTTCGCGATCTCGGCTCACGGGTACTCTCCCACACGACGGTGAGCCCGGCTCGCATCCGCGCCGCGCGCTACGACGAACAGCAGGAACGACGCAAGCGCATATTGAACCGCGCGTAAGGACAGGTATGCGCCGACGACGACCTGTTCTTGCACGCCCTCGAGGCCAAACAGATACACTGCGCTCACCTCCACAGCACCGATTCCGCCGGCGCTGATGGGGAGATAGCCCACGAGCGTGCTCATGATTGGAATCGTGGCGGCAGGAACAAACCGCAGCGACGTTGCCAGCGCTTGAAACGCGAGCACGTAACACACGGCGAGGACCGTCCATTTGACCGCCGTGAGCAGGACGTTCAAAGCAACATGCGGCAGTCTATGGCGAAACAAAAGGAGGCGTGAAGAAAAGTTCTTGGCAAACGTAATCACGCGTCCGGCAATACCCGATCGATCGCCAAGCCGTCGAACGGTCAGAAGAGCGCTCACGCTCAACGCGAACAGCACGGCCACCGCAATGGCGGCGGTGAGAATGTTGAACTGGGGTATATACCTGGCACTGCCGACGAAGGCCACCATCAGAAGAAGCAATAGGCTGACGGCCTTGTCCAGCACGTAGGCCGCTGCTCCCTCGGAGTAGGCTACTCCGTAGCGCTTGAGCACGATGACTTGGGAAGCGTCGCCCACCTGGCCCGGCACCACCAACCCGACCGCCCACCCTGAGACGTATGCATGGAAGAAGGCGCCGAACTCGATATGAGAGAACGCCCTCAGCAAGATCCAGACATTCGTAGCGCCCAACAACACTAGGGCGAAAGATGCAACGACGACAGCAAGTATCCACACGGGGCGAACGCGACCGAGTACGCTGACCAGCGCCGCGGGCCCGACATAGACAATGAGCGCTGACAACAGTAACAAGGACAGAGTCCACTGGAACACCCTCAGCAGTGGGATCCGGTGGAGAGACTCCAGCCATGCCGCTGATCTCAGATTCATACCTCCTCACCGTCGGCGGGAGACGGTGCGTCATCGAACCGCTCGGGGACCGATCCCAGCTCTCGCGCCGGGTTTCCGGCGACAAACGTGTTTGGGGGCACGTCTCGCCTGACCAACGCACAAGCCCCTACCACGCTATTCGCTCCGATGGTCACTCCCTTGAGAATCACAACCCCAAGGGAAACCCAAACGTTGCGCTCGAGGTGGACTGGCGCTCTGGGGACTGTCTCGACCGGCAAGAACCGTCGATCTGCGGACAGGTGGTGTGCAGAACTGTCGATGATGTACGCGTCCGCAAGATTACAGAGGTCGTCGATCTCGATTGATTCGTAGGCGTTGATGACCGTGCCGTTGAGCCCGACGTTGTTGCCGAGTACGATCTGCGCCTGCGGCCTCCACGTGATCAAGCTCACCGGCCGAAGTGTCTGTCCGAGGATGAAGCAATTAGCACCGATCCGCACGCGCCCCGGTCCAAAGATCC
>JBDHFY010000309.1:0-9843 GCA_039590195.1 Gemmatimonadota bacterium | reverse complement strand
CGCCGATGCGAGCGGTTTCGATATCGGCCCACTCGCTCAAGGTGTGTTGCTTGCCACCCCTGGCACGACCCACCGACACGGATGGGATGCCGCGGACGACCCCGGCGTTTGCGTCCGTCGAGCCCGTGGGGGTGGCTTTCGGCCGGTTCCCGAAGTCGAAGCCGAGGTGTTCCAGGACGTCGATAGAAGTCTGCACCAACGGATGTGCGCGGCGGTCGGCAAGCTGTTCCGGTCGGCCGCCCGCTTCTTCACGGTTGATCCACTCACGGTGGAAACCGACACCCTCGGCCTGGGCGGCGGTCTCGCACTTGTTCGTAATTGCCGAGTCTAGGTGCGCCAGCAACGCGGGATCCACGGTACGAAGATCTACGGTGAAGGTGACCTCCTGGGGTATGGCGTTGACGACCTTGCCGCCGTTGATGATACCCACGTTGTAAACGCCCGAGATGTCGATCTGCGGATCGGGCACGGGAATGGTGTAGATGTCGAGGATGCAACGGGCCGCGGCGCGGCCTGGGTGCGGGCGTCCCCGTGACGCCAGCGTGTGAGCACCTTCACCGCTGAAGTGCATCCGTGACCAATAGATGCCCAATGCGCCGTAGTTGACCGATCCCAACCCGCCGTCCAGGGCGACGAGCATGTCGGCCACGCCGGGGTTTTGGTCGAGCCAATAGGTCATCCCGTAGAGACCCAATTCCTCCTGAACAGTGCCGACGAAGATGACATCGCCCTTCGTCTGCAATCCCGATGTGCTGAGAGCTCGCGCGGCCTGAAGCATGTTCGTCACGGAGGCGGAGTTGTCGAAGATCCCCGGAGCGTGGAGCCGGCCCTCCCTCCGGGTAACACTCACGTCGGTGTCCAGCGGGTGCACGGTGTCCATGTGGGCGGCGAACACCACCGTGGGACCGCTTCCCGTGCCAGGCCGCCGGGCGACGACGTTCCCAATGGAGTCGATCGTGACGTCGAGGTCCAGCACCTCCAGTTGCGTCCTGACGTACTCGGCCCGGCGCTGTTCGTGTTGCGACTTGGCGGGAATCTCCGTGATGCGGATCCATTCCTGCACCTGCTGCGTGAAATGCGCGTCGATATACTCAAGAGCGTCCCGCACCGCCGGCATGGCGGCGAGTTGCGGAGAAAACTTGCTAGGGTACGGTGGCTCTTGCGCCAGCGCGGCCGTAGGTGTTGCCAGGCCCAGCACCATCAATAACGTCGATCTCATTCTCGGCTATCTCCCCGAAGTGCCATTGCCAGGAAGTTATGCATCGCCGTGCGGTAGGGCGAGCCACCGACGTAGTACGTATCGTTGTGGCCAGCCCCCTCGAGCATGATGAATTCCCTCGCCCGGCCTGCTGCGGCGACAGCTTGTCCCATGGAAAACGGCACGATGCGATCCGCCGATCCATGGAAGATGAGCAACGGCGCCTCCAGCCGTTCTGCATGAGCGAGGTTGTCCAGGGACAGTCGCAGCACGAACTGAGGTACGAAGCGGTAATGGTGGGCCGCCATTTCCCGGGCGTTCGATAACGGTGAGTCGAGCACGACGGCCCGCACGGGGCGATTCACCGCCAGATACAGCGCGACGGCGCTTCCCAAGGAGCGGCCGTACACGGCGATGCTCGAACTATCGATATCCTCCCTACCCGCCAGATAGGCCCAGGCCGCCTCGGCGTCACGATACAGGCCCGCTTCAGTTGGAGTTCCTCCACTTTGGCCGTAACCACGATAGTCGAGAATCAGGAGCCCCATGCCGGCCGGCCGTAAGTCGCGAATGATCGGAGCCAGGGCGCCTACCGTTTCCATGTTGCCGTAGAACCACAGCAACCCCGGTGCCTTTTCGCCCGCCGGCGGGCTCGGCCGCGGCGGCAGATACCAGCCGTGGAGCTCGACTTGATCTTCGGTCACTACGGTGACGCGTTGACCCTCGGAAAACCCCGCTGCCGAAGGCGACGGCAGGCTCCTGCGTGCCCCGGGAAAGGCGAGCTTTTCCTGAAACCGCCACGCCAGGAAGACGATGAAGACGTAAGCGACTAGCGCGACGGCGAATATCTTGGCGACTGATGAGATGATGCTGGGCATGTTCAGTTCGGGCAGGCGCGGAGGGAGGCGCGTTTCCACACCCTTGCCTCCGCCGCGGTCGGTCGGCTGCCGAGACCCCGGAACAAGGCGTGAATGTCCGACCACACGTCCTCGGGCTGCGCTTCGGCCAGGTCGCACACCGACTTGATGCCGACATGCTGAAGTTCGTACGCGTGCGTCGTGCCGATGCCACGCAATGTCACCAGTCGAGCGATCCCGACGAGTTCCGACGCCGCCTCCACCTGGAGCCCAAGCTGGTGAGAGAGCCCCGAGGGTTCGCGGCGGGCGAGGTCGAACGGGCTGCGAATACCTGCTTCTTCGAGTTGGACGATACGGTCAGCGTTCACGGCTGGCAACTCGGAGAGTGTTGGCGTCGTCGAGCTGATAGTGCGCGCTTCCATGCCGACGAGAATGACGACGGCGAACACGGCGCCGGCGATCACGGCAAACGCCGTTCGCCCGCGCCGGAGCCCGTGGACTCGGGTGGTCGGGTGAGCGACGCCGAGCGCGCACAGGGTGTGATAGAGTGACCATGCAGAGAGGGCAAACACCGGGAACCCGATGAAACCGAAGGGGGGCATCTCGAAGAGCTTCATTTCCTCGAGAAACGGAACGGTGTAGATCCACTTCCCACGCGCCCAATAGTTCAGTCCCTCCCACAACCCTCCGATCGCAAACCCGCTCAGGAGCAAGCGGCCTATTCTTCCCCAATCGCCGCGGTACACGTCGGCGAAAAGCGAGGAGTCGTTCATCTTCCGGTACAGGAAAGGCTCCGCCAAAAGGAGGCCGGCGCCCCAGATGAGCGGCGAGAATTGATGGGGCCAAATTATTGGGAGCACCAGCATGCCGATGCCGAGCGCGACGGGGCCGCGCAGATCATTGGGTCCCACCGCCGCCGGCCGCGTTTTCCACCGCTGCCCGACTCCCAAACCCCGAAGTAAGCGTTCGGCGAAAACCAACGC
Source organism: Gemmatimonadota bacterium (assembly GCA_039590195.1). Lineage (GTDB taxonomy): Bacteria > Gemmatimonadota > Gemmatimonadetes > Gemmatimonadales > GWC2-71-9 > JBDHDY01. The sequence continues at coordinate 6,805 of JBDHFY010000309.1, read as the reverse complement.
CGGCACGACCGTGGCGAACGAGACGAGGATCCCCGTCCAACGCTCCAGTCGCACCCGTGGGAGGAATACGTAATACCAGTTCTCGAGCCGAAGGTTGGCCGCCTCATACGCCAGCCAGATGATCGCCGACCAGCCGAAGATGGACGCGACCTGCCGAGGAGAGCTGAGCAGTGGGGCACGTTCTTCGAGCCGGGCGGCCACGGCGTCCAGGATGACCAGAATGGGATACCAGGCGCACACGTAGAACCAGGTCGGCGCCGGCTCGACGTCCCAAGCGAGGAGGACGGTGGCCGCCAGCAACACTGCGGCGGCGATGGGTATGCGCATCGTGTCGCAAGGTGATTGGAGAACGGTCGGACCGCCAGTGGGCCGGTGGCTCTCCAACCGGTCCCCGCTTGCCTCAAGGCGGCGACGGTCATTGATTCTCAAGCATGGCGAAACTGGCAGTTGTCTGCCACGGACTTGTCAAACGGTACGAGGACGTGGTGGCAGTGGACGGGCTGGACCTCGAAATCGCGGAAGGTGAGTGCTTCGGCCTGCTGGGGCCGAATGGGGCGGGCAAGACGACCACCGTCGAGATCCTCCAGGGCTTGTTGAAACCCGATGCGGGGGTAGTGGAGATCCTCGGCCTCAGGTGGGAGAAGAACGCTCAGACGCTGCGTCAGCGATTGGGGACGCAGCTTCAGGAAACCGTCCTCGCTGACAAGCTCACAGTTCGGGAGACGATCAGGCTCTTCCGGGGCTTCTATGCCCGGAGTCATTCGACGGACGCGGTCCTGGAGATGGTTCAGCTCCAGGAGAAGCAGGACGCCTGGGTGAAGAAGCTCTCAGGGGGGCAGCGCCAGCGTCTGGCGATTGCCTGTGCTCTTGTCAACTATCCCGACGTGCTCTTCCTGGACGAACCCACGGCCGGACTCGATCCCCAGTCACGGCATCAGCTCTGGGGGATCATCGCGGATTTCCGAGCCCAGGGAGGCACCGTCATTCTGACGACCCACCACATGGAAGAGGCCCAGCGACTCTGTGACCGCGTGGCGGTAGTCGACCACGGGCACATCATCGCACTCGGTGCACCGACCGAGCTCATCGCGTCGCTGGGGGCGGAGCACGTGGTGCAGTTCGCCCTCTCGGACGGCGTGCACGTGGAGGAAGCGGACCTGCTGGCGTTGCCCGGCGTGGAGCATGTCCAATTCGAGAACGGACGCTCGAGACTCACGGTAACGCAGGTTCACGAAACGGTGCCGGCGTTGATTAAGCTGTTGCAGGCGCGCCGGGCGGAGTTGAGCGAGCTCGTAACGCACCATGCAACCTTGGAAGACGTGTTCATCTCGCTCACCGGAAGGTATCTGAGGGATGACTAGCAGGGGGTCGCCCGTGCTTCGACCGCTCTACGAGCTCACCCTCTGGCGGGTGCGCGAGTTCCTCCGGGAGCCCGAGGCGATTTTCTGGGTCTTTGCGTTCCCGATTCTCCTTGCGCTCGCGCTGGGCATCGCGTTCCAGACCCGGGGATCTCGAACCGTCCGCATCGCCGTCGAAGAAGGCCAGGGAGCGGTTGAGCTCGTGCGCGTGCTCGACGCCGATGAGGTTCTCGAGGCTCGAGTGCTTCCCGCCGAGGAGGCGCAGAATGCGCTTCGTACCGGTCGCGTTCCCCTTGTGGTGGTACCGGGGGAACCGGTGGCGTTCCGCTACGACTCCACGCGTGATGAGAGTCTGCTCGCCCGCCTCGTGACGGCAGAGGCGCTCCAGCGCGCGTCTGGTCGTAAAGACGTGCGGGAGATTCGCGAAGTACGGGTCACGGAACCGGGGGCCAGGATTGGGATGAACATCATGGGCACGGGACTGTGGGGTGTGGGGTTCGCCATCGTCAGGACCAGGAGTCGGAAACTCCTCAAGCGCTTTCTCGCGTCTCCCATGCGCAGGAGCCACTTCCTCCTCGCCCACATGTTCGCGCGGCTCGTCTTTCTGGTCTTCGAAGTGACGACGGTCTTGCTCTTCGGATATTTCATGTTTGGCGTTCCGATGCGGGGTTCCCTCTTTGCCGTGACGGTGATCGTGCTATTGGGCGCGATGACCTTCTCGGGTTTCGGGATTCTGGTGGCCAGCCGTCCGCAAACCATCGAGGGCGTGTCGGGCCTGATGAACCTGGTGATGATCCCGATGTGGATTCTCTCGGGCGTTTTCTTCTCCTGGTCTCACTTCCCGGAAGTCGTGCAGCCGTTGATCCGCCTTTTGCCGCTGACCGCGCTCAATGACGCATTGCGCGCTGTTATCCTCGACGGCGCGCCGTTAATGGCCACGGCCAGTATGTTGTTGGTGATGAGCGTGTGGGCAGTGGGATGTTATGGAGTGTCGTTGAAGATTTTCCGGTGGAGTTAGGCCCCGCCGCCGCACCCTTGGCCCGGCTGCCAGCGGCCGGCTACCAGCTGCCGGCCCCACCCTCTAGGGCTTGTTAAGCAACGGAGCCTGTGCCTCTTCCGCATCGATCAGCCTCGCCCTCCTCCCCGTCAGCTGCCGGATCTAAGTTCTCAATTTGACTAACAGACGGGAAAGAGACTTTCTGACCTCAACAAGTCTTGTTCGTATATCGTTATGTATTGCCGCAGTGAAGTAGCCCAAGTCTTTGCTGAGCAATAGCTGATACTCCAGCTCGTTGGCGGACCCCACACATATGTCCAGAAAACGAGCGCGATCAGGATCTCCCGATCTTCCAAACCCCTCCGCAATGTTGGATGGAATCGACACCGCCGAGCGGCGCAGTTGCGCTGTTATGCCGTACCGCTCGTCGGTGGGAAACGGTTTCGTGACTCTATAGACGAGAAGGGTTAGCTCATGTGCCAGCTGCCAGACGCGATAGCGACGAAAATCTGCCATAAGGGCTCCCTGTTGAGAACGGCGTCGTGACTCATGGCAAATCTGTTGTCAGCGCGCCAACTTGCCAGCATCATTTTGTTGCGAGCGCGAACCAAACTTGCGCATTGCCGTACCTTGGCTGGTCGCTGGTCGCTGGTCGCTGGTCGCTGGTCGCTGGTCGCTGGTCGCTGGTCGCTGGTCGCTGGTCGCTGGCCGCTGGCCGCTGGCCGCGTAACCTCAACGGAGCTCCGCCCGGTCGAGGATCTCCCCCACCGCCTCCACTACCGCTTTCCCGTGGGTCAGCGGCAAGGCGTGCCCGGCGCCTGGGATCAGGCGGAACTGCGCCGAGGGAAGCTCTCGGGCGAGCGCGCGACCGAGGTCGGGTGGAAACAGTGCGTCGTCGGAGCCGTGGAGGACGATCGTGGGGACGGCGATCTCTCCCAGCCGCTCCCGGACGTCGAACTCCATCATCGCCAATCTGAACGAGCGCATCGCCCGCCAGTCCGTATTGCGCCAGCCGGCAAGATCGAGAGCCAGATCGGTGGGATTCTCGAGGGTCCCGAAGTCGACGCGCTTCGCATCGAGACTCCCCCGGCTCAGGGCGCGCTTGACGGTGCGGGTCACAGCGGGCCGGTTCCACAGTTGCATGAGGCCGTTGATCCCGATCCGCCACTCCCACCCCATGAACCTCGCAAGCCGTAACTTCACCACGTCCAGCATGGGGCCCGCGGTCGTAGCAGCGAGCACGAGGCCGTCGATGTGACCGGGCCCGCCCCCCCGTTGAGCGAGAAGCCACCAGAGCGCCAGCATCCCGCCGAAGCTGTGTGCGACCACAATGCGCTGTCGGGCCTTCCAGGAGGGCGTGCTCACCAGGATGGTTCAGAAGGTTTCCGTACACCTCCATGCCTTCACCTGGGGGCGGTGGGCCGGGAAGGCTGCCGTCCGGGCTCAGGGTGAGGGTCGTGAAATCGATCTCCACGATGGGCACGGAGAGCTTCGGGAAGATGGTCGCATTGAGCGTCATGCCCGGAATGAGCAGGCAGGTGATGTCTTGCAAGGGTTTAGATCCTAAGTCATTGCTCTGTTTGGATTTACGGGCATGAGCTCCTCGGCTTTTCGATGTCGGCGATGTCTGAAACTAACCGGGGTTGTGGCTCGTAGTTAACGCTGTTAAGCTAACGCCGTTAACTTAACGGCGTTAACCCTCGCAAAACGGGAACACCGAATTCACATGGCTACTGACAGTTCAGCTTTGTCGGCGGTCGGCAACAAGGAGAGGCCGGGTCGGTCAGGGGAGACCGAAATGGCCATTCTTGAAGCCGCCCGGGACCTGCTGGCCGAGGGCGGTGTGGACGCGCTGTCGATGCGCATGGTGGCGGACCGGGTGGGTCTGAGCGCAACCGCCATCTACCACCACTTCGAGGGCAAGCAAGACCTGGTGAAACGGGTGGTGGAGATGGGGTATCAGCGGTTCGAGGAGTATGGCTGCGAGGCCATGAAACGCTACCCTCGGGGCTCCATCGAGCTCCTCCTTGCGCTTGGCGAGGGCTACGTGCGGTTTGCCTTTGAGAACCAATCTTATTTTCGGGTGCTCTTCAACATTCAACGCGACCCGCGCGACGTGGAAGAGCTTCCCTCAGGTGGGGGGTACCACGTGCTGCGCCAGTGTGTGGTGGAGGCGATGGAGAGCGGTGCGATTCGCAAGGCCGATCCGGACCTCGTGGCGCACTATCTGTGGACGAGTGTCCACGGACTCGTGACCCTGATGCTGGCCTGTAACATCCAGAAGTGTGACTGCGCTGCCGAGGCGCCGCTGGGTTCACCGGTTGAGTTGTTCCGGGCGTTCACGACATTCCTTATCGATGGACTGCGGACGCGGCCGAGTGAATCCAGGAAAACCCAACGAAATCGATCGGAAAAGCTCAAATGAGTACGATAAAGGGGGTCTCCCGTCTTGCTGCGATAGGGCTGTGGTGGCTTGGTTTCGGATGCGCCGCCGGCTCTGCCTGGGCGCAAGAGACGGGAGAAGTGTACTCGCTCCAGCGTGCGATTCAGGTCGCGCTGGCGAACAGCCACGATATCTACGCGGCGGAAGAAGGCTTGCGCTTTGCCAGTCAGCAGGTCCGCGAGGCGTGGAGTAATGTGTTCCCTGACCTTTCGGCGAATGCGTCGTATCAGCGGAACCTTCGGGTGCAGGAGGTATTCCTGCCGGCCCGGTTTTTCGATCCCGACGCACCGCCTGAGGCGTTGACGCCGGTGCGGTTTGGCTCGGACAACACCTGGCAGGCGGGGTTGTCGTTCAACCAACCGCTGTTCGAGTTCGACGTGTTCATAGGAGTTGGCGCGGCCGGGAGGTTTCGCAGTCTGGAGACGGAGCGGGTTCGGGGAACGACTCAATCGGTGGTGACGACCGTTCGCCAGGCTTATCTCGATGCTCTGCTGGCGGAAGAGGACCGTCGGTTGACGGAGAACAGCATCGAGCGTGTGCGGCAGACGCTGGCCGAGACGCAGGGGTTGAATCGAGCTGGGCTGGCAAGCAATTACGATGTGCTTCGCCTCGAGGTGCAGCTGGCGAACATTGAGCCCAACTCCCGCCGTGCGCAGAACGCTCTCGACTCCCGGAGGCGTACGCTGCTCATCGAGATGGGCATGGAACCGGAGACGCCCATCCAGCTCGAGGGGCGGCTCAACGATCTGGACATCGGTTCGCGTGACGCGAACGATGAGGCCAACGCGCTGCTGTTGGGCGCATCAGGTCTTCCGGTGGAGGCTGAGCTTCGCTTTGACGAGCTCTACCAGCTGGCCCTGCGTCGGCGAACGGATCTGCGCCAGCAGCGTTTGAATATCAACCTCGAGGAATCCCGGCGGGCATCGCAGAAGGCGGAGTATTACCCGACCCTTTCGCTGTTCTCGAACTACACTGTTCTCGCCCAAGAGGACGGGTCTCCGACGTTCTTCGGAACCCCGCAACAGCGCACCACGTCCGCGGTGACCGGTTTCCGCATCGAGGTGCCGGTGTTCCGAGGCTTCTCGCGGGATGCGCGGGTGCAGCAGACGAACGCGACGTTGCGTCAGAACGAAGCCCTTCTCGAGCGACTCGAGAAGGAGGTCGAGAGTGAGCTGCGCACGGTGCTGGCGAATCTGGAGGAGGCGCGGCTCCGGGTCCGGAGTCAAGGCCGAGCGGTCCAGCAGGCCGGCCGGGGTTTTGAGATCGCATCGGTGGAGTATCGCGAGGGCGTTGGATCGCAGCTCCAGATTACCGATGCTGAAGTGGCCTTGCGGGAATCGGAATTCAACTACGCGCGAGCGGTGTACGATTACCTTATTGCGCGCGCGCAACTCGACGCGATTGGAGTATGAATGAACATGGACAGAGATTATCGAGCCTTGGCGACCCTCGCATTGTTGGCTGCGATCGGTCTCACGAGTGCGTGTTCCTCGGCCCAAGGGGATTCCGACGAAGTGGCCGCCGGCGATGATGCGGCTGCGGCGGAAGCGATAACCAGGATCATCAATGTGGAAGTGGAGCAGGTGGTTTTGGTGGGGTTCACGGATTACATCCGCGTCACTGGGGAAGTGGAAGCGTACAGTGACGTGGTGATATCCGCCGAGGAGTCCGGCGTGATCACTGGCTTCCCGGTCGAGAAGGGGCAGCGTGTTCGTCGCGGTCAGGTATTGGCGCGCATTGACGATGCGGTCTTGGGCGCGCAGGTCGCCGAGGCCAGGGCCTCGGCCCAGCTCGCGGCGGAACAGCACGAGCGGCAGCGCCGGCTGTGGGAAGTGGAGCAGATCGGAAGCGAGATCACCTATCTTCAGACCAAATATCAAGCGGAGATAGCAACGGCCCGCCTCCGGACTCTCGAAGTGCGCCTGGCGAAGACGGCCATTCGCTCGCCTATCACGGGAGTGTTCGACGACAAGTATGTCGAGATCGGCGAAATGGTAGTGCCGAACG
>JBDHFY010000308.1:0-5026 GCA_039590195.1 Gemmatimonadota bacterium | reverse complement strand
ATGGTGAGCGTTCGCGCCTCGGGGTGGAGCGGCAGCGCGAGGTTCCACACCTTCACGAACTTGTAGACGGGTGACTCCTGGGCGGCCTGAATCCAGAGATCGTCGATTCCATTGTCCTGCGCGCCCGCTATCACTGCCGGATCGAACGGGTCGAGCAGGATGTCGCGTTGTGCGGCAACCAGCGCCTCGTCCGAGACCTCGACGGCCTCCATAATCCGATCGGCGTGATACAGCAACAGTCCGAGGTACCGAATCCGCCCCACGCAGGAGTGGAAGCACGCCGGCGACTGCCCCGACTCGAGTCGGGGGAAGCACAGGATGCACTTCTCCGATTTTCCGGTGCCCCAGTTGTAGTACACCTTCTTGTACGGACAGCCGGAGACGCACATGCGCCATGCGCGGCACTTGTCCTGGTTCACGAGGACGATCCCGTCTTCGCCGCGCTTGTAGAGCGCGGCCGCCGGACAGGCAGCGACGCATGCAGGATTGACGCAGTGGTTGCAGATGCGCGGCAGATAGAAGTGGATCATGCGCTCGGTCTCGAACAGCGCCTTCCGTTCCTCGTCTGACAGTTCGTTCAGGTTGAAGTCGTTCTCCGCATACAGCTGAGATCCCCCGAGGTCATCATCCCAATTGGGCCCGGCCTCGATGTCCATCAGGTCGCCCGTCACCATGGAGATCGGGCGTGCCGTGGGCTGATCGTCAGAGGGTGGGGCGTCGAACAGATCCTGGTAGCGGTAGGTGAACGGCTCGTAGTAATCGTCCAACACCGGCAGGCTGCGGTTGTGGAACAGGTTGCCGAGCGTCGCAGCCTTGCCCTGGAGTCTGAGGCCGATGTCGCCGTCCTTCAGCTTCCACCCGCCACGGTATTTCTCCTGGTCCTCCCACAGGGTCGGATACCCGGTGCCCGGCTTGGTCTCCACGTTGTTCCAGTACATGTACTCGGTGCCGCGCCGGTCCGTCCAGATTCCCTTGCACGCCAGGCTGCAGGTATGGCACCCAATGCACTTGTCCAGGTGAAAGACCATCGAAACTTGTGCACGAACATCCATCACTGCCTCCTAGAAGACGGGACGCCCCTCCAGCTTCCGCACGAGCACATGCGTGTCTCGATTGACACCCGTCGGACCCCAGTAGTTGAAGTGGTAAGTGAACTGACCGTAACCACCCATCATCAGCACCGGCTTGAGGCGGGTGCGGGTGAGGCTGTTGTGTCCACCGGCGCGCCGCAGTCCGCGCAGCGGAGATTTGGGTACCGAGATGGTGCGCTCCGGCGAGTGGTAGAAGATGCAGACGCCCTTGGGGACCCGGGAACTCACCACCGCCCGGGTCACGACAACACCGTGGTCGTTGTGGACCTCCACCCAGTCGTTGTCCGTGATTCCCACCGACTCTGCGTCGTGGTCGTTGAGCCAGAACGGCTCTATCCCACGGGAGAGAGTGAGCATGCGGTGGTTGTCATAGTACGTGGAGTGGATATGCCACTTCCCGTGCGGAGTCAGGTAGTTGAGCATCAGGGTGTTCTCGTCGCCCTGACTCTTCACGAGGTCTCCGTAGGTTCCCGGGTCACACCTCGGCTTGTAGGTGGGCAGATGCTCGCCGAAGGCGATGTAGCCCTCATGGTCGAGGTAGAAGTGCTGTCTTCCCGTGAGGGTGCGCCATGGTACCAGGCGCTCGACATTGTAGGTGAACGGCGAATACGGCCGCCCATTGTTGATGACACCGGACCACACGGGGCTGGTGAGGAACCGCCGCGGCTGGCTCACCAGGTCGGCAAATGTCATCCTGACGGCGCGGTATGGCTCTGCGAGGTCCGCGAGCGGTAGACCAACCTTCTGCTCTTGAGCTTTGAACGCGCGGTATGCCGCTTCGCCGTTAGTCTCGGGAGCGAGCGCCAAGATGACGTTCGCGGCATCCACAGCATCATCGAGCGAGGGGAACTGCTTGCCATTCCACGCGACCGTAGGATTGGCACGGAGCAGCTCCTCGTACTGGTCGGCGACGGGCCAGCTAGTCCCGTGCGCTCCAATCCCACCTTGCTCCACCAGGGGCCCGAGCGAAACGAAACGATTGAACAGGTTCGCATAGTCGCGTTCGACGACCTTCAAATGCGGACCGGTCTTGCCCGGAACGAACTCGCATTCCCCCTTCGTCCAGTCCTCTACCTTCGGTTGCGCCAGCTCGTCCGGGCAGTCGTGCCGCAGTGGGAGTGCGACGATGTCCTTCACGGGTTGGGGAAGGTGCTGCTTCGCCAGCTCCGCCGTGCGCTTGGCGAGCGCCTTGAAGATCTCCCAGTCGCTCTTCGACTCCCAGCACGGCGGCACCGCCTGGGTGAGCGGATGGACGAACGTATGGAGATCGGTGGAGTTGAGATCGTTCTTCTCGTACCAGGTGGCGGCTGGGAGGACGATGTCGGAGTAGAGCGCCGACGTATCCATCCGCAGGTTGATGTCCACCACCAGGTCGAACTTGCCCCGGGGACCCTCGTCCACATACTCGACCTCGCTGGTCGAGCCCTCGGCCGCCTCATCGGCGATGGCGTTGTCGTGCGTGCCGAGGTAGTGCCGCAAGAAGTACTCGTGGCCCTTGGAGCTCGACATCAGGGCGTTGCCGCGCCAGATGTACCACACGCGGGGCCAGTTCTCCGGAGCGTCCGGGTCTTCGACCGAGAAGCGCAACTCCCGGCTCTTGATCCGGTCGGTGACCCACTGGACTATCTCCTCGTCGCTCTTCGCACCGGCTTCCATCGCCTGTCGTGCCAGCTCGAGGCTGTTCTGCGGGAACTGGGGATAGAATGGGAGCCATCCAAGCCTCACCGCCCGGACTTGCTGGTCGATGGTGTGACCGGTGGTGAGATCAGCGTCGGGATGCGCGTCGTAGTCTCTGAAACCCCGCTCGTAGCGCCACTGGTCGGTGTGCACGTAATGGAACGACGGCGCGTTCTGCAGCCGCGGCGGCTTCAGCCAGTCGGTGGCAAAGGCGACGGCCGACCACGATGCGGCCGGCGCGAGCTTCTCCTGACCCACATAGTGGGCCAGTCCCCCCCCGTCCACACCGACCGAGCCGGTGAGCATGAGCCCGGTCATCGGGCCGCGGTACATCAGATTGTTGTGGTACCAGTGATTGATCCCCGCGCCGATGATCACCGTGCACTTGCCCTTGGTGGCCTCGGCGTTGGCAGCGAACTCACGGGCGAACCGCACCATGGTGTTCTGTGCGATCCCGGTGTAGCGCTCCTGCCACGCGGGCGTATAGGGGTTGGCCGCATCGTCGTAGCCGCCGGGGCAGTCACCCGGGAGGCCGCGAGACACCCCGAACTGCGCCATCAGCAGGTCGAAGGCCGTGGTGACCGGGATCCGCCCCCTCGCAGTCTCCAGGTAGCGGACGGGGACACCACGCTGCCGCACGGTATCCTCGCCGAAGTCCGAGAACTGGACCTGGAGCACCTCGTCGTTCTCGTCAACGAAGGAGAGGACAGGCGCGATCTCCGATCCGTCCACACCGTCCTTCATCTCCAAGTTCCACTTCCCGCCCGGCGTCTCCCAGCGGAAGCCAAGGCTGCCCTGCGGTAGCCTCGGCTCACCGCTGGTCCCGTCGAAGGTGAGGAACTTGAAGTCGGCGTTATCGACGGAGGCGTAGCGGTCCATGTCACTCGCGCGGAGCAGCCGCGATGCCTTCCAGCCGTCTGCGCCGTCCTCGAGTGTTACCAGGAACGCCGAGTCGGTGTAGCGCGTGAGATAATCGGTGAAGTAGGGAACCCGGCGGTCGGCGTGAAACTCCTTCAGGATCACGTGGTTCACCGCCATCCAGAACGCTCCATCCTGGCCGGCATGCAACGGGATCCACCAATCGGCGTAGCGCGATACCTGGCTCAGATCGGGCGAGAGGACCACGAGCTTCGTTCCGTTGTGTCGCGCCTCGGCCGCGAAATGAACATCGGGGGTGCGGGTCATGTTGAGATTGGAGCCCATCACCACGATGTACTTCGCCTTATACCAGCTGGCGCTCTCGGCCACGTCCGTCTGCTCGCCCCACACTTCCGGCGAGGCCGGCGGCAGATCGCAATACCAGTCGTAGAAGCTGAGGTTTATCCCTCCCATGAGCTGGAGGAAGCGGGACCCGCCCGCGTAGCTCAGCATCGACATGGCCGGGATGGGCGAGAACCCGACGACGCGATCAGGCCCATGCCGCTTGATGGTGTAGATGTTAGCCGCAGCCTGGATCTCCAGCGCTTCGTCCCACGTCGCCCGCCGGAATCCGCCTTTGCCCCGAGCTCGTTGGTACCGTGCGCGCGCATCGACATCCTCGACGATGGATGCCCAGGCCGCTACCGGATCAGCGTGTACCCGCTTCGCCGCCCTCCACAGATCCGCGAGGACGCCGCGGATGTATGGATACTTCACGCGGATGGGGCTGTAGAGGTACCACGAGAAGGACATTCCCCGCTGGCACCCCCGCGGTTCCTCGGCCGGGATCCCGTCCTCCAGTGCCGGGTAGTCGGTGGCCTGCATTTCCCAGGTGACGATCCCGTCCTTCACGTAGATCATCCAGCTGCACCCACCCGTGCAGTTCACCCCGTGCGAGCTGCGCACCGCCTTGTCATACTGCCACCGGTTGCGGTAGAACTCCTCCCAGAGCCGGGCCTTGGGATCCACAACGTCCTTGATCCAGCTCATCTGCTCCCTCCAATCAGGGACTCTCGAACCTCAGGCAGGCGACCACGCCAGATAACACCAGCCAGCGCCATAAGGAGAACTGCTCCCACCAACCCAGCCATCAGGAGCAGCACCGGGCTCTCGGCGCGTGCCGTCTCCTGCCGATTCACTTCCACCAGAAACGCGCTGATGTCCGCGATCTCCGCCGCCGTGAGGGGGCGGTCGCCAAACGCCGCTTGCATGGCGGGAAACGGGCTCGCCTCGAGTATGGCGCGGAGACCGTCACCATAGACTGCCGCGACGTGAGTCAGGTCTTTCGCCAGCGTGCCGCCACCCACGCGACCCAGTCCGGCGGTGGTGTGGCATGAGGT
>JBDHFY010000307.1:0-5033 GCA_039590195.1 Gemmatimonadota bacterium | reverse complement strand
GGCGCACAACGAGTATCTCGAGGTGGCGGCCGAGACCGGCATACCCGGGCTCATCCTCGTAGTGGGAATCGTACTGTGGGCATTCGCCCGCCTCTGGGCTGCCACCGCAGATGTTCGCTCGGTCCCGACAGTCGTCGTGCTGGTCGGATCAGCGCTCCACGCCACCATCGACTACATCTGGCATTTCGCGCCGGTGCCCCTGACCCTCGCCGCGCTGGTTGGGGCGGCGGCGGCGATCGGACCGCAGACAACACCTCGGCGCCCTCCGTGAACGCCTGCGCTGTCAGTCCGCGCATGAAGGGCGCGTCCATTCTTGCGCGTCCGCTCAGGCCAGGTTGCGACCGCGACGCTTGTGTGAACAGTGAGCGACGACAACCCGATGTCGTCGGCGAATGCGCAGCACCAGTCCGCGCCGCACGACCACACTGCTGGCGCGCCCAGAGCCGCACGGCACACCCTCCCCCACTCAAATCATCTTTCCTGTTTCGCCACTCAGACGTGACAAGACTCCGTTTCGCAGTTCATTCGTGACACGACAGTGACTTCTACCTTGCGCGGAGTTGCGTTCGGTCGTACTATCGCCCGCTTTATATGCGTTAGAAAATGTGTTGCATCACCGCAACGTCGTCTGCTGACAGAGTCGTCTGCTGACAGAGTCTTGAGACTTCACGGGTCGGTTCATGGGAGGGACAAGACGCTTGGGGGAATACCCGTTTGATGCGCAGTTTCCAAGGCAATGACATGCGTTGCTTCGGCAGCACTTCTGTAGGATTCGCGCTTGAAACTCACTAGTCTCCGGAACCGACATCTGCTGCTGTCGGACGCGATTCTGCTCGCCCTATCGCCATGGGTGGCATACGCGCTGCGCTTCGAAGGACTGCACCTGAGCCCGGAGGATTGGCGGACCGCGCTGATCTACTTCGCGCTCGCGCTGCCCATCAAGCTGGCGGTGCTGTATACCCTTGGTCTGTACAGCCGACTGTGGCGTCACGCGAGCCTTCCCGAACTGCGAAGCATAGCCGAAGCTGGCACGGTTTGCGCCACTTTGTGCGCCGTCACCGGCATCATCCTGCTACCCTCCCTCGGCGTCAGCACGGTTCGCGTCCCGATTTCGGTAGCGTTCCTCGATGGCTTCCTGTCGCTAGCGATCGTGGCCTTGCCCCGGCTGACCGTCAGGGTACTGGGCGCCCGCCATGCAGTTGTCGGGTTGCAGAAAAGAAAACGCGCGTTGATCGTCGGCGCTGGCGCGGCGGGCAATTCGATCCTCAAAGAACTGCGAGCCAATCCGGAGCTCGGGCTCAAGCCCATCGGCTTCGTGGACGACGATAGCCACAAACATCGCATGCGCCTCGGCAACCTACCCGTCTTTGGCTCCCTTACCCAGATCCCCGAGATCGTTGATCGGGAGAATATCCAGGAGATCATCGTCGCGATGCCGCGGGCGCCCGGTCATGTGATCCGTAATGTTGTGCGTCTCGCGGCACAGGCCAACGTACCCACACGTACCGTTCCCGGCCTGTTCGAGCTCGTGTCAGGGCGCGTCCGCGTGTCCAACCTGCGGCGGGTGGAGATCCAGGATCTCTTGCGCCGCGAGCCCATCGAGACCGACCTGGATGCCGTTCGCGCGATCACGACGCGTAGAACCGTGCTGATTACCGGCGCTGGGGGGTCCATCGGCAGCGAGCTTGCACGCCAGATCGCGTCCCTGGAGCCGGCTCACCTCGTGCTCCTTGGCAACGTCGAGAACGAGATATTCGACATCCTCAACGAACTCGTCGCACGTCATCCATCGCTCGCAGTGTCACCGGTGATTTGCGATGTGCGGGACCGCGAGCGTCTGCAGTTCGTGTTCCGGCAGTTTCCCCCAGACGCCGTATATCACGCCGCCGCTCACAAACACGTTCCGCTAATGGAGGCGAACGCCCACGAGGCCATCACGAACAACGTGCACGGGACCCGGAACCTCGTCGAATGCACCCTGCAATCCGCGGCCACTCACTTCGTCTTCATTTCGACCGACAAGGCCGTGCGGCCGACCAATGTCATGGGCGCGAGCAAGCGTGCGGCCGAGATGATCGTCCAGCGTGCAGCGGCGGAGCACTCGCGCAACTTCGTCTCCGTCCGCTTCGGGAACGTGCTGGGCAGCCGCGGGAGCATGATCCCGATCTTCCTTGGCCAGATCGAGTCCGGCGGCCCCGTGACCATCACGCACCCTGAAATGCGTCGCTTCTTCATGACCATCCCGGAGGCGGTGCAGCTCGTACTCCAGGCCGCCGCGATCGGAACCGGTGGCGAGGTGTTCGCACTCGATATGGGGATCCCGGTGCGGATCGTGGACCTAGCGGCCGATCTCATCCGTTTGTCCGGATTGGAGGTGGGCAAGGACATCAAGATCCGTTACACGGGGATCCGACCGGGAGAGCGGCTGAGCGAGGAGGTGTTCTTCCAGGGGGAGGACATCCAGCCCACGCCCCATCCGAAGATCCTACGAGCCCGAAACATCTCTCCGCCGCCGGAGGTCCTCCTGCAACTGGAGCGTCTGATATCAGCCGCGCGTCGGTGCCGCCCGAACGACGAGGTTCGCCGACTCCTGGCCGATACCGTGCCGGAGTTCATCGCGGACGTGGGAGCTGCTGGGGCGGCGCCCGCCGCCAGCCCTGTTTCCCTCGCCGCTCAGGATTCGCGCAGATTCGCGGCGCTCACCATGCCTGACCGCCGCACCGGCTCAGACCGACGGAGACGGCAGCGTCGCTCCGGACTCGATTCCCGCCATCAACTGCATCGGCTGACCCGCAGCGAGCGGCGCTCCAGCCGCGACCGGCGTAGCGATATCGACCGGCGCACGGCCCCTCAACCGAAACCCAGCCCCCGTCGCCGCACCACCCCCGACGCGATGCCCTTGGGATTCGGATCCTGACTCCCGGAGACGCAGCGCCAGCGCCGGGAGTACCTTCTGTCCGGGGGCGCTGGGTTCACCGGCTCCTTTCTCAGGGATCACCCCGCCGGCCTCGGCGAGTCATGGGATCCATGGAGATGGAGCACGTTCGCGCGCGAGAAGGCGACGGGGTAGCGTTCAGGATAGGTGCGCTAGGGCTTTAGAGGCCCTCGTTGTAATGAATGTCCAGCTCAGCTAGCGCGGCCCGCTTGTCCCCTTCGGCCCCAATCGCGCCCCACAGACGACTTACATCGTCATGGAAGTTCTCGACGCGGACCCCCAGATGGCGCTTGTCTTCGAGGAAGTGCCGGATGTTGGCGTTCATCGTGTCTACCATAAGCCGACAAACATCATGTCGCTCGTTGGGTCTCCACGGACCCGTCGGCATTAAGATTCCGTAGCCGAATGCTTTCATATCGAGCGCCCGTTCCGTGGAGAAGGGGTCCTCCAAGTAGGCAGTGACGTGGCGGAGAGTGCGTCGGGGATGCTTCAACGCCCCGGCCCGCCGGAGCCAGATCTTCTGCTCCCACCTGCGCACCATGCTGGATGCAACCCGTTCCGGATCTCTTGTCAGATGCACGTAGAAGGCACCCGGGTAGAGGGTACCGAGGGAGCCAAGGAACCAGGCGAGGCGGTTGTCGACCTCGATGTGGTCATCCGGATAAGACAGTCGGCCATCGACGAGGCAGACGCGCGACTCGTGAGCCACGGTGAAGTTGCTCGCATGGCTCAGCGACCTTGAGAGGGTGACCGATCCGCATCGGCCTGTGCACAGAACGAACACCCTCACCTGTCCTCCAGCTCTCGCACCGAGGTCGTTTGTATCCGGACCGACCGCAGAAAGTGGAAGACCGGGCGAATGGACGGTTTGTGGCTGAAGGACCGAAGAAAGGCCCTCCTGGCTGTAGCGAACTCGCCAACAGCCTTGTACTGCAGACCCAGCCTCAAGTACTGGAAAGAAGCCGCGGCCGGCCTCGCCTCGAAGTACTCGACGTGCTTCTCCAGCATCAAACGGCGACCTGCGATCCGGGCTCTAATCCCGCTGCGGAACCGGGGACCATCATGCTTACGCCAGATCCACCCCACCCTCGACACCGTGTGGACCCGCAGAAGCTGGGCTTGCCTCAACCACCATTCAGCATCCTCCATTCCGATGAATCGTTCATCGAATCTAACCGCACGATTGCGGGGGATTACAACCTGTCCAAGGTGTGGGGTGATCCTGTTAAGAATTGTATCGCGGACGTCACCTTCCCATATGTCTTTTCGAATCGCCGGAGAGTTCACCTCTCCTCCCCAGCACAGGACGAGTGGTGCAGTCCGCAGTCCCTCCTCGCAGATCTCGAGCCGGTCCGGAGTGACGAGGTCATCATCATCTAGAAAGAGCAGATAGTCACCTCGAGCGCTATCGATGCCGACGTTTCTCGCAGCCCCGGCGCCGTCGTTCGTCGACCTCCGAATGAGGCGGAAACGGTCATCATCCGGAATACTCGGAGGCACCGGGCTGGCGTTGTCCACGACGATGCACTCCCAGTCGTCGATGGTTTGCTGCTGGATGCTAGAGAGGGCCTGATCCAGGAGAGTGGGGCGGGCGTGGGTGGGAACTACGAACGAATAACGAGGCGTCATTGTCATCATCCTCCGGGTACCCCAGGAGTGTCTGGTTCGTGGCCGGGGGACGGCCCCGCCCCTTGGGGGGTTTTGACCGACCTGGAAAAACGGGGGGTGGCCTCATCGAGGACACGCGTGATAACCCGAGCCAGTATAAACCAAAGCGTACAACCCGACACCGGACTATGACGAAGAGCTGCGGCTGACGACTCCTCGCTCACGCCTTCTGGAGTACAATTCCAACACCGCCAGCAGGAGCGCTGCAAAGCCCAGCTCGCTCAACACGGTCCAGAGGTGGCGAATGCTCACCAAGCCGTCGGACCAGTGGAGTCCATAGAACAAGTAAACGGGAGGTGTGAACCGTTCCGGCGTGAAGGGCCAAAACAGCATCACGCCCCTTCCCCACGTGAGATAATCTGCCAGTACGTGGAGTTCATAGCACAGAAGGACAAGACCCAGCCAGGGCCAAAACCTCGTCCTCCAGCCT
>JBDHFY010000306.1:0-11808 GCA_039590195.1 Gemmatimonadota bacterium | reverse complement strand
GAGGGCCCGGGCCGGATCCGGTCCCGTGACGACCACCAGGTCGGTATCTGGGAGCGTGGCGACGGGATCGTGCACCACGATGAGGGTGTCACCCGTGCCCGGATCGTCCCCGGATGTCAGCAGTGGATCGTTGGGAGTCGGTTCGGTTTGGGGGGAAGGGGAGGCACCACAGGCGTATGCCACGGTGAGGAGAAAGAATGTCCGGATTCTCATTGAGAATCGATAATCCAGCCGGGTGGTGCGGTCAATGTGGGGATTGCCGGGTTCGGGTGAAGGCGGGCAGCGCGGCAAGCGCCGCGGCGACCAGCAGGGCCACGTTAGGCAACCCGCGGACTTGCCGCAACGGTGTGGGGACTGGTGGCAAGGTAGGGGTTGGTATCGTGACGTTATGGGAGATTCTCTGGGCTGAGTGTATACGCCGGGGGGGGCGTGTACAAACGGACCTCGTGGAAGCCTCGCCAAACCTCTAAACATCGCCCATTTTAGTGGCGATGTCTGACCAAATCGACCGTCTCAAAGCCGCCCTCGCGGACCGCTACATCATGCCCCACGTCGAGGGTGAGTCACTGCGGGATCGGCTGAACCGCGAGAAGCTTCGAGAGATGTACGGACTCGAGTGATAGAGCTGACCGAGGTGCACCCGAAGTTCGATCGGGACGGTGTGACGGCCAAGTTGGCGGCCAACATTATCATGCGGGCATTGGCCGAGGAGGAGATCTAGCTAGGTCACGTTCGGATCACTAGGAACTTGGAACACTGCAGGCGAGACAACGTGCCTCGGCGACGCACTTGGATCTAACAGATGAGCAAATGCCCATGACCGACGCCAATGAAGCGCAAAGCCAGACCGGCAGTCCTTATTTTCCCTTCCCGGTTCCCAGTTATCGATTCGACCAGCGGAACGAGATGTTCAAGAGGCGAACTTGGGACAAGGAGATCATCCCCCACGGGAATCGCTTATACACTCAGGTCCATTATCAGGAGCAATACGGATATCGCAAGCTCGACTATGCTTTACGCAACGCTGCCTGGAACATGGAATACGGTTACGGCTTCGGGAACATGCGGAGCAACACCGGCCTCTATTCTTGGACTCACGTTGCCGATAAGGTCAAGAGATTCATCGAGGAAGGAGGTCGCGTCGAGCACTCTGCCGATGAGAACGCACGTATCGTAAAGAAAGCGGCCCGGTTCCTCGGGGCCGACCTCGTCGGCATCTGCTATGCCCATCCCAACTTGATCTATTCCCACGAGCTAGATCTGACTTCCATGGAGCATCGTCCCATGGAACTTCCTCGAGATTGTACGAACGCCGTCATCATGGCGGTCGAAATGGACTATGAGACTGCACGCTACTCACCAGATTCCATTTCAGGGGCATCCACGGGACTTGGCTACAGTATGCAGGCGGTCCTGGCCAACCTCGTCGCGACTTTCATCCGAGGGTTGGGTTACCGTGCTATTCCGTCCGGCAACGACACGGCCCTGTCCATACCCCTAGCGATGGCAGCCGGCCTGGGCGAATTGGGCCGCATGGGGCTGTTGGTGACTGAAGCATTCGGCCCCCGCGTGCGTATCTGCAAGGTGTTTACCGACCTTCCGCTGACCTTTGATGACTACCGCCCGTTCGGCGTTACGGAGTTCTGCAGAACGTGCAGGAAATGCGCCCAATCCTGCCCGTCGCGTTCGATTTCATTCGGGGAACCGACGATCGAGGGCCCATCGACCTGCAATCATTCCGGGGTCTCCAAGTGGTATAACAATCACGAGACCTGTTTTCTTTTCTGGGCAAAGAACTGGATGGATTGCAACAACTGCGTAAGAGCATGTCCGTTCAACAAGCCGGCCGGGGTCCTTCACGACTCCGCTCGTTATCTCATTCGGAAAATACCTGCTCTCAACCGATTCATGATCTGGATGGACGACCTTTTTGGTTACGGCATGCCCGTTTCCAGGAAGAACTTCTGGGAAATATCTTGATGTGTGATGTTGTCGAGATGGCCGGGTGGCTGGTCGGATGCGGCGGACCGCGACGGCCAGCCGTACACGCCCGCACGGGCGTATGCGGTGACACCACCCGATCCGAATGGTGCAGGTTCTGTCGTCATCCTGTCGGTGCGTGCCTGGTCTCCTACTCGCTCCGCAGCACGTCCGCCGGAGGCAGGCTCCCGGCCCTCGCGGCTGGGATCAACGCGGCAAGCGCAGCGGCGACCAGCAGGGCCACCGCCGGTGCGATGAATGCCCACGGCGCCAACGCGGACACCCCGAACAGCAGCGACTCCAACAATCGCGTCGACATGAGAGCGCCCACACTCCCGAGCAGAATGCCGATCCCCGCCAGGATCATCCCCGAGCGCACGATACCGCCGACCACCGTACCGGGCTGAGCGCCCAGCGCCATCCTCAATCCGATTTCCTTTTTGTTCAACGCGACGTGGTGCGCGAGCACCGCGTAGATACCGACCGCACCGAGTCCGGTGGCGAGCACCGCCAGCACGATCAACAGACCCATCATCACCCACGAGGTGGAGTACGCCGCTCGGACGACATCGTTCATGGACGTTACTGCCCGGATCGGAACCAGTGGATCCACTTCCGCTACCGCACGGCGTATCATGGGCACCAGGGATGCCGGTGGAGCCGATGCGCGGACAACCAGCGTGACGTCCGGAGACGGGATCTCGGCGAGGGACACGTACAGGGCCGGCCCTGCTGGGCTCGTGATCTCACCGGAGCGTATGTCGGGAATCACGCCGACCACCTGCACCCAGTTCATCCAATCGTGCGGATCGATCGCGATCATCCGACCGATCGGGGACACGTCGGGCCACAGCGTCGCTGCCAACGTCTGGTTCACCACCACCGCGCTGGGCTCCGGGGCCGCCAACGTCTGGTTCACCACCACCGCGCTGGGCTCCGGGGCCCGGTCATCCGTGCTCAGGAGACGCCCCTCGATGGCGTTGACCTGTAACGCCTCGAAGAAGCCCGGATCGACCATGTGCATCGGAGCCTTCACGGCTTTGACCGGATTCACCGGTGCCGCCTTCAGGTTGATAGGCGTGCTCGGGGCCTGCGCGCGAAGCGGTAGCCACCCGGTCAATCCGACCGTCTCTACCCCGGGGATCGCCGCAACGCGCTCGGCCAAGCGCTGGTACAGGTTTCGCGCCTGGGGGACTGTGCCCACCCGGTCCTCGGGTGTGGACAGCTCGACGGTGATCAAGCCTGCGGTCTCAAAGCCGAGTGGGACGCGGCGCAGGTTGTCCACCGTAGCCACTAGCAACGTCGCCGAAACGAGCAACAGAGTCGCCAATGCCGCCTGCACGGTCACCAGCGACCGCTGGGCAGGGGAAGCGGAAGCCGGTTTCACGTCGATGCCCGCGCGTTGGGTCCGGAGATAATGCGCGATGGGCACGCCGCACAGCACCAGCCAGGCGAGAGACGACACGGCGCCCGCGAACAGCAATACGGCGGGAGATATGATGCGACTGCTCACGACCACGGCCTCGCCCACGAAGAGGTCCGCGATCCACTGTCCGGCAAAAGAGGCCGTGGTGAGACCGACCCCTAGCGCGAGCAACGTCCACACCAAGCCCTCCACAAGAAGCTGCCCCGCGATGCGCGTCCGGCCCGCCCCGAGCGCGGTGCGCACCGCCAACTCGGTGCGCCGGTCGATCGCCCGGCCGAGCAACAGATTGCCGACGTTGAGGGCGGTGACGAGCATGAGGAGCCCTGTCCCGCCCAGCAGGAGAAGAAGGGGGGTCGAGATCAGCCGTCGGTGTGACTCGTCGGCTCGGGTAGCGGTAGCCCAACCTTCCGCGAACCCGGGCTCATACCACATGGGGAAAAGCCTGGTGAGGTTGGTCGTGTGTGCTCTCAGGTCCTCGAAGGCGTTGTTCAGGTTGGCCCCATCCCGGAGCACGCCCACCACGTTCAAGAGCTGCGCCTTCCAGAAGTCGTCGTCACGCGGATCGAGTACGTGCGGAACCCACAGCTCGGTGCGTCCCCCGGGCGCCGCTCCACCGGCTCCCTGGATGCCGACGACCGTGGTCGGCGCGCCATTCAAGTCAACCCTGCTTCCGATGATGCCGGGGTCTGCGCCGAATGAGCGACGCCACAGCGCCTCACCCAACACGACCACCCGCGGCATCCCCGGGATATTATCGTCGTCGGCGAGCGGCCGGCCCAGCATGGGTTGCACGGCCAGCTCCCGGAACAGTTCCGGGGTGATCCCGACGCCGGTGACGCTTTCGCTTTCCCCATCTTGCACTCGTAACGCGAACGCTGCCTCACCGAAGCCCCCGATCGCTCGGTAGACCGACTGGGTCCGCGAGTACAAATCCAGCTCGCCGCGGGAAAAGTGCCGGCCCGGCCACACGGCCACCGTCGCGTCCGGGTCCCGCCACCAACTCGTGTTGCGGAAGGTCCCGTCCACCACCGAGAAGACCGCGGCGTTGGCACCGAGACCCAATCCCAGGACCGCCACGACTGCGAACGCGAAGACCGGATTCTTCCGGATCGAACGGAACGACCATCGTAGGTCCATCCACAGCTGCGAACTCCCGAACGCCCTGTCCGCGCCGTCACGGGTGAGCACCCGGCTCTTCAGGATGGACGCGGTCTGCCCCGCGTACCACAGTCTTGCCCACAACGGAGATCGCAACGCGCGACGCTCGAATTCTTCGGCCAGGTCGCCGAGCGTGCCCTGTCCCGCCAGGTCCGGGGGAAGCACCCGTTCGACGATCCGTTCGAGCCACCGGGGAGGTTTGTAACCGCTCATCGGTTCAGTGCCTCTTCGATGCCGTCCCACAGCGCCGTCAGCGTTTCCCTGGAACGGGCGAGGAGCGCCTTGCCCTCAGGGGTCACGCGGAGGTAGCGACGAGGCCGCCCGCCGCGCTCCAGTGTGACCTCGCCGGGGTACGACTCCACGAGTCCCTTCTTCTCCATGCGATCGAGCGTGGTATACAGTCCACCGCTCGAGGGGCTCCGCCCCGCGACCGCTTCCAGTTCGTCCTTGATCGCCAAGCCATAGGCGGCGCCGCCCAGGCGCATGATCGACAGCAAAACCATCTGCTCGAATTCACCCAAGTAGTCGTGGCTCATCGTACACACGTCCGGAGTTCCTGGTGGACGTAACTGACGGAGATGGCGCAATCGACGGCAATGGGCGCGCCGACAAACACGAATCCGTTACCCTGCGGATCCCATCCCTGAATGGTTTCCATGTCGAGCACGCGCAGAGGTAGATCTGCGTACATGGTATCGCCCACCTTGAGCGTCTCCGCCCGATCGCCCTCGATCGACAACGATCTCTTGACCGGTTGGTTGACCGCGAGCCCGCCCCTGCCCACGTCCAACATGGCGGGATACGGCGTCCCGTTCAATTCTACGTCGAACCCGATCGCCCGTCCGTGGAAGATCCTCAGCGGAACGGGATCGGACAGCGTCATGCCTTCCCACTCGACCGATCGCCCGATTGGCTTGAGGACGAGCCGGCCGCCGGGAGCGTCGAACAGCACATCGAACTGATTGAGAGTCCGGGGCCCGACCACACCGTCGAACAGCTCGCCGTCGAAGGTGAGATCGGCGTCGGGCACGATCTGCGCGTCTTCGGTCACCACAGGTACTCCACCGAGCGTGAGGCCGCTCTGTCCGGCGATGCGCTTCGCCCCCGTTTCGGAAAATCGCGTCATGTACGTGGACACGATGAACTGTAATTGGGTGCCGTCCTCGGCCTCGACGGGCACGATCATCCTCCCGTCGTGGACCTGGAGGGGAATCTCGACGATTCCCGGCCCGTGCATTTGGGCGGCGGCCGGCGCGGCCATGAGTGCGGCCAGAGCCGCTATCCCGAAAAACTTCCTCATGCGAACCACTCCTTTAATACGGACAATCTCTCCTTTTCTTCCACTCTTACCACCCACCGCCGCGCTGCCGCGGGCCCATCCACACAATGTGATACTCACAATGTAGGACAATGTTCCGGTGAGGCGGGTCGAGGGGTGGGAGGGCTGCCCGCCGTTGCCGATGGGGTTCTGGCCCCCGCACCCGGGCCACAGACAAAAGGGTCTCCGGAACCGCCGGGACCACGGGGCAGGAGCCACCAGGGGCGAGCGGGCTGCCGGCGGGTGTCCGTGCTATACATGTAGATCATTAATGTATTACATTAGATCTTATCATGCCCACCCGTCGCCGTCGCCCGAGAGTCCGCGAACCGGTCCAGGTCTACCTGGATCGACCGGACCGCGAGCTGCTGGAGCAGGTGGCCGCGAAAGCTGGTCTTTCTAAGGCCGAGGTTCTCCGTCGCGGGCTGCGGCGCATGGCCGAGTACGTGCTGACCGAGCGTCCACCGGGCTCGTCCTTCGAGGCATTGCTTGGCGCTTTGGGCGATGACCCCTCGCTTCCGGAAGATCTCGCCGCCCGGCACGACGATTACCTCTACGGCGCCCCTGCGAATGATGTCGCGCATCCTGATTGATACGAGCGCGCTGCTGGCCCTCGCGAACAAACGGGACCAGTTCCACGACCGCGCGACACGGGCGGCATCGCGACTCATGGAAGCCGGTGACCGGCTGGTTGGCACGACTCTCGTGCTCGCCGAGTTCCAGGGGTTGCTGCTCTCTCGGCGGGGTCCGGCGCGGGCCAGATCCGTCACGTCGGCCCTGCTGGACGACCCGGCGTACGAGTGGGTCGAAGTGCCCGGCGATGTCGTTCGCAGCGCGGTGAGCAATTGGCTCGAGCGCTACCACGACCAACGCTTCTCACTGACTGACGCGGTGAGTTTCGAGGTGATGCGACGTGAGGGTTTGGCGGAAGCTTTCGCCTATGACGGAAATTTCAAGACCGCGGGGTTTGTGTTGGTGGCGTGATGCAGTTGCGGGGCGGGGTAGGGGGTGGGGGGGGGTGGGGGGGCAGCACGGTTTCAGCCTGAAGGGGGTCTCATGTCACATGCCGAGCATCATGCACTTGACCGCAGGCCGATGGAAGTCTACCTGGATTGTGTCGACCGAACATTGCTCGAGGAAGTCGCGGCGAAGACCGGCGAGTCGATGGAGGAGGTCCTCCGGCGCGGGTTGCGCCGTCTCGCGGAACACGTGCTGGCGGAGCGACTACCCGGATCGTCCTTGGGTTCCTTGCTTCGCGCGCTGGGAGACGACGCGTCGGTCCCGGAGGACGTCTCGGCGCCCGACAATGACTATCCCTACGGGCCCCCTGCCGGGTAGGTGAAGGGTGGGGTGAGGAGGGTGGCAGGTGTGACGGTGTTGTGTTAGGTTCGACAGCCTGAGCTGTTCATCGCTCGGTGCTCACCGCGGCTCCAAGCGACGGCTCGGTTAGTCTGTTGTTCAAGCGACGGTTCGTGTCGGGCTCTTTTTTTTGTAAGCTATCCCTTCTCACTTCTCAGAGTCTGTGAGTTTATTGCGCTGACGCCTCTACGGGCCAGTCCGCCGAGGGGTTCGCGCGTTAAGAAACGCGCGCTCGGCACTCCGTGGCGCGCCTTCACAAGGCGCTTTCGATCAAGTCCTTCAGGACGCCTCCCGCAAGGGGCCGAGCGCGGGTTTTCCAACCCGCGAACCGGTGCACGAATGGCGGGCTCTTACACCGGCTTCTCCCTTCTTCCCCTCTCACTGTTCTTCGACCGCCCTACCGTCCCTCCACCAGCCCTTTCAATTCTTCAAACCAATTGACTACCACATGTAACTGGCTCGGCACCGCCTCCTGTTCAGCGCGCACCATCACGAAGTGTTGGCCGTCTCGTGCAAGGTGGGCTCGAGTTCCACGTCAACGACCATCATCTGCTGACCGTTGCGGTAGAACAGCTCCTTCCCGTCGCGCGACCACACGGGCTCCCGGCCACCATCGGTGGATATCGTCCACTCGCCCCCCAGCCCGGCGTAGGGTTGCACGTACACTTCGTCCCGGCCGGACTCGTCGGACACGTAAGCGATCCAGCGGCCGTCCGGCGAAAACGCGGGTGACCTTTCGTTGGCCGGCGTTACCAGGAACGGTGAAGGGTCGCCGTTCAGAGGAAGCATCCAAATGTCTCTGCCGTCAGGGGTCAGCTCATAGTAGGCCAGCACCTGGCCGTCGGGCGACCATGAATGAGGAAACGCGCGCTCACGTTTCAAAAGCGGTTCGATCTCGCCGGTTCCGTCCGCCGACGTCCACACCAGATCGGGTTCCCCGCCAAAGGCAATGCGCGACCCATCCGGCGTCCACACCGGATCCGTGGCGCTCGAGGCGAGACGGCTGCGACTGCCCCGCTCGAGGTCATAGACCCACAGGGCGAAGCGGTCCAGCAGCGCGACCTTTTTCCCGTCGGGCGAAAAGCGAGGAAATGAACCTCGCATTTCGGAGAGGGGCGTAGCCCGTCCCTGCCGGTCCACCAACACCAACTTGTTCCCGGCGGTACCAGTATCCCCTGGCACATACACCAAGGCACCGTTGTCAGACACCGCGAAATTCGCTATCAGCCAGCCGTCAGCGAAGCTGTGGCTGTACACGCCTTCGAGCACAGAGACGCGAGATTCATTCAGCAGAACTCGCCTTGGATCGAAGGGTGCCATGACAATCCGGTCCGATTCAGGGTAAAGCAGGTAGCCGGTTGGTAGGTACCGCGCAAGGATGTTCGGGCGATCTGAGAGTTCGACACTCCGCCACTCGCGGGTCTTCAGAGAAAGCACCGCCACACGGGAGCCACGGCTGGTCCATATTGTAAATAGCACGCCTTCGCCATCGGGCAGGAAGCTGGGGCCTTGGTGACCAATTTCACCGGCTTCGGTGTCTGGGGTCGTGAGTCGCTCAGGGCTTCCGCCCGTAGCGGGAACGCGCCAGAGTTGGAGACCATTATCGTCGAAGAGAATCGTGCCGTCTGGCCCCCAGCTCGCGCTGAGACTCGGTGTCGGGACGTCGCAAATGACCTGCGGCACGCTGCCCTCCACCAACACCTTCCTGAGCGTTCCGCCCGAAAAGAACCCCACCCACCCGCCGTCTGGAGAGAAGAACGGCGTGTCGCCACCTTCCGTTCCGGGAAGCGGCTCGGCTTCGAACTGATCGACGCGCCGGAGGTACAGACGGGTGACTCCACCGCTCTCGGCCTGGTATACCACCTGGGTGCCGTCAGGAGAAATGGCGAGGGAATTCGAGACCGGGCCGATGACCAGCTGCTGCTCAGCCGGGAGGGTGATTGCAAACCGCATCACCGCGTTTTCCGATGCTGTCGGCCAGCGTGTCAGGCTCAAGGCGGCAACGGCGATCGCCAGCATTCCCACAACGGGCCACGCCAGACGAGTGGCGAGCGTTTTGTGACGTCGGATCGGTGTCGTAGGTGCTTCGACGGCACTGGCAGGGAGAGGCACCGGATGCTCGACGGCGTGTGTGAGCGCTTCACTGAACACCGAGGCAGCGGGGAACCGGTCGGCCGGGAGCTTCGCCAGCGCCTTGTGCACTGCGGCTTCCACGTGCACGGGCACGGTGTCGCGTAGCGTCGTCATTGGGCGCGGCGTATCCGTCACTACCTTGGCCAAGATTGCCTGCGCGGTGGACCCCGTGTGCGGTGGGTCCCCCACCAGCATCTCGTACACCACGCAGCCCAGGGAATAGATGTCGCTCCGAGCATCGAGCTGCCGGTCGCCCATCGCCTGTTCGGGGCTCATGTAGTGTGGCGTGCCCAATGACAGGCCCGTCTCCGTGAGGCGCGTTCCCCCGGCTGCGCGCACCGCGAGCGCGATGCCGAAGTCGGCCACCAGCGCCTGCCCTTCATGGACCAAAATATTCTCCGGTTTGATGTCGCGGTGCAGCACGTCGTGGCGGTGGGCAAAGTCGAGCGCCGAGGCCACTTGTTTGGTGATCTCGAGAGCTTCATCGATGGCCAGTTGCTTTTCCCGCGTGAGCTTGTCGCGCAGGGACTCGCCCTCTACGTATGGCATGACGTAATAGAGGAACGTGTCCGCCTCGCCCGAGTCGTACAGCGGTAGGATGTGCGGGTGCTGCAGGTTGGCAGTAACGCGGATTTCGCGCAGAAATCGCTCACCACCGAGGACGGCGGCCAGTTCGGGACGCAGCACCTTGACTGCGACGTGACGCTCGTGCTTGAGGTCGCGGGCCAGGTAGACGGTGGCCATGCCGCCGGCGCCGAGCTCGTGCTCGATCTGGTAGCGGCTCTCAAGTGCAGCGCGCAGACGGTCGAATGCCTCAACCATGACAACTGCCCGCCTGCCCTGAGGAGCGTCGCGCAAGCGACGCGTCGCGAAGGGCCGGTCCGCCGGTCCGCCTGACCGTCTGTGCCTTTGTCCGCCTCATATCTCAAAATGCTCCCACTCGTACTTGACTCTTTCCATGAGCGCATCGAACCGCGTCTGCCCGCGAAGCTTCGCGAGGAACGGGTCGTGCTCGCCCAGCAGCGGATAGTTGATGAAGCCTCGATCCACCGCAATGGCCAGCCACTCCAAGGCCACCTGTTCCTGCTTTGCCAGCGCAAAAAAGCTGGCGACATAGTAGGACCATACTTCTCTGCTGCATGTCCGTGCGGTTTCTTCGGTCAGCGCCTGCTCGGTGCGCCTTGGGTCTTGCTCTATTGCAGCCTCGAGAAATCTGCTGAGCTGTGCGAAAAGATCGTTCCAACTAGAGCTCACGCTCTCCACAATCAAGTTCCGGGCGTCGTCGAATCGTTGGGCGTATGTCAACGCAGCGGCATGGAAAAAAACGAAATGGGGCAGCAGCGGTAACTCATGCCATGCGAAATCGGCTGCGGAGTCGAACCGCCCCGCTCCCAAATCCACCGCTGCGGGTAACCAGCGGCTCAGGGGGCTTACGGGATCAAGCAGCCGGAGTCGATCTACCAGAGCGCGGGCCGCGTCCGGTCTTCCGACGACGTAGTGGACGATCGCGAGCCAATAAAGTGCATGAGGGTCGTCGGGCCTAGCTACCAGGCTCCTTTTGAGGTGATGAAGCCCTTGCCTCTGATCACCGCGAAACCACGAATACACTAGGCCGAGCACGAGATGCGCTTCCGCCGAGTCCGGATCCAGTGCCAGGGCCCTTCTTGCGTGCTCCTCAGCGCCATCTATGTGTTCTTCCTGTCCGGCCCCGATGTTCGCGTAGTGGAACAGCGTGTAGCCAATGCCAGAGTAGATGAGGGCGTTCTCACCGACGATGGCTAGCCCATTGTGGAGATGCTCGAGCGCGCGGTTGAATCCCTCCTCGGTGAACGACTCTGTATCGTGCCGCGCTCTCAGGTAGCAATCGTACGCCTGCACGTTCTCGATCGGTCGCGCCGCAAGGCCTTGCTTTTCTTCGGGAGTCAGTTTGAGTCTGAGCGCCCCGACAACTGAGCAGGACACGGTCTCTTGGATCCCAAACACGTCTTCCAACTTCCCGGCGTATTTCTCAGCCCAGACATGGGTGTCGGTTGCTGCGTCGATGAGTTGGACGGTGATCCGCAGGCCGTTGCCCACCTTTCGAACGCTACCCTCCACGACATACCCCACGTCGAGTTCCCGACCGATCGTCTTGACGTCCTTGTCGGTGCCCTTGAGTGTCATTGCGGACGTTCGAGAAATCACCCTCAGCGCTCGGACCTTCGAGAGGTCGGCGATGAGTTCCTCGGTGAGTCCGTCGCTGAAATACGCGTTGTCCGGGTCCGGACTCAGGTTCTCGAATGGCAAGACCACAATGCTCGTGGCCTCTGCCTCGACAGGGGTTTCCCTGGCAGTCAGCGCAGTCGCAAACTCCGCTGCAGTCGCATATCGGTCTGTCGGTACCTTCGCCAAGCCGCGCTTGATCGCGGAGTCCACAACCGCTGGAATCGAATCC
>JBDHFY010000305.1:0-5079 GCA_039590195.1 Gemmatimonadota bacterium | reverse complement strand
GGATTCGGTGACCGCTTGCAGAGCCTCCTCGTAAACGGCGGGATCCAGGTTGGGGCGTAACGTGAAGCTCCGTATTCCTGGGAACGCCGCTGCCAGTTTCGCCGCGAGTGCCGGGGGAGATGGGTCGGTCTCCAACTTCTGGATGTTGATGTTGACGGCGTTGCTCGCGCGGCTCGGCGCTACCGGCAACACACCGTCGTTCTTGAGGAGCGTGAGCGACCGATCCGCGATTTCCCGAACGATGGCGAGATGACCCGGCGTGCCGACGAACTCACCTACCCGGGCTTCGTCGACGAAACGGTCGTTGTGCAAGTTGAGCCGCGCCTTCAGATGAAGCAGCTTGCGCAGAGATTCGTCGATCCGTTGTTCGCTGATCCGGCCGGACCTGACAGCAGCCGCCATGGCCTCGATGACCGCCACCGGATCGCGCGGCTTGAGAATGATGTCGTGGCCAGCCTCGAAAGCCCTGACCGCCACCTCCTCGGCGCCGAAACGTTCCACGACGTGCTCGTACCACAGGTCATCCGTCGTCAAGATGCCCTCGAAGCCGAGACTGTCCCTGAGCCAGCCGCTCACGATCTTCGCCTCCTGGCTCGCCGGCAACTCCGAGCCGTCGGTAATCGACGGCACCGCGATGTGCTCGCTCATGATGAAGTCGACACCGGCATCGATGGCGTGTTTGAAAGCCGCGAACTCCTGTGCCGCAACCGCCTCCGCCGGCTTGTCGAGCCAGATCCACGGCGGTCTGTCGGGCATCGTCTCGATGTCGCCGCGTCCCGGGAAGTGCTTGCCCGACGCCAGCATGCCGTTCTCGTGGTACCCCCGCACGTAGGCCCGCACCAACCGGCCGAGTAGCTCGAGGTTGCCTCCAAAGGATCGAACGCTCTCAGCGGGGTTCTCGGGCCGCCATGCGATGTCCACCACCGGCGTGTAGGTCAGGTGGATGCCCATGGCCCGGCCCTCGACGGCCGCCGCCGAAGTGGCGCGATACACGAGATCCTCTGAGCCGGCCGCGGCGAACGCCATGTTGGCGGGGAACTCGCTCGCTCCGCGCACCTGCTGACCTGGGCCGCCCTCGAAGTCGGCGGCCATGAGGATGGGAATCTCCGCCTCACGCTGGAGGCGGTTCAAGAGATGCGCCACGTCCCGCGGGGTTCCGCCGTACAAGACGAACATGCCCAAGCCGTAGTCGCGGGCGAGCTCTACCCAACGCTCGAGGTCTTGATCGCCCTCGGCCACATAGTCTCCGGTGATGTCGGAGCAGATGAGCTGGCCGATCTTCTTCTCCAGGGTCAGACCGGCCAGCGTCTCTTCCACCCACGTGGAAGCCTCTTGTTGCGAGACTTGTGCAGACAAATGGAGGGGAAGGGAAGCGGCTGTGCCCGCGAATATCAGTGCACTCAATGTGACAGTGAATGGAAACGGTTTCATGAGTTCCTCAATCTCCATAGTTCCTTTGGGCGAGGTGGACGTTCAGCTTCAATCCTTACCGCGGCATCGCCGGTATCAAAGACGGTCGTTTCTTGTGCCACCGTGCCCGAAAACGTACGGAATCCAACCCCAACAAGCGCCCGGTGGAGAACTGATTGACGCCGCCGGACTCGAACCGGAGCGTGTGCGTACCTGGTGTCAGGGTGTAGCTGCCCAGGTAGTAGTCTCTCACCTCCATGCTCGGTGCATAGAAGTCCCGCGGGCCTGAAGGATTCCAGTCGGGATAGTCGTCCAGCTCAGTGACGTCTCTGCCGTCCAGCAAGATACAGTACAGTCCGTAGTCCGGCCCGTGGGTCAGTTTGAGGACCAGTCCCTGCAGCTCGGTCTCTGTGACCTCGAAATCGATTTCGAGGTACGCATTGTCATTGGACGGTTCAAAGAGAATCTGCCCGTCTTCCGTCCAGTCGTATCCTTCCTGCACTTCCATCGTTCCTGGCGAGTGACGGGCAGTGGCGATCAACTCTGCTCCCGCGATGGCGTGATCGAGATTGGGGAAAGTTCTCTCTGCGAGACTCGGCAGAGTCGTGAAACGCTTGGCATGCCCGACCTGGTACCAGAACGCCACAGTGGCGATATCATCCTCTCGCTCCACATGGCCGTCGATGTCCCCCGTTTCGGTCTCATCCGCCGATATCCACCCAGTGTGCTCGATCTCGAAGCGGAGCGACTTCGTGAAGCGGACCGGATCGGCAATGTGCCAGCGGTACAACGTCAGCCGGACACCCAGGTTGCTGGGGTCATCGCTCAGGTAACTGGCACCGAAGTACGGGAAGAGATGCTCGCGCAGTCCCCACGCCGAAAGGAAATAGTCCTCCGTGCCGGTGCCCTGGATGGTCGGCGCCGCGTCGCCGTCGACATAGATCCGGGCATCCCCTTCACCGAACCAGAAGGGAGAGCGCGACTGCACCGACATGACTGTACCGACGTAGTGTCCCTGGCCCTCGGCATCCACTATCAGGTAGTCCTCGCCGAGCTGCTCGGGGAATGCCTGGTTGTACTGCGCGTGGAAATAGGCGGTGCCCTCAGGAAGAGAGTCCACTTCCGTGTAATCGATCTGGTAATAGAAGCTGCGGACGTTCTTCTCACCCTCGTTGGTCACCGTGATGCTGGCTCGCTCGAAGAACGGCATCTGCCAGAAACTGTTGTAGCCGTCCCCCTCCTCCACCTGGACCGGGATGGAACGAACTTCCCGGCGTAAGCCGAATCCCGCACCGAAGAAATCCCCCAGCGGCGCTTCCACGGCCGGGTCTTCGCCGTCGTCCCAGTACATGCGCAGCACGAGTTCCCCCGGATGCGCCGAACCGAACTCTTCCAGCCAGTTGGGACGCGCGTCGTTGAACGTGAGCCAGATGTGGTTGATCACTCCCGGACCGGGGATATCCGCGAGCACCATGGTCTCTCCCGGTACGATATAGGTGCGCCGGTCGGCATTGCTCCTCAAGTCCTCGGCGGACGAGGTGACTGCCTTTGAGCGACCCGGCTGGACCCGGGTGAGGTCGGCCATCCCGGCGGCGGTCTGAGCCGGAGTCGGCCGCGGAGAGACGAACGCGCCGATCAGGGCGCATAAGACCATCATACTCATCTTCAAGAGCGTTTTCTGCGCACCTATGAATATCATCTGGGTTGTCATCGACTGCCTCCATCTACTGGGCCGTATCTGAAGTTGCGTTTGCACGGCGTGGCGGCGCGAGCGGAGAGAACAGCGGGGCGCGAACTTCGTGATACGCTGCGGGTTGAGAAGACCGCACGGCCCATAGCGTTCTCGCAGCTCCCACCGCCGCGCTGCCGACACAACTTCAGATACGCTCCACTAACATCGTATTTCGCACGTTGGCTTGCCAAGAAAAGGCATCTCCCTGTTCAATTCCCGCCCGTCACCTGCCTCCACACCCGCATGAAGTTGCCGCCCATGATCTTCTTGACGTCCTCGTCGCTGTAACCCCGTCGCTTGAGTCCCCGGGTGAGGTTGGGGAAATCCTCGACTCCCCGGAGCCCGACCGGCGATGGGGTGCGAGGGTACATGTCCGCCCCCAATCCCACATGGTCCACCCCGGCGACCTCTACCGCGTGGTCGATGTGATCGAGTACATCTTCGATGGTGGGATAGTTCTCGAGCGGCCAGTCGCGGCTCGCGTGCAGGTGTTCCACGGCGATGCGGACATCTAGATCCTCGATGGCGGGCATTTGCTCAAACCATGGCCGGCTCACCGCCCGCAGCTCGTTCATCGCCTCGAGATACTGCGGGGTCAGGTAGTTGAGGACGAAGACGATGCCGATGACCCCACCGTTTTCCGCCAGGGCGCGGAGCATCTCGTCTGTCATGTTACGGCGGTGGGGATTGAGTGCCCGGACGCCAGAGTGCGTGGCGATCACAGGGTCCTCAGTCACCTCGAGCGCATCGAAGAAGGTCTCGTCCGACACGTGCGAGATGTCGATCACCATGCCTATCCGGTTCATCTCCCGAACCACCTCAACCCCCAGTTCGTTGAGTCCGCCCCAGCGGGGCTCATCTGCCCCCGCGTCGGCCCAATCGTGGGTCACGTTGTGGGTGAGGCTCATGGTGGAGACGCCGAGTCGGTGAAATTCTCGGAGGTTCTCTAGACTGTTCTCGATGGCGTGTCCCCCTTCGATGGAGAGGGGCATGGCGATCTTCCCCGCGGCCACGATCCGATCGATATCGGAGGCGGTGCGGGCCAGCTCGACCCGGTCGGGATACTGGTCCATCGCGTCTGTCATGGCCGCCAGCAGCTCGTGTGCCTGGCGTGCCGGTCGCCCGGGGTGGCCGTAGAGAAAATTCTGCACGAAGAGCGCGATGATCTGGACGTCGACGCCTCCTTCCTCGAGCCGCGGGATGTCGGCATGGCCGGAGGGAAGGCGTTGGCCGATGTCGAGATCTTCATACAGTACGCGATAGGAGAGATCGTTGTGACTGTCCCACACGAGGGCCTCGCGATGGAGGGCCTCTATGTGCGCATCGCTCGTCGTACAGCTCGCGAGCAGGCTTGCGGTGAGACAGCAGAGGGTGACAAGATACTTCCATGCCTTCATGGAATCCTCCGCGTATTTGCTCAGGGTGTTGTCCGTGGAGAAAGTTGCATTTGGACAGCGCGGCGGGGAGCGGAGAGAACAGCGGGGCGCGAACCTCGTGATACGCAAGGGGTTGAGCAGCCCGGACGGCCCATAGCGTTCTCGCAGCTCCCACCGCTGCGTTGCCCACGCAACTTCAGATACGGTCTATTAGCATTGCATGACATTTGACACACGATTATGGCACGCACAATGTCATGAGGAAGTCCGCTTCACCAGCACGAGCATGCCGTCGCCGACTCTCTTGTCGAGATGCAGGGTGTCAATCATAGCTAGGCCCTTCAAAAGCGGGACCAGCAAGGCGAAGGCAATACGGGAGCGCTTGTGAATGATATGGCTCAACTCGAACGCAAGTCGCTCCCAAGGGCCGGTTGTGTGCGACCGGTGTACGATCGAGAAGCCAAGTGCCTCGAGATCTCTACAGAGCGAATCGAGGGTCCAATGGGGCTTCAGCGTGTCATCCAGTCTCCAATGTTCTTCTGCCTCATGATCCACGAAGAA
>JBDHFY010000304.1:0-5094 GCA_039590195.1 Gemmatimonadota bacterium | reverse complement strand
TCGACCGTGGCCGCGACGAGCGCGGCGCGGTGCTTCGTGTCCTGATAGGTCAGCAAACTGAACGGGGCCGATCCGCCGGGACGATGACACGGTGCACAGTGGCGGAACACCACCGGAGCCACGTCTTTGGTGAACGACAGGGGGCGATGCGGTGCGGGTACGGCCGGAGGACCTCCACTCGGCTTGCCTGCCGCGCCCACCGCGACCGCCAGTACCACGCACGCACTAACAGAGAGAGCTGTCGGCGAGCCGCGGAAGAAACGCATCATCTGTCCAAATTGCAGCGGGAGTGAGGCCAAGGGAACGGGCGGTGTCTCGGGGGAACCTCAAGAAGGATACAGGCCTTCACCAAACAGAGGTTCCAGCCCATCGAAAGTGCTCGTTTACCCACTGAGCCTTGGCCGATGCCACGTAACGCTTTCATTCATTTGACTTTACGACTAATCGCCGTGTGCGTTGGCTCGCCCATCTGGCTTGCCGCGTGCGGCGACGAGCCGGGTGATTCGGTCCCCACCGGACCAAACCCCTTGGTGCAGGCCGGCTGTGCGGTCACGACCAGCGGGTTGTTCGATGGCGGCCCGGGCCGAGATGGGATCCCAGCCCTCATCAATCCGACGCTGGTCCCCCTCGATCACCCTTCGGCGGACTACGCTGATTCCTATGCGGAGCGGTCCGCTGGTACGCTCGGAGCCGCCCCGGCACGAGTCATCGGCTTCGTGACGGATGGTACTCCGGTCGCGGTCCCCCACAACATCCTGTGGTGGCACGAGATCGTGCATCTCGACGTCGGAGAGCGCCGCGTGGCCGTCACGTACTGTCCGCTCACGGGTAGTGCCCTCGCGTTCGATGCGACCGATGCCGAGACCCGGCGCTTTGGGGTTTCGGGACTCATCTTCCAGAACAATCTCGTGATGTTCGACGAGGAGACGGAGAGCCTCTGGCCGCAGCTTTGCCGCCGCGCGGAGATCGGCCCCCGTAGCGGAACCGAGCTCGTGCAGGTGCCAGCTATCGAGATGGAGTGGGAGGCATGGAAGGCGCGCCATCCCAACTCGCTCATCGTGAGCAGCGAGACGGGCTTCAATCGTGATTACTCGGTGTACCCGTACAGCGAATACGAGGGGGGTGAGCGGCTGCTTTTTGGGATGCCAAACCCCATCGATTCCCGACGGCCCGTGAAAGAGCGGGTCTTCGGAATCCCCAGTGGTGACGGCGGGTTGGCCTTCCCGTTCGGTGAGTTGGAACTTGAGGGACCGACGGTCGTGGTCTCGCTGAGTCTCGGGGGTGAGGAGGTCCTGCTGCTGTGGGATTCGGAGGCTCAGGCAGCTGCGACGTACTACGCGCGGACCGACGATGGCGTGGCGGTCCGGCTTAGGGCGCAAGCCGACGAGTTTGTCGATTTTGAAACGGCAAGCCGATGGGACGTGGAAGGACAGGCGGTTGACGGCCCTCGCGCGGGCAGCCGTCTGGTCCCGTACGCCGACGCATTCGTCGCGTTCTGGTTTGCGTGGGCCGCCTTCCATCCACGCACATCGGTGTGGACAGCCGAGTAGCTACGCTGTAGTCGGCGATTACTACCAGCGAACAATCGGAACGCCGACTAGGATACGCCGTCTGCTATCTTCCGGGCCGCCGTTGGGTGGCTCCGGCCGGGCGGGATTGCCCTTGTCGATTGCCAGGACCAGAGCCACGACCGCCGCTGTGGTGAACCCTCCGGCGAGGACGACCGTTCGGGGAGCGTCCAGTGTTCGCACGTCGACGCGAAGGACGTTCCGCCGCGCGACGTCGATCCGCTGGTACAGCGACTGCGTGCCTACGGTCTGAGATCCCCGGGCTGCCCGCACGGACAGCAACACGCTGTCTTCGTTCTTCTCGAGAAGCTCTCCGTCGACAACACCAGCATCAAGGCCTACGCGATTCCGCAGCTCGCGCTCTGCTTCGGCCGAAAGCAACGCGCGGACCTTTGCACCGGTCGGGACCGCATCTAGCGTGGCGGGGGTGTATTTGTAGCAGCCGAGCGACATGGCTACGCAAATGAGGACCAGCCACCGGAGCGTGATAGACTCCCACTGATCAATGGTTCGTGGCATGCTCATCTCCGTTGCTGGGCTCCCCTCGGTTTCGGGTAATCGCGCTGCCTACGACCGGAGCGCCGGCGTGGAGGCACCACAACGGCGCGACCCGCTAACGATCTGCCAGCGGGCCGCGCGTTGTCAATGACGGGCCGAGCTACCAGCCCATCGTCAAGAAGGTGGCCACAGACTTAAGAGCAACCAGCCGCCTGGTCAGCCGTCGACACGTTTGTGTTAGTCTCCGCCTCGTCTCTCCCAACGAAGAACGCGCGGTCACGACTGGGCAGGTCCTCCACCTTGGCGGGGAACTGGTTGTCCTGGTTGCCATCCCGGTAGTTCCCGTCTACGAAATCGCCCGGGATGTTGTTCTCGAGCCAGCGCCGCACGTCGTGCATCCGCCGTCCCTGGAGCCACAGCTCCGCCGCCCGTTCCGTCTTGAGGGCCGTGTAGCCGTCGGCGACGCTCGCAAACGGGACGGGGAACAGGGCAAGCATGAGATCCGCTCGCCGCATGTTCATCTGGTTGGCCGCCTCGGTGAGGTCGCCACCGGCCAGCGCGGCCTCCGCCCGGATCAAGCGCATCTCCCACCCCGAGACCAAGGGAACGCCGGAGTCTCTGGCATCGTATTTCATTTGGGGGAACCATGGGACGAGCCCGCCAAACTTCGTGACGCCTGCATCTCCGGTCATACCGGTGTTGGGGTCGAACGGTGTCCGCGGATCGGGCACATTCTCCCAGTAGGTACCCCACGTGGTGTGCGCCCGGTACGGTTGATCTCCGTTCGCCCAGAAGAAATAGTTGTATTGGCTCGACTCCTGGTCCGAGTAGATCATCTCCCAGGTGTAGTCGTCCGCTACTGCCGCGGCGTCGGCCGCGGCAGCAGACCAGCCCGCCCCTAAGCCGTAGGTCGCGAGATTTGCCCGCACCGACGCGCGTCCTGCGACGGCGGCGTCGACCAAATCATCGTTCCCAGCGGCTGTCGCAATCGAGATGGCCTCGCTGAACAGCGAATCTGCCCGAGCAAACGCATTCGTGTGTGGCTCGAGCGAGCCACCGTCGAACACCACCTCACAGAAGTTCTCTCCCAAGAGGCGGTTAGCGAACCCGGCCCAAATGAGTGCCTCCGCCGCCGGCTCGTAGCTGGAGATGGAGGGCGCTCCGGGGATCTCCGGCAGCACCCGCTTGAACCGGCGCACGGCATCCTCCGCCGTCCACCGCGCTCGCTGGGCATCGTTCCAATCACCTGTGTCAGTCGCCCTGAACTCGCCGGCCTGGATATACGACTCGATCCCGAAGCTGCCGGTGGAGCCCGCCGGATTGATCTCGAACGTCATCGCCGCGCCCCAATAGAGGATGACGTCCATGGCATCCTGCAACTCATCCCGAGCGCCCACGACCAGCGCCTGATGGGCCGACAGGCTGTCGAGAAATGCGTCCTGCGCCCCTCCGGGATTCGAGACGCTGGTGTCACATGCAGTCGCGATTCCCATAACAATTAGCGGCACCAGCAGCCCCCAGAGGCGCTGCCGAACCGTCGATTTATTCTTCGTGTTCATGATGTCGTTCCTCTCGTCGAATCGGGATTTCGGTTGTCTCGCCATCTCAGAAGGACAGCCGGAGTGAAGCGGTGAAGATCGCAGGAGCCGGAATGTGCTCCTGGATCTCGCGCACCGGTTCATCCACCGTATCCCGCGAGCCCATCTCAGGATCGAGGATCCGCATGTCGCTATTGACCCATTTGAGCCAGTTCTGCGCCGTGAACGTCAACGTGGCGTTTCTCGACTGAGGAATCGCCCACCCCAGGGGCAGGGTCAGCGTGACGTCTCGCAGCTTGAAGAAATCCGACTTGAACCAGAAGTACTCGTCATCGGTGTTACCAGGAATACACTCCACGCGCTGTCGGGCGGTGAGCTGATCCTCGTTGCCTGCATCGATCAGGTCGTACGCCCCACTCTCGAGACACGTAGGCCAAATGACCGAGCGGCTGAGCGCGTTGAACGACATTCCATCGTGGAGGTATGCGCCGCCCTGGTACTCACCCCGTGCCGAGAGCTGGATCCCTTTGGGCAAGCGGATCCTGATGGATGGGCTGAACACGAGTGTAGGCTGGGTGGGCCCGAACACCGTGTCTTGCACGAGCATCGGATCGGCGATTGCATCCGGATTGAGGAGCATAAGCCCCCTCGCCGCCAGCACCGTGTATCCCTCCTCGACCCAGCCTCCTTGCTCGTCGCTGTCCGTCTCGAACGGAACGGCACCACCTAGATCGAGGACCTTTGAGCTGTTGGTATAAACGCTGGCGCCTATTTCCACGCCCCAGTTCGGCTGGTCGGCCACTTGAGCACGCATGTTGAGCTCGATACCAGTGTTCCGCATGACGCCAACGTTCGCCGACTGGGCGGGCCAGTCACCCTCCGACGGCAGCTGCCGCACGTCGAACAGCGCATCGCTGGTACGCTGGTGGTACCAGGTGAATTCGGCCGACACGCGATCGTTCAAGAATCCGCCGTCGAGTCCGAACTCGATTTCCCGGGTGCGCTCCGGGCCGACATCGGGGTTGCCGATGTTCTGCGGCTGGAACCCTGGCTCGAAATTCGAGGCGATGGAATTCCAGATCCGGATCGCCGCAAACGCGCCCGGCGCCCGTCCGGAGAACCCTAATGCTGCGCGCAACTTCCACTCACCGAGCTCCTCCGGGAAGAACGCCTCGTCGGAAATCACGTAGGAGGCGCTCACCTTGGGGTAGGCCTCCAAGCCAAGGTTGCTTCCGAACGCGCTGTTGCCGTCGAACCGGATACCACCC
Source organism: Gemmatimonadota bacterium (assembly GCA_039590195.1). Classification (GTDB taxonomy): domain Bacteria; phylum Gemmatimonadota; class Gemmatimonadetes; order Gemmatimonadales; family GWC2-71-9; genus JBDHDY01. Next base: position 222 of record JBDHFY010000304.1, on the reverse strand, counting down.
GTCACGAAGAGCCTGTCGCTGACGCTGAACATGTTCTGGAAGAAGAAGCCCGCGTTGACCACTCGAAGTCGGTTTTCCCGGGCGATGAACGACGCGGCGTCGGAGACTTCGGGCTCGCCGGGTCCTGCGAAGTCCTCCCCATAGGCCTGGGTCCTGACCTCCCTCGTTGTGATGGCCTGGGCACCGAAGGAGAACGCCGACCTAATGGCGTCGGTGAGGCCG
>JBDHFY010000303.1:0-10048 GCA_039590195.1 Gemmatimonadota bacterium | reverse complement strand
ACCGTTGATAAATGCGAGCCCTTCCTTCGCCTCGAACACCACGGGCTCGATCCCGGCCTCCCCCAGCGCCTCCGCCGCCACCCTCCTCCCCCCTCCCTCTTCACTCCCCCCTCCTCCCTCCTCCCCGGGGAGGAGGGAGGGGGGAGGGGTGAGGACGTCCACCTCACCCTGCCCAATCAGGCCCAGGCCGACATGGGAAAGGGGCGCGAGGTCGCCACTGGCCCCAACGCTGCCCTGCTCGGGCACCACCGGGTGAATGCCCGCATTGACCATGGCGACGAGCCGTTCCGGCACAACGGGACGGACACCACTCGTCGGCTTGAGCAGGACATTGGCGCGGAGGAGCATGAGCGCCCGAACGACATCCGGGGGAAGCGGGTCTCCCAAACCGGCGGAGTGGCTCACAATGAGGTTCCGCTGCAGCAGCCGGAGCTGGTCGGGCGGGACTTTCACTGAGGCCAGCTTGCCAAACCCCGTGTTGATCCCGTAGACGGCCTCGTCAGACGCCGCAGCGGCTTCGACGATCTTCCGGGATCCCGCAAGCTCTAGAAGAGCTTCCTCTTGAATTGAAACTGGGGCGAACCGTCGGGCGACCGCTACCACGTCTCGGACCGTGAGGGGAGCGCCTCCGAGCATGACAGCTTCGGCCATGTCGGGAATATAGTGGAACGGGAAGGGGAGGGAGCCGACCCTCCCTCCTCCCTACTCCCCCCCTCCCCGGGGAGGAGGGAGGGGGGAGGGGGGTGGGGGGAGGGGGGTTACCGCACTCCGCGAATGATCAGCTCCCCACCGTCGAACGTGGGACGACCACCGTGAATCCGCAGTTCCGGATTGCCGGGATCGGTTTGATAGCTCCAGTCGAAGATGATGTAATCCTGCCCCACATGGGTCACCCACATGGCTCCGAATCGGGCGAATCCGTCGCCATTGGACATCTGGAACACGTATCCGAAGCCTGGCTCGGCCGTGATTGGGAGGTCCGAGTAGCCGGTCACCGGGGCCACGTCGATGGCGGTCAGGTCGTCGCTCGGATCGGTGCTGTAGAGCGCCACCTCCGTGCCCGGGCGCACCGGCTCGATGATCATGCCGCCGGCCCCGTCGCCGACGATTCGGAAGTCGATGTCGCTCACGTCGCCCCGAGTTACGATACCGAGCTCGGTGGCGTCGGCGACGCCGTTCCCGTTGGCGTCGAGGAAGAACCGGAACCCGCTCAAAGCCACGTTGTAGCCCAGCCGGGTGACGAGCACATTGCGGGCATCCGGCCTGGGAGTATCGGCCGTGGGAGGATCGGTCCACAGGCCCTCCCAACCTTCCACACTCACCGCTGACACGGCAAAGCATCGCGGGACGCCGTTCGTTAACGCCGAAGCCAGAAATTCGGGACTCACCGTGGTCCCTTCGAGGGTCCAACTCGCGCCACACAGCCCGTCATCGATGGAGAAGCCGGTGGTGTACACGCGGTAATGCTTGAATCCCTCCGGCTCGTTCTGGAATGGGTTGTCCGACCACGCCAGGTGGACCGCGCCGTTCAGGCTCGTGCTCTCGATCCAGGACGACCTCTCGAGCGCCAACAGCTCGTCCACAAAAACGACGTCGCTCTCGGCACTCTCTCTTCCGTCTCGATTGACCGCCGTGACGAAGTATTCGATATCAATCGGCCCTACGTCATGAAAAGTCGTCGAGGTGGTGGATCCACGAAGGTCGAACTCGCTCGAGCCAGGGGCGCGGGAGTACACGTTGTAGATCTCGAGTTCCGGATCGGTGACCGCATCCCAAAGCAAGACGATGCCCATGGGCTCCAGCGGCTCTCCGCTCGGTTCGAGCTGGTATGTCAGGTTCTCGGGCCGGGCGATGTCAGGTCCGGTGGAGTCCGAGCACGCGGCAGCCGCCACGACGGCGACGCAAGTAATCCAAAGAGACCGTTTCATCTCTCGCTCAACATCAAGGGTTCGCTCACTGGAGAGGCAGTTCTCGTGCCAGGGGAATATGGCAACGTAAGTGATTATAAAACAAGCTGTTACGTAAGACCACCATCCCTCCTCCCTGTCCTCCGGAGAGGACAGGGAGGAGGGAGTAGGATCCTCCTCGCCCCTCCCCACTTCCTCCTCCCTCTATCGATTCACCGTCTGCTGGTCGTAGTTGAATTTGATCTCCGGCTGATCCATCAGGGTCACGAAGAAGGTGAAGGCAAAATTCCCGTTGGGGGTTTTCACGAAGGAAAACGTGGCGCGCCACCGGTGCATATCCCGATCGAACCTCAGGACCTGCTGCCCGAACTCCTTGGTGGTGAAGTTGTAGGTGGTATTCCAGGAAAGAGACCAGTCCTGAGCCGGACTGAACGCCAGGGCCACGTCCAGCGTTCGATTGGTATTGGGGGTGCCGAGCCGAGGTGACTCCTCGTCTTCGTCGTCTGCGCTTCGAACCCGTTGATCGTTGAAACTGAAGGAGGCTTCAAAACCACGGCCGGCCCGGGGGCCGGCCATAGATTGGACACCTGCGTACCCAGCGCCTTGCGGCCGTGGGAAGGTCGAGATGGGTTCGACCTCCACGGTGTCCGCCGGCTCTCCTTCCGGCGGAGGCTCGAGGGGCTTGCCTCCAAAGAGTCGTGTCTTGCCCCACCGGTCCGTCCCACAGGTCGTGGGTAGTACGCAGGGAAAAGCCTGGCAGGAGATCGCTCGTGAAGGAATTCTGCAGGGATTGGGTGCGCCACCCCGTGCGTCCCTCCTCCTTGGCTTGTTCGAAATCGAATTCGATACCGGACGTTTGCCAGCTGAGCAGCTTGATCTTTCGGGCGTCCCGGCCACCGGTGGTGTCATCGGGAGGCGGACGAAACTTGCCCTCGAAGATCTGCGAGATTCCGAAACTCACTGAGTGGGCCGGATTGCTGCGCAGTTGAAGCTCGGCGGCGGTCGGGTTCAGCGCGCGGGCGAACTCCTCGGGCACATCAGCCGCCGGAGCAAAGTTCCACCTGACCTGCGGCGAAATGGCGTGCCGGATTCTCGATAGGGGCCCCAGCCCCGGGAAGAACCCAAAGAGCGTAGGGCTGGAGCTGACGGCAAACGAAAGGCGCTTCCCCTGTTGAACGAACTCGCCGTTCGTGAACCGGTTGCGCAGCATAAAGGGTCCACTGGTGCTGTTCTGGATGCCGATGGACGGCTGGATTTTCCACGAACTCCCAAACAGGTTGGGCAGGGCGAAGCCCGTGTTCCAGTTAACCTCGGTTCGGAAGTCTTCTCCGTACACCCGCACGACCGTATCGGCCGGGTTGTCCGGATCCACCGAGGTCGTCACGCTGCGGCGGTCGGTAAGAAAATCCGCGACCCTGAAATCGTTCTGCCAGTTCCACCGACCGACTCGAATGGGGGTGGCGAACTGGATCGAGGTTGTTCTGGTATCGGTGAACAGCGTGTCGTCTTCCAGCGGCTCACCGCCAAGGGGCACGGCCGGGATCGTGCCTGCGGCCTGATTCAGCGTACGGCTGGTGCTGAATGAAATCGACGGTGACCAGGTTATTTCCGAGGACAGGCTGATCGGCGCCGGTGTGAGCCGAAAGTCAGGGAGCGTTTGCTGAACGAGACCATCGCTCAAATTCTGCGACCGGCTACCACCCAAGCTCAGCGTGCCCCAGTCGTACTGTTTGTTGAAATTCAGGGTGCTGCGAAGCGTGGCAGTCTGCAGGAACGGGTCTATAGAGTTTCTTTCGAGCACCCTGGCACTCGTGGCAAAATCCACGTCGGCGGTGAGCCGGGTGCGTTGGTTGAAACTCTGCTGATGGTTCCACCGCAACCGCATAGACCTCGCCCCCGGCTGGCCGTCCACACCGGACTCGAACATGCGCGACATGGAGATCCCGCCGGTGACAAAGCGATTCAACCACCGGTAGCGCATTTGCCCGTTGATCGTGAGGGAGTTCCCGGAGAACCAATCGAGGGACGCTTGCACATCAACGTAATCATTGAGAGCGACGTAGTAACCGATATTGGTGATATGTCGCGAATACCCCTCCGAGGGGCGGACGAGATCCTGAACACCGAAACGTGGCACCAGGATGCCGGATCGTCGCCCCCGCCGCATGTCTTGAAACATGAACGGGAGCCACAGTACCGGCACATCGCGGATGTACAGGACAGCCGGGCGGGCGACCATGATCGTATTCGTCACCCATTTCACCTTTCCTGCCGCGAAGTGAAAATGAGGCTCTGCCAAATCGCAGCTCGTGATCTCACCGCCACCGGCAAAGAGGCGGGTGGAGCCTGAATCAATGCCCAGGCCGCCACGAAGGTACCAGTCAACACCCGATTGGTTGAAGTTCGTCAACGCCGCTTGAACGATGCCTCGGCGCTCGCAGGTGTCGTAGTTCATGGTCTCTCCCACGAGCACCGTCCCGGACTCGAACAGCTTGGGATCTCCTTCGGCAACCAACACACAGTTCGCCTGATTGAATTCGACGCTGTCGGCTTCGATCGTTCTCCCTTCGCGCTCGACCAACACTGATCCGACCAAGTCGATCTCGCGCGTCAGAGCATAGAATGTGAGACTGTCGGCCGCATAGCGTGTGACCCGGTATTGCTCCCGCCCCTGCAGCTCTCGCATGATCGAATCGGCGCTGGGAAAGCTGCGGGACGGCCCCGTGGGCAGGCCGAGTTCGGCAGCGACGACCGTGTCGATGGGCTGGGCCAGGGAATCTGCACCCGGAGGTAGAGAGTCGGGACGCACTTGAGCGCTGTCGGGACGTCTCGGCCGTTCCTGTGCAACCGCAGAGCACGGTGTCGCACCCAGGCCGACTGCCAGGAACACCAACATGGCCGCACCAATCGTGTTGCGGTGTCGGCGGTTCCACACCAACCGGCCGATGGCGATCCCCACCTCGTACAGCACGACGATCGGCACCATCATCATGATCATCGAAAACACGTCAGGCGGAGTCACGAAGGCAGCCACAGCACCATGATGAGGGGAAGCTCGAAGATGAACCCGAAGGCCAGGATGACCTGGATCGCAAAGGCGAAATACTCGCCTGCGGTGATGAACGGTTCCAGGCCGGTGCCGACGAAGCGAGGGCTCAAGAGGACTCGGAGGACGGCCGGAAGCACCCAGAGGTAGGCCATCCAAACCCCGGCGGTGAACAGCCCGAGACCGGCGAGGAACGCCGGCATCACGTACCGCTTCTCATGTTCGTGCAGAGCCGGAGACAGAAAGGTCCACGCCTGGCGGAAGATGACCGGCGACGCCAGGACCGCCCCCACGAGTACGGACAGCTTTAGCGTGATGAGAAAGGCGTCTGTGGGGCGAGTGAAGAAGAGCTTTTGGTCGGGCAGGTGATCGGCAATAGGGATCTTGAGAAGCGTAACGACGTCAAATCGCTGGACCAGGTAATATCCCACGAAAGACGCGACGAGCAGGGCCGCAACGCTCCAGAGAACGCGCCACCTGAGCTCTTCCAGGTGATCCAGGAAGGGCATCTCGCCCGCTCGGTTCTTCTTCTTCCCCATCCCTCAGACCACCGGGACGCCAGCGCGTCCTATGGATTTCGGAGCTTGGTCCGGGCGAGCTCTGCTTCCTCCGACCGAGGATACCCAACCACGATGCGGCGGTAGTGAAGCCGTGCGGTCTGCACGTCGCCGCGCTGCTCGTAAGCTAGGGCAATTCGGTAGAGCGCAGCGGGCGCCCGCGGCGAATCGGGATGGTCCACCAAGACCTTCTCATACGCAGCCTCGGCCGAGTCGGGCTGATCCGCGCCAAACGTCTCACCGATGAAGTATTGGGCATCGGCCGCACGGGGGTGCCGGGGGAAGTCTTCGAGGAGCCTTCTGAACGCTGCTTGCGCCGTGCGGGGGCTGCCCCGCCGGTGCTGCTGAATCCCGATCTCAAAGAGATCCTCGGGTCCCTCGCCCCGCGTTTGGGCTCCCGCTGGACCAGAGGGCTGGGCCACAGGTTCCACGGAGCGCTGCTCAATCTGGCCGCGCAGCTCATTGAGGCGCGCCTGGCTCTGGCCCGTCAACTCCTGTATGGAGACCAGCTGTCGCTGGACCTCCATGAGATCACCGCGTGTTTGCCCGCGGAACGACAGGAGCAGCCTTCCCAGAGTGCGCAAGGAATCGACGGCTCCGCGCTGGATCGCGGCGATCTCTCCGAGGCGTTCTGTCAGCATGACGGCCCGCGCCGAATCGGCGCGGGCCACCTCCTCACGGAACTCAGCTAATTGGCCTTCAACCCGGCGAACATCCCCTTTGAGGGCGCAGCCGCTCAGGGTGACGGCCGCCAGGACGGTGAGTGACAGCAGCCTCACATGCCTCCGGGCATCCTCAGATCGGTCCCGCCGCCCACGATGGTGAATTCGCCGCGACGGTTCTGCTCCCACGCCGTCTCATTTTGGCCCGGATCGAGGGGTTGTTCTTCGCCCATCGACGCGGTCATGAGGCGAGCCTCACCGATGCCCCGATCCACCAGGTACTGCTTTGCCGAGAGGGCACGGCGGTTGCCCAGCGCAAGATTGTACTCATCAGAGCCACGCTCGTCGCAGTGGCCGGTCACCTGGATCCGCAATTGCGGATTGGCCTGGAGAATGGCGAGCTTCTGCTCCAAGACGTCGGTGTCCTCTCCCGCGCGGATATTAGACCGATCGAAATCGAAGTGCACGCGACGGGCCAAGGCATCGCTCACGCGACGCGTCTCCGCGGCACGGCGCTCCGCTTCGTCACGCTCGCGCGCAATCCGCTCCTGCTCGCGCCGTTGCTCTTCACGCCGGATACTGTCCTGCCGCGCTTGTTCGGCGGCGATCGAGTCGCGACGGGCCTGTTCGGCGGCCAGTGAGTCGGGGTCGGGGCCCGGTGGCGGTGGCGGCGGACCACCTCCACAAGCGGCCGCGGCGAGGACAACAGCAACTCCGAGGGAGAGTGGAAGGGTGAGTCGCATGTTTTCTCCAGTCTTTAGTTGTTTCGTTTCTCTAATCGGCCAGACCACGACGGAAGGCGCGCCTCGCCGAGCCGGGTGAGCTGACGCACACGCCCTGTGTTGAGATCGATGATCCACGCCTGTCGAGCGCTGGTGCGCGACGACACGAACGCGAGGTGCCGACCGTCCGGCGCCCACGTGGGATCCTCATTGCGCCCAGCGCTCGTCAGCTGCCGCACATCCCGAGTCGCCACATCCATGACAAACACCTGCGGGCTCCCTGCAATCTCCCGATGGAACGCGATGTTGAGCCCGTCCGGCGACCACTCGGGCGCATTCGAACTCCCGGTCACACCCCATTCGAACGGGGCGAACAACTCTTGCCCCGTCCCGTCCGATGCCATGACATAGATCTGTGCCAACCCTACTCGCGTCGACACGTACGCGATCTGGCGAGCATCGGGGCTGAACGTAGGTGAGAGGTTATCCCATAACGGCCCCACCGTCAAGCGTTGTAAACAACACTGGGCAGAGAGGTTATAGGCAAAAATATGCGTGCCGTCGTTCCCCGCCCGAGCGAACACCACCGACTGGCCGTCCGGGGAAAAAGTCGGCGTGAAATTCAGGCCTTCGGTGGTCGGAGGCACCACACCCCGGTGCCCGGTTTCCACACTCTGTTCAAACAGGACCCCGCGACCCTCCAAAAACTCCATGTACATGATCCGTCGTCCATCGGGACTCCACACGGGCGACATCGCGTTCGCTTCGGGTGGCGACAGCGGCGTCATCCGGGCCCCGTCCGAGTCCACCTGATAGACCCGGCCCCTACTGATCAGGAGCAAGCTGGTGGCAGCGATTCCGGGAGAGCCCAGAACGCTACCTACAACCGCGTCGGCCGCCCGATGGGTCTCCATGCGAAGATCCGATTCGACCGACGCGTCAACAGAAATCCGTAGCTCGAGTTCCGCCATCTCCCCACGGACGTTGTAGAGGGTGATGACGAGAGTGGAATCCACCTCAGTGGAATCCGACAGTGCCGTGTCCGCTACCACCGAATCCACAACGGCATGGACATTCACGGCGTAGTCGGCTCCCAACGCCGCGTACAGGGCGTAATTGACGAAAGGGCCCGAGCCGTTACCGTCCGCCGCAAATTCCGGAGGTGTGTCAATACTGAGCACCGGGCTGTCACCCATGGGAAGGGTGATCATCTCGAACCCGTCACTGTAGTCCAAGTCGCGAGCAAGAATCGCCCGGGCGGAGTCGAGCCTGACACTGCGCTCGCCTCCCAGCACCAGCATGCCGGGGCGCACGCCCGGCGTGTAGGTGATGCCGATACGAACGCCCTGCTCCAACGGTGGCAAGGTGTCCTGCGCGGCCGCGGTGACGGCCATCACCATTGTCAGCACCACCGCAGCTGAAAGAGGACGCACCATCGATCCCATCATCTCCGGGCGGTGCTCGGGTCGAAGAAGAAACTGACGGGCAGCACGTCCTCCTGGTATCCCTCGGGGAGCGGCCCGAACGCCTTCCCATTCGCGGCGGCCTCGATGGCCCCCTGGGCCTCGAGGTCGAAGCCGAAATTCCCTGACCGCTGGACGAACTGGAGGGTGGTGACCGACCCGTCCCGCTTGATGAAGAAGAGTATCTCCGCCCTGAGCGCGACATGACCCAGCGGGCGGCGCCAGCGCCGATAGATCTGAGCAACCACATTGCGGAGGTAACCCGGAAATGGAAAGTCGACACCGGTCGTCTTCAGCGTCGCCAGGTCCGACCCCGTGGATGGTTCCACGTCTGGGGCCGGCGCCACATCGGGCGTCGTACGCGCGGCGGGCTCCCGTTCGACCTGAGGTTGGTCCGCCGGCGGCGGGGTCTCCTCCGAGACCGCACTCTTTCTGGGCCGACGTGTCTGGATCGGTGCCGGCCGCTCCGCCGGCCGATCGAGGGCCTCGGGCGCTCTCCGCTGGTCCGGCCTCGGGCGGGGTGCCGCGACCAGTTCGACCGTGTAGACGGGCATCATATTCACATCAAGGCTCCGCGGGGCACCAAAAAGGAGACCCCCAGCGATGCCGTGAATCACGACCGTCCCAAAGGAAGCAGCTCGCACACTGCCTCGGCGAACTCGAGCCGCCGCCCGACCTGGCCGCTTCACCGTTCGATCACCTCCGCCTCTGCTACAAGCCCCATATTGTACACTCCGGCAGCGCGCACGACCGCCAGTACCCTGACGATGTCACCGTAGCTGGATCGGTGATCGCCCCGCACGTACACGCCGTTGGGCTGCCGCGCCTCGACCAGCGCCCGAAAGCTCGCCCGAAACTCCTCGTAAGTAAGGGGACTCTCATCAATATAGATGCGTCCCTCCTCATCGATGGACACGACCAGCCCCTCACGCGGCTGGATCGGACGAACTTCGGCTCGCGGGAGCTCGACGTCGACACCTCCCTGCATGATTGGCGCGGTGATCATGAAGATGATGAGGAGGACGAACGCGACGTCGACGAGTGACGTCACATTGATACCTGCCTCCAAGGGCAACTCCCCCCGCGCGTGAAGCCCACTTCGTACCATGATCCTACAGCTTCCCCTCGCGAGCCATGGTCCCCACGATCTCCTGGGTAAACCCTTCCAGCTCCCCGGCAAAGAGGCCGAGGCGATTGACGAAGACGTTATAGGCGATGACCGCCGGGATCGCAACGGCCAACCCGACCACAGTCGTAATCAGCGCTTCCGCGATGCCGGGGGCGACGGCTGAGATGTTTCCAGACCCGCCCCGCGCGATACCCAAAAACGAATCCATGACGCCGAGAACGGTCCCCAGCAATCCGAGCAGCGGACTCACCGATCCGATGGTCGCTAACCATGGTATAAACCGCGCCATGACATCGCGTTCCGCCGCGACCTCCTTGGCGAACATCATTCTCAACACTTCGAGTTGCGTTCCCGTGAGCACGTGCGGTACGCCTCCTGACTCGTGCAGTGCTCCCGGTCGGAGCTCCGAGAAGAAGTTCACCCCCTCCCTGAGCAAACGGCGGTAGGGAGACAGCGGAAGCTTCATCACCGTCCGATACGCGTCTTCCAGCCGCGTCGTCCGCTCGAGCTCACCGAAGAACTGCTCTCCCTGGCGGCGCACCCGGCGGAATTCCCACCACTT
>JBDHFY010000302.1:0-5116 GCA_039590195.1 Gemmatimonadota bacterium | reverse complement strand
CGCCAGCGTCCGGCTGCCGGCTGTGAGGGGGGGACGTGAGAGGTGAGAAGTGAGAGGGAGAATTAGGGAGAAGGGAGAGGGGAGACGGGAGAAGAAATCATGAACGAACGGAACGATGTGCGGACACCAGGTCCGCGTCCCTGACGAGCCCTGCACAGCAGGGCGTCTCGCAGGGCGGCGTCCTCCTCAGGACGATACCTTCGCGAAGAAGTCTCGGAGCCTACCCTAGGCCCATCCGCAAACTTTGCTCCGTTTCTGCAAGAAAAAGGTGCATGACCCAAGCCGCGCAACCGCTATCGTGTGCTTGCGGTGCGGCTACGGGTGCGACGATCCGTGTATGATCTACGGAACTGCCAATGTTCCCAGCCGAATGGGTGCTGGTGTGGCGAAATTGGCAAACGCGACGGAATCGCACTCCGTTGGGCTATGCCCTTGTGGGTTCGAATCCCACCACCAGCACCCCACCGCCTCTTGACCGGAGGGCAATGCAAGCGTAGACTAAGATCCACGGAGTGCGAATTCCGCAGCCAGTTTCGCTGCATCTTGAAAGCCGAGGGGTATCCCTCGGCTTTCGCCTCCTGACCCCCCTCCGCTCCCCTCACCCTGCCACCCCACCCCACCCATCACTATATTTCCGACCGATGCTTGGGTCCCTCTTTCTGTCTCTATTTAAGGAATACGTTCCCCAAACGCACGCGCCGCGCGTTATCGCCGACGTCTCGCCATGATCAGGGCCGCTGCCCATCACCTGAGAGAGTTCCACAACAACCTGCGCCAGACCGAGCGCATCTACATGGTCCTGGTGTCGGTGGTCATCGGGCTGCTGGGCGGACTCTGTGCCGTGGGATTCCGACTGTTCATCAGAACCCTGAATGAAGTAGCCTGGCGCGAGGGTCAGTACACCCTCGAGTACATCTACAGCCTACCGTTCTGGTGGAAGATCCTGGTTCCTACCATCGGCGGCCTCATCGTCGGCACTATCAGCTACTACTTCGCGCGAGAGGTGAAGGGCCACGGGGTTCCCGAAGTGATAGAAGCCGTGGCGCTGCGGGGTGGGCGGATAAGGCCCCGAGTTGTGCTCGCCAAGATGTTCGCTTCCGGCATCTGTATCGCGTCCGGCGGGTCCGTGGGACGTGAAGGACCCATCGTCCAGATCGGATCGGCACTCGGCTCGACAATCGGCCAGTGGCTCAAGGTCCACCAACAACGGCTGCGTACGTTGGTCGGCTGCGGTGCCGCTGCCGGGATCGCCGCCACGTTCAACGCACCCGTCGCCGGGGCACTGTTCGCTGTCGAGATCATTCTGGGTGACTTTGGCGTCGCCCAATTCTCACCCATCGTCATCTCGTCGGTCGCCGCGACCGTGGTGAGCCAATACTACCTCGGAGACTTCCCCGCCTTCGAGGTGCCCGCCTACGCCCTGATCCACGCGAACGAGCTGTTCGCCTACGCAGGCCTCGGGATCCTCGCCGGGCTCGTGGCGCTCGTGTTCGTTCGTAGCCTCTACGGTGTCGAAGACCTGTTCGAGAAGATCCGCATCCATCCACCCGTCAAAGGCCTGATTGGCGGAGCGATGATTGGGATCATCGGGATCTGGCTGCCACACATCTACGGCGTCGGCTACGAGGCAATCAACGAAGCGCTGAACGGCACGATGATCTGGCAGTTCATGCTCATCCTAGTGATCGTGAAGATCGTCGCCGTTTCCATCACGATCGGCTCCGGAGGTTCCGGTGGGATCTTTGCGCCTTCCCTGTTCATCGGTGCGATGCTGGGTGGGGCGGTCGGGACGGTCGTGCATTCTCTATGGCCGGGCGCCACGGCGGGCCCGGGAGCATATGCCCTCGTCGGCATGGGAGCCGTGGTGGCGGCCGGCACCCACGCGCCGATCACGGCGATCCTGATCATCTTCGAGCTCACGGCAGACTACAACATCATCTTACCCTTGATGATCAGCTGTATCATTGCAACCCTGCTGGCTACACGCCTGCAACGTGCATCGATTTACACGCTCAAGCTGCTCCGCCGAGGGGTGGACGTCCAAAAAGGCCGCGACATCAATGTCTTACAACCGCTCTCGGTACGGGAGCAGATGCGATCCGAGGCAGTAACCGTTTCTCCTGAAGACAAACTCATTCCCGTGATCTCCAAGCTCTTCGATCATCCCGGCAGTACGCTCTTTGTCGTCGACGAGGAGAAGAACTTGCAGGGAATCATCACGGCGGAAGAGCTGCGTCCGGTGATGGCCGACGCCGCGTCATTGGAGGGATTGATCATCGCGCAAGACGTGATGGTCGACACGGGTTTTCCAACGGTCACCCCCGACGATTCACTGGCGCACGTCATCAAGTTCCTAGGCGTCTATCGGGGAGAGGTCCCGGTCCTCGAGAACGGAAGGTTGGCCGGCGTGATCTGGCCGGGGGACGTCATCGAGCGCTACAACACGGAGATCTTCAAGCGCGACATGGCGTCGAGCATGGTCTCTACGGTCACTGAGGAACACAAGATCGAGCTCGTACCGGCGGCGGGAGACACGGTGGTCGCCGAGATTCCCGTTCCCTCGCAATTCATCGGGAAAACGATTCGTGAGTTGGACATCCGCCGCAGTTTTGGCGTGAGCGTGCTCATGATCAAGCAGCCGGCGGGTGACGGCGGTGAGCGGCTCAACACCACACCAGACGCCGATTACACGTTCAAGCACGGTGACATGCTCTTGGTCATGGGGCCCAGTGATGAGTTGCGGCATCTCAAGCGAGGGAGACCGAGGGCGAGATAGCGAGTCAGCTATTAGCTGTTAGCTACTAGCTGCTAGCGTGGAGGGATCCTGACCTCTGCACGGGATTTGGCGGGCTGGCCACACCCAACGGAGCTCGCAACAACGCGCTTGTTACACCCGGGTACCTCCTAGCGCGCAGCATGCCGGTGGGTCCCGTAGCGCGCGTTGCTGCCCTTTCACTCCTGTGCAATTTCTGGTCAAAGGTAGGCACCGCAGCACGCCAAGGGACCTGCTGGCATGCTGCGGCGCGAGCGGTGTGCCGGCACAAATTCACATGCACTGGCCTTGCAGCAAGTACCTGCTTTGACTCCTGTTCGCCGAGCTCGCGACGTTTCTCTACCGCTCGTAGACGACCTTCCCGCCGAGTACCGTCAGATCCACCTGCACGTCCAAGATCCGGTCGGGGTCGATCGTGAGGAGATCGTCGGAAAGCACCACGAGATCAGCCAGCTTCCCCGGCTCCAGGGTGCCCTTTGAATCTTCCTCGAATGTCATGTACGCGCTGCTACGCGTGTATCCGACAAGGGCTTCGGGCATGCTGAGCCGTTCTGACTTCCCATAGACGGCGCCGCTCATCCCCCGGCGGGTTACCGCCGCGTACAGGCCCAAGAGCGGTCCCGTCGGAATGATGTCCGCTCCGAGGGCCACGAAGATCCCGTGGCTCATGGGTGTTCGCAGCGGGTTGTTCGTCTGGAGCCGTTCTCCGGTCAGGTTTGCCGCGTACCGCCCTTCCAGCGTGTAGGTGAAGTTCGGTTGTTGGGCGATGAGAATGTTATGTTCCGCCATCTGGCGGAGCGTCTGGGTCGGGGGCATCACCGTGAAGTGGTTCAAGTAGTGCCGGTGATCGCTCTTCGGCGACTCCTCCAGGATGCGAACGAGCTGGTCGACCGCCATCTTGATGGCCGCATCCCCGATCGTGTGAAGACCGAGCTGCCACCCGGTCTCGTGGGCTGCCTTCGCCACGAGGTAGAAGTCATGCTCGGACATCCGAGCTTTTCCGTAATAGTCGGGTTGGTCTCGGTAATGCTCCAGCGTCCACGCTGCGGGCCCGGTGTAGCCGCCGTCGACGAAGAGCTTGATGGCCCCGACGCGTAAATGCTCGTCTCCGTCACCAAACTCGAGATCGAGAGCCCTCAGCCGCGCAGCGACATCCTCCCCCTCACCGAAGCCTACCGCGAAGTGGATCTGCAGAGCGGCCCGAGGTAATTCCCCCCTGTGGTCACTGTAGATCTTGCGCCAGCCATCGTATGCACGGGGATTGGTGCTGGCGTTGGTGAAGCTCGTGATCCCCATGGCGAAGAGCCCGCGGAGATTCTCAACGAGGCTCTCCCAGAGCTCGTCTTCTGATGGTTCCGGAATCAAGCGGGCGATCATTCTCCAGTTCTCCCGGAAGATGCCGTTGGGCTCTCCGTCCTCGTCCTTCTCGATGATGCCTGCTTCGGGATTGGGAGTATCCCGCGTCACCGCGGCCAGCTCCATGGCAAGGCTGCTCGCGACCGCGCTGTGCCCCCCGGCCCGCGCGATCACCGCTGGATTCTCCGGCACCACCTCGTCCAGGTCCGCGCGAAGCGGGCGGCGCTTCTCGGTGAACTCGTCCTCGGACCAGCCCCACCCGGTGATCCACTCCCCGGGACCCAGCTCGCTGGCCTTCTGCCGCAGCCGCTCCTGGAACTCGGAGATGGACCTCGTGCCCGACATGTCGACGTACCGCCGAGGACTACCCCGTTGATGGGTGTGGCTGTCGTTGAAGCCCGGCACCACGAGCCGGCCGCGCAAATCGATCACGCGGGGTGCGCCGTAGCGACGCGCGAGTTCATCGCCACCAACCGCAACGATCCTCCCGTCTTTGACCACGATCGCCTGGTGGACGGACAGCATGTCGTCGGCAGTGAAGATCTTCCCGTTGTGAAGAATGAGATCCGCCGGAAGCTGAGCGCGCAGCGGTGTGCCGATGAGTGCAACACAGATCGGTAGAAGGATGGATTTGGTCATCATGCTTTATGATCTCCAGAGCCGCGGATGACACGGAGCCGCGGATGACGCGAAAAGAAGCGGATGAACGCTGATGTGGCAGTGGCAATCTTGGTGTCCAGATGCATTGCTAGGACCGTAGCGCGCCGAGCGTCCCGCCGCGCGCGTTGGTGAGCGGTGGCCTCTGCTTGGGATACCGCCCCGAGGAGCGAACCACAGCGCGCCAAGGGACGCTCGGCACGCGAGGTGACCGAATGAGTGGTCGTTACCGCGACGACAACGCCTCCAGAGCTACGGACGCTACAACTTTGGAGCCTCCTCGAGCAGCCTTAGAGTGATCTCACCCGGATTCACCCCGTTCGTGTTCAT
>JBDHFY010000301.1:0-5152 GCA_039590195.1 Gemmatimonadota bacterium | reverse complement strand
GATCGAGGAGCATCCTGATGAGGCTTATCCTCGAAGCGCTCTCGGCATGGCCTACGCTGGCATGGGTCGCACAGCAGACGCAATCCGCGAAGGTGAGCTGGCCACTGAGCTGCTACCTGTCAGTGTGGATGCCTGGTACGGCGCTCAAAGAGTCGAGGACCTGGCGCGCATCTACACGATCGTCGGTGAGTACGACGCCGCGATCGACCGACTCGAAGCGCTGCTGGCTGTTCCCTCACCCACCTCCGTTCCAATGGCCTTCGGGATCTCCTTCTTCGGATCCACAAACGGCTTGGCGACGACGGTTGCCCGACACTCTCCGATGTTAGGACCCTGGAAGGCGCTGGTAGAGTGGGGCGCCGGAACAGGCCCCACCACGCAGCCGCGGGGCGTGCGGGACATCCGGATGCGGGATCCCGACGCCTTCGTGCTCTCGATCGCGAACTGGGATCAGAAGGACCGAGGCCGGCGCCAGCGACGCCGGCCTCGGGAGCCGCCTCAGTCGGGGATCGGGATTCGGCTCGCGTTGCTGGCCAACCATGCCTTCAACGTCAGTAGCTCGGGGTTCAGCTTGCGGCTCTCGGCCAGGTCGCGGTGGCCCTGGTAGTCGTCGGCGAAATCCCGTTTGAACTGGAACATGTTGCCCACGTCGTCCGCGCCGGGAAAGCCGAAGGTCCGGTACACTTCGGGCGGCACCGCGTTGTAGGCGACCGGCTCACCGAGCGCCTCGGAGACCGCCTTCGCAATCTCGCTCCCCGTCAGGTGCTCCCCGGCCACGCCCACCGTTTTCCCGCGGTATTCGTTCGGGCGCTTGAAAATCCCGTACGCGCACTTCCCGATGTCCTCCGCAGCAATGAGTGGCAGCTTCACATCGTCCATGGGAAAGACCATGGAGAGCGATCCGTCCTCCCCCCGCTGCGGCCCCCAGCCGAAGAAGATCATGTTGTCCATGTAACCGGACGTGCACATGAACGTGGTCGTCGCGGGATCGAAGTACTGATTGGCGTCTGCCTTGGCGTCGAAGTGCGGCACCTTGTAGTGCTCCTGCAGCGTGGGCATGCGATCGTCGTCCAGCGGGATGTAGTGCCGTGTGTCCTCGAAGGTGGACCAGATTACGTGCTTCAGCCTGGCGGACTTGGCAGCTTCGCCCAGGGTCCGGCCCTGCGCGGTTTCCTTCTGCGGCGAGAAGTGCTCCCAGAAGTTCGTGACACAGAACGCCCCGTAAGCCCCTTCCATCACCTTACGTACGCTCGCGGGATCGTCCAGATCGGCCTTGACGACATCGGCTCCAGCCTTGGCGAGGACCTTGGCATTGTCGGAATTCGGATTCCGGGTAACCGCCCGCACGGAAAACCCTCCGCCCTTGTCCGCGAGTATCGCACGAGCGAGCCCGCCGCCCTGGGCGCCGGTCGCTCCGAACACCGTAATGATGTTGCCTGCCATTTCCCCTCCGTCTTAGAGATGTGGTGGCGAGTCCCATCGCCTTCGGTCAGGATTTGAAAGCTAACCCCGTCCTTCCGGCCAGGGCCGGCGTCGCTCGGGATTGCGCTGAAGCAGTCGAGCGGAAGTCGGCGCACCTCCCGGTCGCCCGCACTCGCTCCTGGCCCTCGTCGTTGAACAGGAAGTTGACGTAGGCACCGCCGGCAGATACCGAGGTCGCACCGGAGAGTGAGCGGCCGAGACCGCTACCGCTTCGGGATCTCCTTCTTCGGATCCACGAACGGCTTGGCCACGACGGTCGCGCGGCGCTCTCCGGTGTCGGGGACATGGGCCGTGAGCTGGCCGCCCAGGGCGGCCTGCGCCATCGGGACCATGGCGTAGCCGATGTTCTTCTTCAGCCTCGGTGACCAAACCGCCGAGGTCACTCGGCCGATTGTCCTGCCGCCGCCGGTGACCGGCCACTTGGTGGCGTTGAACTCGAGCCGGTCGCCGGCGATCTCGACGCCCACGAGCTTCCGTGTCACCCCGGCGCTCTTGATGCGCCGCAGCGCGTCGCGGCCGATGTAGTCACGCGGCTTGGCATCGTCCACCATCCAGTCGAGGCCCACCTCGTACACGTTGGTGTCGAGCGTCATGTCGGCGCCCCAGTTGAGGATCCCCGCCTCGACGCGGCGGATGTCCGACGGCCCCGTCGGCCGGATCTGGTAGGGCTTGCCGGCCTCCATGATGCGCTCCCACAGGTCGTCACCGCGGCTGCCGTCTCGCAAGTAGATCTCGTAACCCACCTCCCCGGACCACCCGGTACGCGTCACGATGACCGGAATGCCGTCGAGCGTGGCCTCGAGGAAGTAGTAGTATCGCAGGGCTAGGACGGGGTCACCGAACAGCGCGCGAACGACGTCCTTCGCCTTGGGGCCCTGGAGTTGGAGCGGCGAGACGTCGGGCTCCGTGATCGTGACATTGAATCCCGACCGGAGTGCCACACCCCGCGCCCAGAGCAGGACGTCACTGTCGGCGAGGGCAAGCCAGAAGTGGTTCTCGCCCAGCCGGAGCAGGACGGGGTCGTTGATCACGCCGCCGTCCTCAGCGGTGATGACGACGTACTTGCCCTGACCAACGTTGCACTTCGACAGGTCGCGCGGCGTGAGCATGTCGGTGAACGCAAAGGCGTCTGGGCCCGTGATCTCCACCTGGCGCTCGACGCACACGTCCCACAGCGTCACGTGCCGTACGAGGTGCCAGTACTCCTCCTCGAAGTCCGCGAAATTGATCGGGAAGAGCGTGTGGTTGTAGACCGTGTACGCCCTGGCACCATACCGCTGGGTGGCTGCGAAGAAAGGGCTGCGGCGCAGGCGGGCGCCGCGCTGGACGATATTCATGTCGAAGGGCATACGAGTGGTGACCTCTCAGTGTGGTTGCCGTGGCTTTTGGTGTGTGATCCCGCATCCAACCAACGCTTCGGTCCTGCAAGAATCAACTTCGCATGTCGCGCAAGCTGGCCCTGCCTTGCAGGAAGCGGCCGAACCACGTCACTTCCCTTATTAATCAATCCCCCGCTCGCCACTTGTCTCGAGGAACACTTGATCGCTCAGCAGGCCGTGCCGGTGGGAAGACGTATCGTTGCACGCCTAGGAACCGTCTCTTCAGCGTCGCCGTTACCAAGGATGCCATGAGTCGCGCAAGTCGCTGGTCCGACCTCCCCGGGGTTCTCGCGTGGCTGTGCATCGCCGCGCTCGGTTGCGGTGAGCAAACGATCCCCGTTTTTCCAGACGAGCCGGAGTCCGGTCCCAATTTCAAATGTTTGTTCCCGAGCTCCCAGATTTTCGACGGAGGGGTCGGGCGCGACGGTATCCCCGCTTTGGAGTTTCCGGAGGCCGTGACGGGCGACGCGTCTACCGGGTTCATGCACGATACCATGCGCGTGATCGGCGTCGAGGTGAATGGGGCGGCCCGGGCCTATCCGCTGTTCGTTCTCTGGTGGCACGAGCTCGTCAACGACACACTGGGTGGCCGCCGGATCCTGGTGAGCTACTGTCCCCTCACGGGCTCCGGACTCGGGTTCGACCCGGAAGTCGATGGCGCTGCACGACGGTTCGGCGTGTCGGGCCTCCTGTTCGAGAACAACCTCATCATGTTCGACCGGGACACCGAGAGCTTCTGGATCCAGCTGCTCTTGGGCGCCCAGTGCGGGCCGGAGCGAGGCACCCCACTCGACCCCATCCCGGTGATCGAGACGACGTGGGGCCACTGGAAGGCCCTCTATCCGGCCACCACGGTGACGACCGACCGGACGGGCTTCGGGCGCCCCTATGGCCAGTACCCCTACGGCGATTATGCCGACCCCAACAACGACGTGACGCTCGTACCGTCCTCGCCCTGGAATCGCGCGCGACCCGCAAAAGAACTGACTTTCGGGGTTCGGGTCGGGCTCTCGTCGGTGGCGTACCCCTTTGGCCTGTTGGAGCAGCTGGGGTCGGTGGCGGCCGTCAACGACCGCGTGGGTTCCCGGCCCATTCTCGTGACCTGGGTCGGCGCCGCCCGGACGGCGCGCGCCTTCGACCGGCGTGTGGACGGGAGCGAGCTGACATTCGATGTCGCGGATGTCTCACAACTCACCTTCAGCGACCGGGAGACTGGATCAACGTGGAGCGGGGGCGGCGAGGCCGTAACGGGCCCGCTGCTGGGCGAGCGGCTGACGCCGGTCGTAGACGCTTGGACGCTCTTCTGGTTCTCGTGGTCCGTCTACTACCCCGGCACGCGCATCTTCAAGCCTTGATCAGGCACGTCGCAGCAGGCGGAGCCTTCTTCGCCGAGACGAGCGCCCCGCTCACCATGCAGTGAACACAGGGATCCCTCGGCCGCCGGTGGGCAAGCGCGCATTCTGTCTCCGGCAAGAAGCGGCCCGAGGTGTAAGATCCCTGCTCCGCTCACGGGAACTTCGCGCGGCTTTGTGCCCCCCCACGCCGCGCCCAGTTGATTCGTCCTTGTTGCGTTCGTTGTGACCCGTACTCAACTTTCTGCGCGAATCGCGAAGGCGTTCACTCGCTGGGGCGCTTCCCTCATCATGCATAGAGGAGATTGAGATGATCCGAACTTCGGTGGCGCTCACGGCCGCTGGGCTTCTCGTCGCCGTCGCCACGCCCGCCTCCGCACAATCACCGGTCATGCGATCGGCCTACCATGACTACCGTGTGGTCACCGTGGCGGACGGGCTCGTACACCCGTGGTCCATCGCGTTCCTGCCCGAAGGCGATATGCTGGTCACGGAACGCCCGGGGCGACTCCGGATTGTTCGCAACGGAATGCTCCTCGCTGACCCGGTCCCCGGGGTTCCCGACGTATTCGCGGAGGGGCAGGGTGGACTCCTCGATGTCGTACCGCATCCGGATTTCGGATCGAACCGTCTTCTGTACCTGAGCTACTCGAAGCCGTATGCCGACTCTGGGGCGACCACCGCCGTCGTGCGGGGCCGGTTCGAGAACGATCGCCTCACGGGCGTAGAAGAGATCTTCATGGCGGTGTCACGAGGTCGCGGCCATTACGGCTGTCGACTGGCGTTCGACCGGAACGGATTTCTCTTCCTCACAGTCGGCGACCGCCAGGTGCCGCCGAGTGGCGACCTCGAGGCGCACCCTGCACAGGATCTTTCCAACCACCACGGGACGACCATTCGACTTCATGAGGACGGACGTGTGCCCGCCGACAACCCCTT
>JBDHFY010000300.1:0-5185 GCA_039590195.1 Gemmatimonadota bacterium | reverse complement strand
ATCGGGGCAACCGCGGCAACCAAGCCAACGACCGCCCGGATCGGGGCAACCGCGGCAACCAAGCCAACGACCGCCCGGATCGAGACAACCGCGGCAACCAAGCCAACGACCGCCCGGATCGGGACAACCGCGGCAACCAGGGCAACGACCGTCCGGACCGGGACGCCCGCGGCAATGACAGGAACGAGGCTGAACAGCCACGAGGCAACGAACAACGGAATAATGCTGGTCGTGGCGGAGAGGTGAATGAAGCGCCGCAGCGTGCTAGCGCTGGCTCCCTGGGCATCGATGCGAACCTCTTTCCCCGCCGAGGCCGATGCCGCGTGTGGGTGCCTGGGCGGCCTGCCGGACAGCAAGCGGCAGCGGCGAACTGCAACAGGATCGCCGCCACCGCGCCGGCGGGCGCGTGGATCCTCCGCAATCCGCGGAATGAACCCAACGTGATTTTCGTAGACTACGTGGACGATACACGGAATGGCGTGGTGGTGAGAACCAGCGCATTCGATACCAGGACGGGCGCCTACCTGCGAGACGAGCGGACGCCTCGGCGGTAATCACCGCCCAGGGAAGTCGTAACGGCATCACGCATCCCGGTCCGTGACATCGCGCGGGCCGGGATGTTCTGTTGTAGCCCGGCCCCTCCGGGCGGCGCTAGGCCCCCATTAACATGCTGTCGCCAAAGCAGTTATGGTAGACCGGCCGCCGGGGCACACACGATGGCGCCCGGCGTGAATCCGAACCAGCGCGCATTTCTTGGATACTCGGCCCTGCCGAGCTTATGATTATGATGTCGGTGGACTCGCGCGAGGATTCCACCGATGCCCGTCACTGCCAAACTGGCACCGCGCTCACGGTTCTCGGGCTCGTCATGGCGCTGAGATAGCTATTAGCCGTTAGCTATTAGCTTGCGACCCGCTCGCAACGCATGCTCTGGCCTGATGGCTCACTCATCCATTCGAAGGAATCATCGCTTATGTCGAAGAACACGACGCGCCATGCAGGATCACCCTCGACATACCTCATGACAATCTGTTCGTTCTGATACGTGGCTTCGAACAATGTCATCTTCGAAGTCTCATCGTCAGACTGCGTGTTTGCAGTCCACATGATCTCCCATTTCTTGAGCTTGGGATGGTAAATGCGGACGCCAGTTCCGTAGAAGTCCGGTCGTCCATCTGTTCGATGTCCAACGTAGATGTCTTGTACAGCGTACCCGTCTACGATATATGCCCACGTCCAGGTTGCCTTCCCTTGTTGCACAGTACCGTCCGCTGCAACGCTCGGCACCGTACAATCCCACACGCCTGCGAGTTGACCCCATTGAGCAGTCTCGGGTGGCGCATTGGGGTTGAGCTGCCCAAAGGGGTGTTCAGGCGTGGTGTGCACTTTGACGGAAGGAGAGGCTTCAGATTCTGGCACCTGGCCATAAGCAGCCGAGAAAGTCGATGCGACTCCACTCAAGACACCGGCGAGCACTACCATCACACGAAACGACCTTCTCGTTTCCATGTCAGATCTCTCTTGCGTTGACGTGAGAAGGTAACTCACCCATCTGTCCGGTCGCGGATCAGCGATTAGCGATTAGCGATTAGCCGTTCGCTGTTAGCTGATTCGGCGCGCGTCACGCCTCTTCGGCCTGGCTCTACCCTTGTTGCGCTCGCAACTCGCGCACCCGGAGTGATCGACGTGGAAATCAAACATAGGATGTAGGAATTGGAGGCGCAAGAATTCCCGGGAGGCGGGAGGTAGCACGCGGGCGGAGGACCGAACCCGCAACTGACAGTCGGCTCGGCTCAGCGGTGGCTTGTTTGAATCTCTATCAAGGGCGCCAGACGGCGAGGGGATGGACGTCGGCGATCCGCCCGAAGTCGCTGTCGGCCGAGAGCATCGTCAGGTCGTGGCGGATGCACAGCGCGGCGAGCAGTGCGTCGATCGTTCCGACCGTGATGCCTCGACGCCGGCATGTGTTGTGGATCTCGGCGGCACGGATGTGGTCATCCCGCTCCGGCACGAGAAACGGCAGCGCGGCGAAGCGGAGAACGATTTCGTCCCCGGCTTTCGGACCGGTGAATCCCTGAAGGAGCTCCTGAAGGACAACGCCGGTGGTGAGCACCAGCTCACCCGTCTGGAGGGCGCGGCGGAGAACCGCGACTTCCCGGTCCGGGGCCGGCGAATCGCGCCGGAGCGCAAGAGACCACACGCTCGTGTCGACGAGCAGGTTCAAGACCGCCGCCGGCCCGCTTTGTAGTCGTAGTCGGGGTCCCAGTCCAGGCTTCCGAACAGCTCGAGGAGGTGCTTCTGCTCCCGCCGGGCGATGAACTCCTGGAGTGCCTTGGTGACCGCGGCCTTCTTGGTCCTCTCGCCACTCACGGCGAGGGCGCGGTCGATGAGGTCTGGATCGAGAGCGAGGTTTGTGGCCATATCCATGTGTGATATACTACACATTATATTACACATCCACCGGCCGTAGTGCAATGCTGCCTAGGATCGGAATCCGCTCTGCGCGGTACTGGCAAAGATGCGAGGGGTGGGCGAAAGGAGATAACCGAAACGGTGCGGGATGTATCGGATTTTGGCGCGGAGCCCGTTTTGCCCGACCGACGGTCGCGGCTCGGCTTAGTGGCGGAAGCGAGTCAGCATTAGCTGTTAGCTGCCAGCTGCTCGCTTATTCAGTGCGCCGGCGATGCCGCCCCCGCGGGCGAACCCTGGAAGAGAGGGCTGCTCCTTGTAGTCGGAGGTTGGCGGAGTAACTTGCACCCCAATGGAGCGTAACGGGATCACTACTCACATGCGACGTCCCTCGGACGGCACGGCTCCGCCATTCGACCGCGACGCTCTGCTCGCTAGGCAGAGCGAGCTGATTCTGCACTGTGTGGGTGAAGGGATCTATGGGCTGGATCACCACGGGCTGACCACGTTCGTGAATCCCCGCGCGGCTGAGCTACTCGGCTGGGAGCCGGATGAACTCATCGGGAAGCCGCAGCACGACATCAGTCATCACTCCCATCCCGACGGTTCCCCCTACCTGCGGGAAGAATGCCCCATCTATGCGGCGTTCAAGGTCGGAACGGTCCACCGCGTTACCGATGAGGTATTCTGGCGAAAAGACGGAACATCGTTCCACGTTGAGTACCTCAGCACGCCCCTACGCGACGAGGCCGGCGAGCTCATCGGCGCGGTCGTCACCTTTCGCGACATCTCGGAGCGGGTCGAAGCCGAAGAAGCCGTTCGACAACTGCAGCGCCAGAACCAGTCCATCCTCGAGTCGGCGGGCGAAGGCATCTACGGCCTCGACCATCGAGGGCACACGACCTTCGTCAATCCCGCGGCCGCCGAGATGCTGGGGTGGGAACCGGATGAGCTGCTCGGCAAGCCGCAACACAACATCATTCATCACACGCGCGCCGACGGCTCACCGTACCCCGCCGAGGAGTGTCCGATCTACGCGGCGTTCGGCGACGGCGCCAAGCGTCGCGTCGATACGGAAGTGTTCTGGCGCAAGGACGGGACCAGCCTTCCCGTCGAATACGTCAGCACCCCGATTCGAGACGAAGACGGGAACCTGACCGGTGCGGTGGTCAGCTTTATCGATATCACCGAGCGGAAGCGACAACAGGAGGCGCTCGAGCGCGCGCTGACAGAGGTCCGTGAACTGAAAGACCGCTTGCAGCAAGAGAACGTCTACCTGCAGCAAGAGATTCAGGTCAACCACAATTTCGAGGAGATCATCGGGGCGAGTGACGCGCTCCGGAAAACGCTGAGCCGACTCGAACAGGTCGCCGGGACGGACGCCACGGTACTCCTGACCGGAGAGACCGGTGTGGGGAAGGAGCTCTTCGCCCGCGCGATACACCACCTGAGCCCACGAGCAGAGCGCCCGCTCGTCAAGGTGAACTGCGCTGCACTACCGTCCACGCTGATCGAGAGTGAGCTGTTCGGCCACGAGAGGGGTGCCTTCACGGGCGCGACTAGGCAACGGATCGGGCGCTTCGAACTCGCCCACGGCGGCACGATCTTTCTGGACGAGATCGGCGAGCTGCCGCTCGACCTCCAGGCCAAACTCCTCCGCGTGATTCAGGAAGGCGAACTGGAGCGGATCGGCGGATCACGTACGATCTCGGTCGACGTCCGGATCATCGCGGCGACCAATCGCGATCTCACGAAAGCGGTTTGGGCCGGAGAGTTCCGCGACGACCTCTATTACCGCCTGAACGTCTTCCCGGTCGACATCGCCCCCCTCAGGGAGCGGAAGGAAGACATCCCGCAGCTCGTGACACACTTCGTGCGAAAGTTCTCGGCGAAACTCGGGAAGGCCATCGAGCATATCCCCGACCACACCCAAGCCGCGCTGCGGCAGTATGAGTGGCCCGGCAACGTCCGGGAGCTCGAGAACATCATCGAGCGCGGTGTGATCCTGTCCAACGACGGAACGCTCCGCGTCGACGAAGCCCTCCAGATGCGTCCTCCCGACCCCGGCGCCGCACCAGATCGGCAAACACTGGAGGCCGTCGAGCGCGACCACATCCTCGGCGTTCTCGAGCAGAGCAACTGGCGCATCGAAGGCAACGACGGAGCGGCCGTGATTCTGGGGCTCCATCCCAACACGCTCCGATCACGCATGAAGAAAGCCGGAATCGAGAGGAAGATCGGTCCCGCCTAACCGCACCTCCGCACTCCCAGGTTGTCCAAGACACGCCACGCCGACCGCCAAGCAGCCTCGAAGTCAACCACGACATTTCGTGGCTCCATGAAATGCCGGGGGAGACAGCGCCATCCCAGAAGCAGTTCTATCTGCTAACACCTTCAATAACAACTAGTTAGAGACACACCATCGCTGGCACGCGGCTTGTATTTAGGGACGCCGACCGCAGAGCGATCTGCACGGCACTCACCTGAAGAAGGAGACAACCGATGGCCTTACCCAACCCCGGCATGACGATCGATCCCGCTCGGACGGCTCTCGTCGTGACCGACCCGCAGAACGACTTCCTGAGTCCCGATGGCGTGACTTGGGGAGTCGTCGGACAGAGCGTCGAGGAGAACAACACCGTGGAGAACATCGAGACGTTGTTCAAGACGGCCAAGGCGGCGGGCATCCCCGTGTTCATCTCGCCGCACTACTACTACGAGCACGACCACAAGTGGGAATTCGAGGGTGCCCTCGAAGCCCTCATGCATCACATCA
>JBDHFY010000299.1:0-5544 GCA_039590195.1 Gemmatimonadota bacterium | reverse complement strand
TCATCCAATCCCGGTGATCGGCGCCAGTCTGCGATTTCGCTACGTCGTAGACTGGCGCCAGCAAGACCGCTGCTTCCCGATTGGGGAGACGGAGATTGACAACAAACCGGACATCTCAGATCCCGGGGCTGACACGGAGTCGGCCCACGGGAGGGCCAGCACGTTCCCGGCGGTCTACCGTGCGGCGGTTTGGATGATGCAAATGATGTGTGGGCGTAGGCTCTGTCTCTGAGCGTTTCGTGACATGGCCTACGCTTTTTGGTCGGCTTGCCCTGCGTGAACGGGTGAGCCTTTGATATGCGGGAATGTGAAAGAACACCGGCACTGCGGAGGGCACGATGTGCGTGACGCGCAGCGACGGTGCAGAGGGCCTGCACGCTCGACACGTGCCAAGTGCCCGACCTTGACTGGCTAGGGAGGAGTCGGACGACGATGCACACTCGTTTTTGCTATGCTTCGAAACGTGGGTTTGTGCCGTCGGCTCTGAGAGGCGTGATGCTGTTTTTTGTGCTTCTTTGGGCCACGGGAACTCAGACAGGCGTAACACAAGTCCCAGGCGTGCCCTCACCGGAGGAATTCCACGGGTATGAGCTGGGAACCAACTATACCATTACCGCCGCGTTGTATGACTACTACCGTGAATTGGCACGTCAGAGTCCACGGGTAGAGTACTCGGAGTACGGGCGGAGCATTCAAGGTCGCCCGCTGCCGATGGTGATGGTGAGCAGCGAGGCCAATCTGGCGAGAAAGGAGGAGATTCGCGAGCGCATGTTGCGCCTGACCAACGTGACAGATCCACTGCCGGAGGGAGAGTTGGCGCAATTGCTCGCGGGAACGCCGTCGATCGTGTGGGCGTACATCATCGACGTAGATGAGGAGGCAGGAATTGAGGTGTTGCAGGAGATGGCGTATGAACTGGCGACGAGGGAGGATGCGGACGCACAGGGGATCCGGGACAGTGTGCTGGTGATCCTGACACCACTCGCAAACCCGGATGCGCACGCCCGCTATGTAACCTGGCACAAGTTGTACGACGTAGATGGTGCCTCGGTGGATCCGCTGGCGGTGGAGAACCGGGCGCATTGGGGGATGAACACGGACGGGAATGCGTATGGGATCGATGTGAACCGTGACTTCTCCTGGTTTGTGAGCCCCGAGATGCAGGCGTTGGCGAGAGCGGGCGTGCATTGGCGTCCCCAGTTTTGGCTCGATGTTCACAGCGGACCCAACGTCATTTTCATCACTCCATACCCACCACCGTTTCATCCCCTCTGGCCCGAGCGCGGACGCAAGTGGTGGCACGCCGTCGCCGAGCAGGCCAATGAGAACTTTGGTCGCCGGGGATGGAGCTTCAGTGCCGGCGAGGGATATGAAGGTCCAGGACACATTGGATTCTCTGATACCTGGGGCATGCTTGGACCAGCGGTCACCGGCTTCTTGTACGAGAGTTTCGGGGGTCGTCCAGGAAAGACCGAGGCATTCGTGCGCAGCGACGGAACGATAGCGACAATGCGGATGGCCATGGATCGGCACTATCTCGCTATCTGGTCCCAGTGGCAGGTTGCGCGCGACCGGCGTGAGGAATTATTGCGGGATGCGCACTTGCGCGTCGTCGATGCGGTGCGAGAAGCTCGGTCGAACCCGATACGTACCGTTGTGATCCCCGGTGAAGGGCCGGGTGTTGACCCTGACAAGCTGAACCGGCTCATCGAGCGCCTCACGCTCCAGGGCGTCGAGGTTCGCCGAGCCACCCAGCCGTTTGCTGCCCGCTCCAGAGACTACTTCGACATGGATAATGAGGTACGTCGGGAGTATCCCGCAGGCACGTACCTCGTGGATTTTGCACAGCCCCAAGCGCGGCTGGTGCGGTCGCTGCTCGATCCAACGCTGGACTACGAGGCGCACACAGTGGTCAAAGTACCGTTTACGGCGAGGTATCCGTATTACGGACCAACGTGGGCGGTATTGACCTACCTCTTTGGGGTGCCGGCGCACGCTGTTGGTGCCGCTGTCGCGGTGGAAAGTGAGGTCGTTACCGCCGGTCCGCGGCCGGTCGGCATGGTAGACGCGCTCTCCCGTGCGGAGCCGCCGTACGCGTACATCCTCGAGCCACGACGGGAATCGAGCTACCGGATAGCGATTCGCCTCATGCGAGAAGGTTATCGGCTGCGAGTGTTCCACGGGGCGTTTCGAATCGGGGAAACCCAGTTTCCGAAGGGCACGATCGCCGCGATTCGGCTGCGGAATCCGGAGGGCCTGGGAGAACGCTTGGCCGAGTTGGCTGACGAGCACGGAGGGAGGGTGATCGAGGTGGCAGGCCCCTATACGGATGGCGGTGTGACATTCGGGGCCGACCAAGACTTGGCAGCCATTCCGACGCCGTTAGTGGCGGTGGTGGCTGACTACCCGGTCGCGCAGGACCACGTGTTCGGCGGGATTCGCAACGTGCTCGAAGCGGATTTTGGCTTTGCATTCACTCCGGTCATGCTACAGACGATCAACAACGCGGATTTGTCGAAGTACACGGCGGTAGTGTTGCCGCATGCCGGGATGTCGATACGGGGCGGTCCGGGCTTCAGCGCCGGTTACAAGGGGATTCTGAACGTGGAGAACCTGCAGCAGTACGTACAGGGCGGCGGGACTCTGATTGCCGTGAAGGGCGCTGCGGAAGTGATTGCGCAGGACCCGGTGCTGGGGCGGGATGTGAGCTTCGACGGGTGGGCGGATTCCACAACTGGTCCGACGTTGCGGGCGAGGTGGGAAGTTCCGCAGGTGCCAGAGTCTGGGATCGTGCCATGGAGGCCAGGCCTGAACGAGGTTGGTCTTCCGCTGCTAGCGTCGGGTTTTGAGCGAGAGGAGTTTGCGGCGCCTGCTGCCTATCCCGTGCTCTTGCAGGTTCGCGAGGGCGGCCGCGCGCAGGTGCTGGCGCGGTATAGTGCGGACGCGGCCCGCCTCGTGCTGGACGGCTGGTCGATAAATCTCGAGAAGGCGCTGGGCCGGCCATTTGTGGTCGTGCAGCGGGTAGGGCGTCAGGGCAAGGTCATCTACTTCGCCGACAGTACCACCTTCCGAGGCAACTGGTATGGGCTCAACCTCCTTTTCCTCAATTCTCTGATTTTCGGGCCCACGTTGTGAGTACATCCACGGAATCGGGCCGGGGCGCACGGGGACCAATTCTCTCCGGCGCCCGTGGCCTGGGGTGTGGCTTTATCCCTCCGCTCGAGGTGTGATCATGTTTCGACTTCGATTGGTGCTTTTGACTTTCCTGCTGGTGTGTTCCGCCAGTGTGATATTTCCGCAGATGCAGCAGGCACAGGCAGTCAACCCCGAGGTGCGTGGGGAACTGCAAGTGGCTCGTCAGGTAATGAACTCTCCACAGATGCAGATGGCGTTCGACTACGTCGCTGGATCGGAGGAGGAGACGGTTCGGGAATGGCTGAGTCTCTGCAACGCATACGGCCCGGCTGGGGAAGAGATCCGGCGTTCGCGCCTGCTGTACAAGTTGTTCCGGATCTACGGCCTCGAGAACGTGCATATCGACGACGCGCTCAACGTGATCGGTGTCCGACCAGGCGTGGGCGATGGTCCTACCGTAGTGCTCAACGTCCATCACGACAATGTAGAACTCTGGCCGACAGATCAGCCCATCGAGGCGTTTGTGGCCGATGGCCGCGTGTGGTGTCCCGCAGCGTCGGACGATCTCATGGGCGCCACGCAGATGCTCACCGTGCTTCGCGCCATGAACGCCGGAAACATCGAGACGGAAGGCGATGTCTGGTTCGCCGCCTTTACCGAAGAGGAGGTGGGTAGCTACGGCGCCGGCCACTTCGTGCGGGCTAACTATCCTCACAACATTGACTGGCAGCAGGGTGACATCCTACTGCAGTTTCACGGTGGTGGGGGTGAGGGAGTCTCTACCGGGAGTGGTCCGTACATCGACTTCACGCAGCTTCGAGTATTCGTTCCGCTGGACTTTGACCGTTGGCGCACAGACGCGGTGGATGCGCTGGGACCGATCATCGAGGGCATCAACCGCGAAGTGAGGGAACAGCGCGCACCTGGTGGAAGTGGCCAACGCTCCGAGCCGCTGCAGCTCAACATGTCGATGATTCAGGGCAACGTGATCCATAACGGCACCTCGGATCAAGCCTGGATTCGCTTCGACTTGCGCGCGCCGAGCAAGGCTCGCCTGTGGCAAGCTCACGAGGATATTCAGCGGATTGCTGCAGAGGTGTGCAGCGAGATGGGGGAGGGGTTCGATTATCTGTACGAGATCAACATGACGGTGGGAGTTCCAGGGATTGATGGTTGGGACAAGACGAACAACGCGCCCGCCCGGATGGCCGCAGCGGCCGCAGCAGCGCTGTACGAGACCACGCCGGTCATTGATCCGTCAAGCGGCTGCGGCGATTGCCGGCGTTCGTATGAGCGAGGGATGCCGGCGATGTCGTTGCGTGGCGGAGTCGTCGACTACAACGACGGGCAGTTCGAGGTGCGGCGAGGTCGCCGTGGGGCATTGCAGTCTGCAGTGCGCCGGAGGAGTTCCGGGCACGACGTGACCGAGAGCGGCGAGATTGTTCGGCTCTGGGCGGGAGTTAAACACGGCCTGCTGTTTGCGGTCTCCTACGCAGGGCTGGCGAATTGACGAGTCTCCTTAAACTGCCTTTTCACACCGTGACTCGATGCTGGGAGGAAACAATGCAGCTACTCCGTGCCGCTGTGAAAGTGGTGACTGTGACAGCCATGTCGGTGGGCGCCACGACCGGATCGGCTATGGCGCAGGATGAGCCACCTGTTGTTCCTAACGTGGAGCAGGAGCTCAGGGTAGTCCGTGATGTGCTGAGTAGCACCGCCCTGGAGAGTGCTCTCGGGTATGTGGAGCGTGCTCGCGAGGAGACGCTGCAGGAGTTTATCGGTGTATGCAATGCGCACGGTCCCTCTCAAGACGAGATGTATCGGTCGCGGCACCTGTTGAAGTTGCTGCAGATCTATGGGCTCCAGAAGGTGCATATTGACGATGAGAAGAACGTGATCGGCATTCGGCCTGGCAGCGGTGATGGCCCGACGGTTGTGATCAATGCGCACCATGACAACATTGCAATGCGCACCATGACAACATTGCGCGGGCACCGAAGGACCAGCCTATTGAGGCGTTCATTGCGGACGAAAGGGTGTGGTGTCCGGCTGCGAGCGATGATCTGATCGGCGTTACACAAGTGCTCACGATTCTTCGCGCCTTGAATGCGGCTGATGTCGAGACCGATGGCGATCTGTGGTTTGTCTTTTTCACGAACGAAGAGCCTCTCACGAACCAGGCGAGCCCGGGTGCGGGTTTCTTTGTCCAATCCAACTATCCCTTGAATATCGACTGGCGCAACGGAGACATCCTCCTTCAGCTTCATGGTGGTGGTGGGGAGGGCGTGACGACGGGAGTCACCGACATGCGGCACCGCCCCATGCTCCGCGTGTTTGCACCAGTGGACATGAGCGAGTGGGGGCCGTGGCACGCGGTGGATGTGCTGGGGAAAATCCTCAGCCGGATCA
>JBDHFY010000298.1:0-5205 GCA_039590195.1 Gemmatimonadota bacterium | reverse complement strand
CAGGAGGTAGTCGAGAGCAGCTCGCAGCTGAAAGACCGCACCAAAGGCCAGCGTGGCGTATCCGTACTTCCGTGCGTCCGTGTACAGCTCGTAACGATGATCGCCGAGCTCTCTGGCGATGTGTAACGAGCCCATGCGATCGAGCTCAACGGTATCGAGCAGCTCTTGCCGCACGTAGAACGGTGCCACACCATATCCGCCGAGGAGCCATTTGTAGGTGCCGGACGTGAGGAAGTCGATGCCCACCGCCTTGACGTCCAGCGACAGCATCCCGACGCCCTGGATGGCATCGGCGTACAGGTAGGCGCCATGGCTGTGGGCGAGCTGAGCCAGCGCGCGCAGATCGTGTTGGTATCCATTTTGGTGCGACACCCAGGCGACGGAGACGAGGCGGGTCCGGTCGTCGACCTGTTTGGCAAACTCCTCCGGGGGCGCTACGCCGTCGCGGCTCTTCACGATCCGCAAATCGATGCCCCGCGTTTCGACGAGATGGCGATAGAGTACAAACGTCGTCTCGTAGTGTAGGTCGTCGATTACCACGTTGTCCCCCGATCCCAGATCGAGGGCCCGCGAAACAATGTTCTCGCCCTCGCTGGTCGCGAAGAGCAGACCGACCTCCGGTTCGGAGGCTCCGACGAGCTGTGCGAATTTACGCCGCACCTCGTTCGCTTCTTCCAGCATGTCGCCGAGACTCACGGGGTTGCGCGCTTTCGCCTCCGCAAACGACTGCGCGGCGCGAATCGCTTGCAGCGGTGACGGAGTGATGTACGCCGAGTCGAGGTACGTCATCTCCCTGACGACCGGGAAATCATCCCGCACACCCAAGGGATCATCGTCGACTTGCGCCACGGCCGTACGGGCGATTCCGCTCAGGGCCGCGGCAGCCGACATTGATTCCAGAAATTCACGACGCGTGTAAGGCACTGGGTCCCTCCCATCGAACGGTGCTGCGCCTTGCCGTTTCAGCCGGCTCACGAGTTCATTCATGTCTTCTTCACACCACGCACTATTCACGGGCAACTCAATACCGCGGGTGGGCCCGACGAACCCGTTCCCCTTCCGGTGTCACCTCGAGCTCCGTGGAGATTGACCCGCCCGCCGCGCGGAGTGTCACGGTATACGTGCCCGGAGCAACCCACTCCAAGGCTTCCCGCTCGGAGAGTGTGGGCATGCGGCGGGTCGTGTCGACATCATCGGGCCGCAAATCCCAGTTGACGCGATGGATCCCCCTGGTACCCGGGCCCGTCAGGGTGCGAACGGTCTCCCCCGCGTCGTCCCTGATCACCAGCGTGACGTCCTGCCCCTCGTCACTTCGCAGGTAGTACGTAATCATCGTCCCGAACGGCGGATTCTCCGCGCGGAAGAACATGTCGCCGTTCAGCTGCTCGATGGTGGCGCCGTAGGTGAACCGCCTCTTGAAGAGGACCCCCGCCTTGATGTCGAAGAGATGCGCGGGCCCGGCGAGGACGCGGGCGCTCAACTCCTCGAGCGGCGCGATGTCCACCACCCAGATCGCACGGCCGTAGGTGCCGACGACCAACTCCTTGGCCCGCGCTTGGATGACCATGCTCCGCACGCCGGATGTCGGAAGGTTGCTCTTGAATCGCGTCCAGTGAGTCCCGCCGTCGATGCTCACGAACACCCCGAACTCGGTTCCGGCAAACAACAAGGCCGGGTTCACCGGATCCTCCCGGATGACCCAGGTGGAGCCGTTGGCCGGAAGGTCGCCGGTGATGTTGGTCCACGTCCCTCCGAAGTCGGTGGTGCGGTAGAGGTAAGGCCGAGGATCGTCCAGCTTGTGAGCGTCGTAGGCAACGTATGCCGTTCCCTCGTCATAGCGGGACGCTTCGATCTCCGCCACCACCCCGTGGGTGGGCGCCTCGGCCGGGAAGTTCTTGCTCACCTCGATCCAATGCTCGCCGCCGTCCCGGGTCACGTGGATCGGCCCGTCGTCGGCCCCGGTCCACAGCACCTGCGAGTCGAGCGGTGATTCGGCGATGGAGAACAATGCTCCATAGCTGTGGTAGCCGTCCACGACACCCCGCGGCGTGCCGTCCTGTTGGCGGGTGAGGTCGGGACTGATCACATCCCAGTCTGTGCCCCCACCGGTATACCGAAAGAGATAATTGCTCCCCAGATACAGCACGTCGGGGTCGTGCGGCGAGAGGATCATGGGAGGGGTCCAATCGTAGCGAAACGGGTGCAGCCCGCGACGCTCCGCCTCCTCGGGGTCGGGCCGCAGCTCCGTCCGGTCCCAGGTGCGCAGGTCGAGGCGCGAGAAGTTCCCGAACTGTTGCACCATGTAGATCACGTTGGGATCGCGTGGGTCGGGGTGGACCGCCATGCCGTCACCAGTCATTCGCAGCTTGATCCAGTCGTGGTTCGTGATCCCTTCGGCATCGTAGGTGCGGCTCGGCGCACTCCAGTGGCCCGTGTCCTGCATTCCACCGTAGACGAAGTACGGGTCCTGGTCGTCCACCTCTACCTCGTAGAACTGGCCAATGGGCAGCACCGGCTGAATCCACGTCTCCCCGCGGTCGAAGGTGACGTTCACTCCTCCGTCCCCGGTCACGATAATGTGCTCCGGGTCGTGAGGGTTCACCCACATCCCGTGCAGGTCGTTGTGGACGTGCGCGAGATTTCTCTTCTCGAAGTTTTGACCGCCGTCCGTCGAGCGCCACAAATCGAACACGGGCATCCAGATTGTCTCGTCATCGGATGGATCGGTGTGCAGATGCTGGTAGTAGTAACTGGTCATCATCGGATTGACGCGACCCCAGTTTTCGCCGCCGTCGTCGGACCGAAAGATTCCTCCCGTGTCGCTGGTGCGCCTACCCCGACCCGCCGGCTCCCCCGTAAGCACGGCCGCGTACACGACCTCTGAGTTATTGCGCGCCACCGCGATGTTGATCTTCCCCATGTCGTCGGTAGGCAGTCCGTTGTGAAGTCGGATCCAATGCTCTCCGCCGTCGGTGGTTTTGTAGATGCCGCTTGCCGGCCCGGACTCCTTCATATCTCCGCCGCCATAGCGGAACCGCTGCCACGTCGCGGCGTAGAGGACGTCGGGATCGTTGGGATCCGCCCGAAGATCGATGACACCCGTCGTATCGTTCACGAATAAGATCTTGTCCCACGTGCGCCCGCCATCCGTCGTCTTGAACACGCCTCGTTCGGCGTTGCTGCCCCAGAGGTGGCCCATCGCCGCGACGTACACGATGTCCGGACGGGTCGGGTGGATCACGATGGCGCTGATCTGACGCGTATCGCGGAGTCCCATGTTGGTCCACGTGCTCCCGCCGTCCGTCGATTTGTAGACGCCGTCACCCCAGGAGTTCGCCCGGGTGTTGGCGGGCTCGCCCGTGCCGACCCACACGAGGTCGGTGTTGGAAGGCGCGATCGCCACGGCGCCGGTGGACGCGGAGCCCTCATCGTTGAAGATGGGCTCGATGGTCGTCCCATTGTTCGTGCTCTTCCACAGGCCACCGCCTGCCGTGGTGACGTAGAAGGTCTTGGGATCGCTCTCCACCCCCACGACTTGCCACGCCCTTCCCGCCGGGCTCGCGGGGCCGAGCAGTCGCCAGGTGAACTCGTTCAACAGCGATTCCTCGATCCGTTGGGCCCGAACGGGCTCCGCGTGTGTCATGACACCAAAGACGCACAGCACGGGAAAGAGACGGCAGCACGCGACCGACCGTAGCCTCTGCACCGCGGGCAGGACGTCGAATCCGTTCGTCGAACCAACCCTCATGCTCATGACCATCTCCTCATTGTCTAATCGTTAGGAGGCAGGGGGCGCTGACGCGACGCCGGCACCCCTGCCTCGATTCAGAGCCACGGATGAACTCACACCGACTCTCGTCGTTCACTCGTACGTCTCCCTGAACGCCCTGAGCTGCGATTGGTCGCCGATCATCAACAGGCTACTTTCGACCTCGAGCATGGTCGACGGTCCGGGATTAGTGACGAGACGGGTGGGCTCCTGGATGGCGATGACGTTGAGTCCGGTGCGGCCCGCAATGCCGGTCGATCCGAGCGTGTGCCCGGTCAGGGCGCTGGGAATCGGTCGTTCGTAGAGCGCAACCCCCTCACCCAGGAAGATGAGCTCGCGGTTGCGCATGAGCGCGACCACGGATTCGACGCCCAGCGACGTGTGGCTCAGAGCAAGATCGGCGCCCGCCCGGCGAATCGCCTCCATGTTTCGATCGTGGGTAATTCGACTCACGATGCGCACATCGGGCGCAAGCCGCCGACAGTAGACGGCCAGGTAGATGTTCATTGCGTCGTCGTTCGTCGTGAGAAGCACCCCGGGCGTCTCCTCCAATCCGGCCC
The DNA here is from genome assembly GCA_039590195.1 of Gemmatimonadota bacterium. Classification (GTDB taxonomy): domain Bacteria; phylum Gemmatimonadota; class Gemmatimonadetes; order Gemmatimonadales; family GWC2-71-9; genus JBDHDY01. The sequence goes on along the minus strand of JBDHFY010000298.1, from coordinate 876 downwards.
CCATGAGCACTTCGTGCGCCTCCAACCACGGAGCATAGAAGAACCGGATGAACGCAAACGGCAACACAATGAAGACGAGCAGAATGCCGGACACGAGGACGATCACGGTGAACAGCTTTCCGATCTCGCTCAGGAACACGATGTCGCCAAGACCCAGCGTAGTCATGGTACTGAGCGTCCAATAGAGGCCCGTGATCCATGAGTAGCGCTGTCCTTCAGCCTGCCACATGATCACATGGAACAGAATGGAGTACAGCGCGACGATCGCAGCGACGAACACCGCATAGTCAGCCAGGGCCCGGACGTTGCGGCGGCGGCGCCGTTCCATGAACACCTCTGGGAGTTTGCTGTCGGACGTCATCGTCTCGGCTTTACCCGGCTTCGGAAGGCGCTACGCCGGCAGGCGAGTCGACCCAATCCCAAGTTCGCCCGCCAGTGTCATGATCTGCGAGGGAGCAGCCGGCGGACCCGAGTCCCTTGTCCAACCGGCCCGCACGAATACTACAACCGGGCAACCCGGGCCTGGAAGCTTGTCTGGGTGACGTCCAGAGCCACGACCCCTGGCGGACTCGAGGAAAACTGCTGACGGTGCGGTGGGAGGACGCGGCATCCGCTTTCAAGACCGGAGTCCACTCCCCAGGTGGCGGGACCGATTTCGACCGGACGACCGTCACCCCTTGCCGGACGGTCGCGTCCGGCGGGTCATCCAGCTATCACAACGCCGATGGTGAGTCCTGGCTCTCAGATCCGGCGGACTTCGCCTCGAGCGTCACGAAGCTCATGATTTGTGCCGCAATGTAGCGGTAGGACCGCTCCCGGAACGCCAGGAACGAAACACACGCAAAGAGCACACTCAGGAGAAACAGCTGATACCCG
>JBDHFY010000297.1:0-5262 GCA_039590195.1 Gemmatimonadota bacterium | reverse complement strand
GCCGGGGCCGGGGCCGGCTAGCACCACCTTACCCGCACCCGATACTCTATCTTGGTTTCGCCTCGCGACGGCACATCGATGGTGAACGTGAACGTGTGGGCATCCACCTTGCTGGCCGGGTGGCTCGTAGAAACGATGTCCCAGTCGCCCCCTACCGGCTCCACGACCTGTACTTCCGCGTCCTCGTCCTTGTGGTTCCGCAACGTGATCTCCCACGCGCTCTCCGACACACAGGATCCGAACACATCATAGTCCATCTGGCGGCGGTCACCCACCACGTCGAAGGCTTCACCCATCTTGATTCGCACCCGCTCGTCCCGGGGTGTGTGATCGATCTGATCCTCACCGATGAACTGCTGTGCGCCGGACCGGTCCGCCTTGTAGACCCGGACGATGCCTCTGGGCAGTGGCACGCCCAGATGGTTGGCCTCCCGGTTCTCGAAATCGAGGTAGACCCCGACCTTCTGGTTCGAGATCACCTGGCCGTAGGATCCGCGGTAGTAGTGTGCGGCGCCGTAGAAGATGAGACGCTTGTCGATCCCGATCCCCGATCCCTCCAACAGGCTGACTTGCTTCTGTTCATTCTGAAGCAGTGTGGTCGGCCGCTCGAGGGTGTAGAGGTGATACTCGAAGAAGCCCTCCTCGGTGAATTGGGCGGGGGCCTCAGCCGCCATTCGCACGGCGTCCATCTCCATACGCCGGCGGATGTCGGGTGTGACCCGTTGCACGTCACCGGCCACGAGCTTGAGCAGCGCATTCTCGTACGCCGCTCCACTCTGGTTGGTGAGCGTCACCCACCCCGTGAGATCCCCCAGCGTATCGTCCTCGTTCACGACGAGCACGTAGTCAGACTTCCAGTTGAGGCTCCTCGTCAGATAGGAAACCTGTACCTGTTGTCGATCCTGATTGCTGTCCAGCAGCCACATCAGGGTCGGTCTCGCCACGAGGTTTTCCGGGATCTCCGGGAACGATAACCGACCGGGAAAGTTGTAAGTGATCTCGTCGCCAATCCGAAGAATCGCCCCCTGATTCACTGAAAGCACTTCCGCCTCGTACTCCTCGTCGCGGCCCGTGACTTCGTTGTAGCGGTAGACCTTGACGGTCCGACCCACGTATTTCTCGAGCAGCTTCTGCGGATTGAGGAGATCATACTGGTAGTTCTGCTCGAGGACTCTCACGCCGTCGTCTCGTCCGAGCGGTTTGATGTGTACTGTCTCCGGCTGGATCTGCGCCGCGACGTCCTGGAATTCGAGAGCCACCCGCCCCTGACCGAGTTCTAAGCTCCGCACTTCACGCACCAGACCGAAGTTCTGGTTGTACACGGTAATGGTGACGACCGTCCGGTCCGACATGGAGGACTCGAAGACGCGGGCCGGCTCTTGGGCTCGGGCAGGCCCGCCTGCGCCAAGAGCGACGGACACAGCGACCCCAAGGAATCCCAAGGACCATTCGGGCTTATGAAATCTCACCAGCATCGGTAGCTCCTTGTATTGAGACTTTCGCACCCGGCCGGTGCGATTATTCCGGCCGCCTACCCAGCACGACGTCCGACCGAGAGAATCTTGCACAGGGGCGGAGACGAATCGGTGACGTGGGTCGCGAAGCGTGGCGGACCGGCTGCCACACACACCGCACCACCGGGCGGACAGGCGGGCTGGCGGACAGTTGCCCCACCACACACCCCACCGCCGGGCGGACCGGCGGACCGCTCCCCCACCCCACCGCCGCACCGCGCGAGTACACAGACCGCAGCGAAAAACAACCGGTCGTCTATCGGTCGTCACGGGGGGGAGGCGAGGCGGACTGTCCGCCTGTCCGCCCGGGTGGAGACGGGATTGGGTGGGGGTCCGCCCGGTGGTGGGGTCGTGCAGGGTGGGTCCGCCAGGGTCGGGTCGGGCGGTGCGGCGGTCAGGGTGTGGGCCCCCCCATCACCTGCTCGATCTCCTCCACTTCCTTGGGCGCTCCCACGGACAGGTTCTCGTACCCGGTTTCGGTCACCAGAATCATGTCCTCGATCATGATGGCGATCCCCTTCTCCGGGATATAGAGCTTCGGTTCGACGGTGAACACCATCCCCGGCGCGAGGGGCATGGAATAGTCGCGGCTGTCCAAGGCCTCGAGTCCGATGTGATGGCCAAGATCCCTCACGCCAGTTCCACGAGAGCCGCTGTAGTCGGTCATCCCCCCAGCATGGGCAAGCCAGTGAGTGGGCGACGGCAAGATGCCCCACACGCGGTCCTCACCCATACGGTCGATGTCCTCGTACTGCTCGAGACCATGATCGCGGAAGACCTGCGCAGCCGCCCTGACCACATCCACCATCATCACCCCGGGTTTGATCTCGGCCAGCGCCGCACTTTGCGCCTCGAGAACGATTTCGTAGTAGCGGCGCTGCTCCTCCGTGAATCGGCCCGAGACGGGAAAGGTACGACACACGTCCGACGTGTACGTCTTGAACTCCGCAGCGCCATAATCGATGAAGACGAGCTCTCCGTCCTGCATCTCACGGTTCGTGGAGTTGTAGTTCTCGGATTTGAGCGTGTAGAGGCTAACGGCGGCGGGGCCGGAGGAGACAATGGGGCCAAACGATGTTCGCGGGGAACCCTCCCGCTTCCACACGTACTCCATCAGGCCTGCGACCTCGAGGTCGTTCATCCCCGGCCGGATCGCGCGCATGGCTTCCAGCAATCCATCCACGCTGATCTGCGCCGCCCTTCGCAAAGCGGCCACCTCGTGTTCGTCCTTGACGAGCCGCATTCGCTCGATTAGCGGAGCGACATTCCGTAGTTCCTTCCCGGGGAGAAGAGCGTTCACCGCGCGTTCCAGCTGCTGCCTCTGGGAGAAAGGCTCGCCCAAACCCGGAGGCGCATACACGCGTCCGCGGTCCGAGGCGAAGTAAATCGCCGCCGCTTCTCCCACTAATTGGGGCAACCGTTCCGCCAGCTCATCGATCGGGTAGGTCTCGGCAATGCCGGTAGCCGCTTCTGCTTCACGCCCCGGCGAGAGCCGGCGAATGGGTTGGTTCCAGGCTGCTCGCCGGAACCGTTCGTCGGCGATCGGGTATTGGGCCCCGGCGAACTGATATCGTGTGGGGAGAAACAGCATTTCACGCATCCCACCAGCCGCACGCGACGCCATCACCAAGACCGCATAAGGTGACTCGACGCCGGTCAGGTACCAGAAGTTGGCATCTTGTTTGCCAACACCGCCCGCACGAATCAAATGCGCTCCCGGCACGATCACCGTCGCGCCTCCCACCTGACCGGCCAGACGTGCACGGCGTCCGGCATAGACTTCAGGCGGGAATGCCACGTCGCTTTGGGCGGCGAGCACACAAGGGGGGCCGACGAGTAGAACAACAAGAGCTGGAACGAAGCGGCTGAAGACCATGGCGACTCCGGGAGGCGATGGGGATCGACCTTCGAGCTGACAGCTCTTTAATCTTCGGTTTCGCGCCCCGGCGTCAAGCGGTCGACCGAAGCGCTCGGGGCCGTGTCACCCGCTCGTGGACCGCCATTGACGCCGAGGCTCCGCGACTTCCGCGACCCACTGCGGCCTCGGCCAATGGGCGTCGGGGAGGGGCGCAGTACCGTTGCTCTGGCTATCATTCGGGGGTATGCGTGGACGCAGCGGCATCGGAATTGCATGACAGTGACATCCATGGCACGGATCATCACCCTGTTCGCCTTCCTACCGGCTTTTTGGCCGGGGGCGGCTGCACAGCCAGCGCCGCAGGATACGCCTGCGCTCGAGCTCATTTTTCTCTCCGTTGGGCAGGGAGATGGCGTCGTTATCCGGTCGCCCGAGGGTCGAGTGGTGCTAGTGGATGCCGGGCCGGCGTCCGGCATCGTACGGGTCCTCCGAGAGCGCGAGATCGATTCGATCGATCTCGCCATCTCGACCCACCCGCACGCCGATCATATCGGCGGGATGGATGAAGTCATTCGGCAATTACCGGTCCGCTATTACATGGACAACGGCGTGCCACACACCACCTCGATCTACCGAAACCTGCTTCGAACAGTCGAGCGTTCCGAAGTCACCTATCTCGCGCCGGTCGCCCGCCGGATCGGGCTCGGAAGCCTCAGCCTCCAGGTTCTGCCACCGCCTGACGGAGACACGCTGGCGCTCAACAACCGATCCGTCGGCGTAGTGGCCGAGTTCGGTGAGTTCCGAGCCCTCCTCACCGGTGATTCCGAAATAGAGGAGCTCCACCATTTTCTGCGTCTGGGCGTGCCGCCGGTGACGGTGCTCAAGGCCGCGCATCACGGGAGCCGCGACGCGGTCAGTCCTGCATGGCTCTCCGCGACCAAGCCCGCAGTGGTCGTGATTTCCTGTGGACTCGATAATCCCTACGGGCACCCGCACCCTTGGGCGCTGCGGTACTACCAGGCGGTAGCGTCAGAGGTTTACCGGACCGACCGACACGGCGAGGTGACCGTGCGGGGACACCGTGATGGAACCTACGCCGTGGTGACCGGTGAGGCGGCATCGGACTCCCGTCCTTCGCCGGACTCGGTGACGTTTGAGGAACCCGTTACGCCCGTCGCCGAGGGGGTGTTGTCACTTCGGGTGTTTGCCGACGCACCTGGCAACGATCATGACAACCTGAACGGTGAATACGTTGTCATCCGCAATCTCAGCCACGCAGCCGTCGTGGTGGGTGACTGGACGCTGTGCGACACGGCCGCCCACTGCTTCACGTTGCCTGCCGAGGCGGCGATCGCGCCGGCCGACAGTGTGGTCATCTATACTGGCCGGGGCGCGGCAGATCGCCACCGCTACTACATGAACCGTGGACAGGCTGTCTGGAACAACCGGGGAGACGCGGCCACCCTACGCAACCGCGGGGGCCACGTGGTGATACGGTATGTCTACTGAGCGGACTTTTACAGTGGATCGCCTCGAGGGCACGACGGCGATATTGATCGACGAACGTCAGCAGCAAATAGCGGTACCCGTCGCTCTCCTCCCATCAGGTGTGGCCGAGGGACAGACGGTGCACGTCGTCGTGGATGACACCGGGAAGCCGAGCTGGGGGTCGGCACGACTCGTAGATGCCACCGACCGCAAGCGGGACATCGAGCGACTCCTCGACAAGCTGCGCCGTGAAGATCCCGGCGGTGACATCACGCTATGAATTGACAACGCCCATAGAGACGAAAAGCGCGCCATTCCAATCTGGAAGGCGCGCCTTTCATCCCCAGCGCTTGGTTACCCAAGCTAAGACCTCAACAACCTCATCACGGCCAAATGCCGCGC
>JBDHFY010000296.1:0-5265 GCA_039590195.1 Gemmatimonadota bacterium | reverse complement strand
TTCTTCATCCAATTCCGCACCAGCCAGCATTGCCATGACTGATGCAAAGCACGGGGGCCAAGTGAGCGACCGAGGTGGCCTAACACGTGGCGCTGGGTACCCCGTAACCTGAACTTGCGCCCCCCTGAACCCCATTCGGCGCAGGGAGGACCGCAGAAACGTCAAGTTGTCGGTTTTTCAAGGGTTTCCGAGCATCGGCGCCGGGGCCCTCCCACTGAAATGCCGGGATTTGCCGGGGCAAACGGCACCCCGAACGGCACCCCGACTAAGAGTCGAGACCTCACGCTTATCAGGCGGTCACCCCAGGCCCTCAATCACCAACTCACACCGTGATTTCCCTGACAGACTGCGCGATCTGCCCAGATCGAGTTTGTAGAAACCGACATTGGACGGGATGAATCGACACCGGAATCGACACCATTGAGCGATGCTTCAGTGGACACGTCCGTGCGGGCGCTTACGCTCGCCGACCCCCGCTACGAACCCGCACCTCGCGCGGCGCCATACCTGCCAGCGGTCGTCCGGGGCACCCGCGCCGAGGCACAACACCATGCCCGATCATTCCTTTACTGTTCGGGACGCAAACCGTAGGTTCCTTGACATCCCCGATCATGGGGGTGCGTCATGCGTCGCATCCTGTCGTGTGTACTCGCCGCGAGCTGACTGGTTCGATCGGGATCGCGAAACTCAGGAGGGCTTTCCAAATGTCCTTCCTCATGTCCTTCCTCCGCCGCCGCAGCGTCCTCATCACCCTCGTTGCCGTTCTCGCGCTAAGTGGCTGGCTCCTCGTCCGCGACACCGGCGCGGAGGACGCGTCGATCATTGCTCCGGTAAAGCGCGGTGATTTCCGGGTCACGGTCACCACGTCGGGTGAGCTGAGCGCTCAAGAGTCGGTGAACGTCACGGCGCCTCCCAACGCCCAGCAGATTCAGATCTACCAGTTGAGGATCCAGTCGATCGTTCCCGAGGGGACTGAGGTCCAGGCGGGCGACGTGGTGGCCGAGTTGGACCGGTCTCAGGTGGCCGCGAAGCTGTCCGAAGTGACGCTGGCCCTCCAGAAGGCGACGGCCGTCTACGAGCAGGCCATGCTCGACTCGACGCTGAACCTGTCCCAGGCGCGCGAAGACATCATTGGCCTCGAGCTGGCGCTCGAGGAGCGTCGGCTGGCTGAGGAGCAGGCGGTCTACGAGGCTCCCACGGTCCGGCGCCAGGCCGAAATCGATCTGGAGAGAGCCGAGCGTCAGCTCAATCAGGCCCGCGAGGCTTACAAGACCAGGGTGGAACAGGCCAAGGCCAAAATGCGCGAGGTGGGCGCCGACATGGAGCGCGAGCGCAACCGGCTGGCAATCGTGCAGCAGGTCATGGAGGGGTTCACGGTTCGCGCGCCCGCGCCGGGCATGGTGATCTACGTGAAGGAGTGGAACGGCCGGAAGAAGACCGTGGGCTCGCAGGTGTCCCCCTGGGATCCAGCAGTGGCGACGCTACCCGACCTCACCAAGATGGAGTCGATCACGTACGTCAACGAGATCGACATCCGGAAGATTGCCGAGGGGCAGCCCGTCACGATCTCGCTCGATTCCGACCCGGACAAGCGGCTCGAGGGAACGGTCACCGCCGTCGCAAACGTCGGCGAGCAGCGGCCCAACACCGACGCCAAGGTCTTCGAGATCCAGATCAAGGTTGAGGGATCCGACACGACGCTCCGACCGGGCATGACGACCGGGAATGCGATCGAGACCCAGCTCCACGAGGACGTGCTGTTCGTGCCGATCGAGGCGCTGGGCAGCGAGAACGGCATTCCGTTCGTGTACCACAAAGACGGGGGCCGGGTGCGCAAACGTGAGGTCGTAACCGGAGCCATGAACGAAAACGAGGTGGTGATCGTTCGGGGGCTCGAGGAAAACGACACCGTGCTCCTGGCCCCGCCCCCCAACGGCGCCGAGATGAAGGTGGAGCGATTGCCTGACTCTCCGGTGCCGGAGTCGGGGGCGGAACCGGTGGTGGGCGGCGATACGTCCGACCGCAGCCGATTGCTACCGCTGGACACCACACCGCTGGACACCACACCGCCCGGTAGCTGACCAAGTGAGCGACCGATTGGCCCGCTTCCGCCACGCCGTTCGCGGGCACTTCCTCTTCAGCATGCGTACGGCGGTGGAGGCTGTGGGCCACAACAAGCTGCGGGCCGGCCTCACATCGCTCGGCATTCTCTTCGGGGTGGCCTCCGTCATCGCCATGCTGGCGATCGGCACGGGCGCCGAGCAGGAACTCCTCGAGCAGATGAAGCTCCTGGGCTCCAACAATGTGGTCATCACGCCGCTCGTCGAGCAGACGGAGGAGGAGTTGACCCAGGAGCAACCCGACCGTGAGGTCGAGCGGTTTTCGCCGGGTCTCACCTACGCCGATGCGCAGGCGATCGAGCAGGTCATTCCGGCGGTCGAGATCGCCACTGCGGAAATCGTGCTCAACACGTCGTTCACTCGCGAGGGGTTCAGGCGGTCCGGCAAGGTCGTCGGCGTGGATACGACGTATTTCCGGTTGACCAACCTGAGCCTGGTGAGCGGCAGCATGTTCGACGCGATGCAGGTCGCGCGTGGACTCCCAGTGGCCATCATCGGTGACGGCATACGGACCCGTTTCTTCATGACCGAAGACCCGATCGGCAAGCCGCTCAAGGTGGGACGCACATGGGTGACGGTGATCGGCGTCCTGGCCGACCGCCGGTTCAGCGGCGAAGCGTCGTCGCGGTTGGGGATCCGCGACGCCAACATGGATGTCTATGTCCCGGTCAACACGATGCTCCTCCGGTTCCGAAACCGCGCGTTGGTGACGCAACGTGACGTCCAGATGGCGTCACGTCCGGCGGGGATGCCCGGCGAGGAGGCCCCCGAAACGGAGGAGCAGCGGGCCGAGCGCACCAACCGCAACCAGCTCGACCGCATCATCCTGCGTGTGAATGAATCGCAGCTCGTTCCAGGGGTCGCCGAGGTGGTCCAGCGCCTGCTCAAGCGACGTCACAATTCCGTTGTTGATTTCGAGATCACCGTGCCGGAGTTGCTGCTGCAACAGGAACAGCGGACGAAGGCGATCTTCAACGTGGTGCTCGGGTCCATTGCGTCGATCTCGCTAATCGTTGGCGGGATCGGCATCATGAACATCATGCTCGCGTCCGTGCTCGAGCGCATTCGCGAGATCGGGGTGCGCCGCGCGGTCGGCGCGACCCGCAAAGAGATTCTCTTCCAGTTTCTGAGTGAGGCCGTCCTGATCAGTGTGGTGGGCGGTGTCGCCGGCATCATCCTGGGTGCCGGATTGAGTGTGGCCATCGAGCGTGCCGCCGGGATTCAGACCGTGGTGTCGTACGTCTCCGTGTTTGTGGCCTTCGGTGTGGCCTTCGCTGTCGGGCTTGCCTTTGGAATCGCGCCGGCCTATCGGGCCGCGCAACAAGATCCCGTTGTCTGTCTCCGCCACGAGTGAGTCTCATGGTTCGACATCTCCCACTCCGTGCCGCCGCCCGATGGGCGGCGTACTGTCTCGCGCTTTGCGGTCCGGTCCACGCCGCAGCGCAAGAGCCGGCGGCCCGCCTCACGTTGCCCCAGGCGATCGAACGTGCCCTGGAACAGGGGCACCAGGCCGCGGCCGCCGAAGCGACTCGGGACGCGGCGTACTATCAGGGGGACGCGTTCTCCTCTCGGCTCTTGCCCCAACTCTCCCTCGCCGGCACCGTCCCGGCCTACAACCGCTCCATCATCGAGGTCCTGCAACCGGACGGGAGCACGCTGTTCCGCCCCCAGAATCAGACGAGTGCGGGGCTGACGGCGACCCTGTCGCAGACGATCCCGGTCACCGGTGGGGACGTATTCATCTCGTCCTCACTTTCCCGCGTGTCCGTGAGCGGAACGCAGGACGTGGTGACCTGGTCGTCCACTCCGGTCACCATCGGCCTCCGGCAACCGATCCTGCGGCCGAACACGGTGGCGTGGAACCGCAAGGAACAGCCGGTGCTAGAAGAACTGGCGTACCGGCAGTACCTCGAGGCACGCGAGGACATCACGGTCGAAACCACCCGGCTCTTCTTCGACGTGTACGCGGCGCGCGTGGCGCTGGAAACCGCGCGTTCCAACGCGGGGATCAACGACACGCTCTACACGCTCAATACCGGGCGGTTCGAGATCGGCACGATTGGTGAGAACGATCTCCTCCAGAGCGAACTGGCGCTGCTTCGCTCCCGGACCAGCCTGGACGGAGCGCAGCTGGAGTACGAGCGGGCACTGGCGGCGCTCCGGATCCAGCTCAAGATGGCACTCGATACGCCCCTCGAGGTCGTGGTGCCGGCGGCGATCCCCGACTTCGAGCCCGATGCTGCCCGCGCCGTGGCCCAGGCGCTGCAGAACCGATCGGTGATGCGCGACGTCCATCTCCAGGAACTGCAGGCGGACCGGCGGGTGGCTGAAGCCAAGCTGAACAACGGCATCGGCGGGACGCTGCTGGCCAGCTACGGATTCAACGCCACCGCGCCCGAGGCGAGCGGGGTCTATAGCAATTTGCTCGAGGCCCAGCGGCTCACGGTCTCCATCGAGATCCCGCTAATTCAGTGGGGCGCCGCGCGCGCGGAGGTTAGGGCGGCGGAGGCGGACCGCGCGGGGACGGAGAGTCGCACGCAGTCCACGCTCGAGCAGACCGCGCACGAGGCCCGGTTCGCTGCGCTCGAGCTGTCGCAGGCCAAACGCAATCTGGCGCTCTCGGCCACCGCCGACACCGTGGCCGGCAAGCGCTTCGAGGTCGCGTACAACCGCTACGTGATCGGGCGGATCTCGATCGACAACCTCTACATCGCGCAGGGAGAAAAGGACCAGGCGCGGACGCAGTACGTGCGCGCTCTGCGCGGATACTGGGAGGCGTACTATCGGCTCCGCCGAGTGACGCTCTACAACTTCGAGCGAGAGGAAGTGATCCGGTAGCCGAGGACGCTCTGATGAGGAAGTGGTGTCGATCATCGCCCGCGACCTGCGGGTGGAAGGGACGCTTAGCAGCAGCGGCGTGATTCGAGTCAAGGGCACGGTGGTTGGGATCATCCGCGCTGCGCGCCAAGTCCTCGTCGCCAGGGGTGGGATCGTCGAGGGCGACATTCATGCACAAGAGGCAATTCTGGACGGAGAGGTCAACGGCTCGATCGTGGCCGATGGTCGCGTGGAAGTGCGGACATCAGCGGTGATTCACGGCGATATCACGACACCGCGCCTGGCAGTGGATGAAGGAGCGGCGGTC
>JBDHFY010000295.1:0-5290 GCA_039590195.1 Gemmatimonadota bacterium | reverse complement strand
CGGTTTGATGACGACGCCTTGCATGGGCGTGCCGTCCGCCGAGGTCCACTCGACGAGTTCCGGACTTCCCCAGAGGAACTCGGCGATCTGAGGATTCACGTTGGTGAGTTTCCGTGGATTTCGAAAGTCGCTTCCTGTCAACCAGAGATCCGGGAATTCGTCGAAGTCCTCCCGTGTATACACAAAGACGTCGGTGTTCTCGGCCTTCGCCTCGAAGCTGAAGCGCTTGTCCTCCTCGAGAAGCCGATCGACCCCGGGGCGTCCCAGGCGCGCGCTGTAGAAGCCGAAGTTCTTTTGCTTGTCGTGATACGAAGAGAGAAGCAGGTTCTCGCCCCGGCTCGAAGGACAGCTCCTTCGGGTCGGTGTCGATGACTCGGAAGATCCGCTCGGTGGCCCGACCCTCCCCCTGAGTCAGATTCCGTGGTTCACCGTCCGTCGTCGTTGGCACGTACCAGATGTCATACTTGTCGTAGATGAGAAGGGCGGCATCACCCGCCTCCCAACCACCGATGCCGTACCCCGGAGTGGGGCCGGGATAGTCCCAGTCCTCGTCGGCGAACGGAATGCCGAGATCTGCCGTGACGTTTCGGGTCGTCGCGCTTGCGACATCGAACAGGTACCAATCGCTTTCCTTATAGTAGGCGACGTACCGACCCTCCGGTGAGAGTGTGACGCTGCTCACGAGCCGTTCGTGGATGGGGGTTCGCCCACCTGTCTCGAGATCGATCACCCAGGAATCGAAGTAGCGGACATCCCAGGTGTAAGATCGCTGGTAGGGCTGTCTCGCCCGGCCGAGTATCGCTTGGTCGTTTTCCGGAGCGCCGACGGCCTCGAGCTCGAGATCGGCTAGCTGAACGGCTTTCCCGGAGTCCAAGTGATACACCGCGGCGTAGAGCGTCTCCTGATCGCGCTCCCACTCCACTTTCTCCTGCGGCTTGATTCGTGTGTCCATCCAGTGCCACACGTCGATTTCCCGATCGGCGACGATCGCCTGGGTGTCATAGGGGTCGAAGGGCTCGTCGTCCGTGGCATCCCGCCCGCCATCTTCGGCCGGCCGGAACCCGAAGAAGAGACGGTCCCCGTCACGGGTCCAGCGAAGCTCGTTCTGGAGTGGAATCATCCATCCGTCCGGGGCATCCGCCGCTCCGAGAAGTCCTGCGCCGCGTTCGCCGTCCCAGGTCCAGAGCGCTGCATCCCCCGGCTTGCCGGTCGAGTCCTCGGGAGCGGTCACGAACCCCAGACGGTTGTGGATGTCGCTCCATGCGAGGGCACTGTATCCGTGGGATGGCCCTGCATGAACCTCTTGCTCGGCCGCGGCGCCGGCGGCGAGATCCCTCACGTAAAGGCCGTCGCGCCCACCCTCGGGGTCCACAACGGCGTACGCGACGTACCGGCCGTCCTCATCGAATGCGAAGCCTCGGACGAGATCGATGGCCACGTCGGTACCCGTAGCGAGCTCGCGGAGCGCCAATCCAGTGCCGGGCTTCCGGGTTTCGTCGTCTTCCGGCCCAGCCCCGCCATCGGTTTCCCGCGGGCCGAAGTGATGGACGGCGAGCCACCTGCCGTCACCTGAAAAGGCGAAGCTCTCCACGTCGTCGAACGTGGCCACCTCGCCGCTCGTGGTATTGAGGAGCGCTGCGCCGCTGCGGGGACGGTCCGTCTCTTCGAGTGTTTCCACCTCTTCCAGGGTCGGATTCAAGCGCATGGCCACCCACCCCCCGCCCTCTGCGATGGCAGGATGACTCCCCCGGGCGACAATGTGGCGGGTATCGTTGCGCGTCGACCGGACAATCACTTCGGGATCTCCCCGGTCGGGCTCGGCAGTGAACGCGACCCATTGACCATCCGTCGAGATAGTCAGGTGTTCGATCTGACGGAATTTCATCAAATCGGTGAAGGTGAGTCGTCGCTTTTCCTGGGCCTGGGCGAGCCCCGAGGCAACGAGCAATATGACGATGAGTGATCCGGCAACGCGTCTCACGGGTCTTCTCCTTGGATGTTCGATCGTGTCGGCCTGCTGCAGAGCCACCTCCTCCGCCGGGCATGGCAGATGCAAGATGTCCATCGGGACGCGGGAGAAAAAGGGGTGCGGTAGGGCGGTAGGGCGGTAAGGCGGTAAGGCGGTAAGGCGGTAGGGCGGTAGGTAGTTCCGAGACACCAACGGTCGCGCATCGTTACCGATGACAGTTACGGTGTCACCTACCGCCTTCCCGCCTTTCCGCCCTACCGCCCTACCGCCTTACCGACCCGGCCGCTTGTAGATCTTTCCATCCTTCATGACGAACACCACCCTGCCGAGGGCGGTGACATCGTTCAATGGGTTGCCGTCCACCGCGATGACGTCGGCGAGTTTCGTTTCTTCCAGATTTCCGCGATCGTCGAGATACAGGGCCTCTGCCGCGCGGCTCGTGGCACTGACAATGGCGTCTTTGGTGGTCTGGCCGGCGGCGTGCCGTCGCTCGAACTCGATGGCAGTAGTCCCTGACCAGATCCAGCCGGCGTTGGCGTCGGTGCTGAAGACGATCTGGACGCCCTTTTCGACGGCTGTCGTGAATACGCGAGTGCGAATCGGAAGAAACTCGGCGGTGTAGCGGAGCTGTTCTTCGGTGTACCCGAACTCGTCCCCGTGCTCGAGGTAGTACTCGGAGAGATAGAGGTTAGGCGTGTAGTATGTGCCGTGCTCCAGCATCATCTCGAGTGTCTCGTCGTCGAGGAGGGCGCCGTGCTCGATCGTTCTCGCTCCTGCGAGGATGGCGCGCCTTGCGCCGTCCGGCGCATGAGCGTGTGCCGAGACGGGCAAGTGCTGCTTGCGAGCTTCGTCCGTCGCCCAATCGAGCTGTCGCTGAGAGTAGACCGCCGTTCCTCCGGCCCGGCTGCTGCGTGTGGCGAAGATCTTGATCCAGTCGACGCCTGTGCCGGCTTTGACTTGAACCCACGCGCGAATCGTCTGCTCGTTGGCTGGTGCGGCGTCCCCGCTCCCTGTGTTTCGATCCCCTTCGGCGCCGGCCACCTCGTTGTCGGTCATCCCTCTGCCCGAGGCGACGAGACGCGGTCCGGGAACGAGTCCGTCATCGATGGCGCTCCTGAGCGCGAGGACGGATTCATCGGGAGCCCCGAGACTTCGTACCGTCGTGAAGCCACTCAGCAGGAGGTTTCTCGCGGTGCGGGCTGCGTGCAGTGCTGACTTCGGGTCGCGAGCGGTGCGCTCGAAGGAAGCCGCGATGTGTACGTGCGCGTCGATCAATCCCGGAAGAACCGTGTATCCCCTGAGGTCGACGACCTGGGCGCCGGTCGGCGCCGTGGTGCTGGACCGAACGGAGAAGATCTCGTTTCCCCGCACAACGATGACCGGGTTGTCGATGGGCGTCCCGTGACCGTCGATCGCGAGATCGGACCATACGACGATATCGAGGTCCTGTGCACCGACACTGCTCACCAGGATGACGAGGCACAACGTCACCCAACGAGCGGTAAGCTGGCATCTCATCGTTCCACCTCCTCGGGCTCCCTGTACACCTTGCCGTCTTTCATGACGAACGCTACACGCATCAGTGCCTTGATGTCCTCCAAAGGGTTGCCGTCAACAGCGATCACGTCGGCGAGCTTTCCCTCTTCCAGGTTTCCACGATTGGTCAGGAACAACGCTTCGGCGGCACGAGTCGTGGCGCTGACGATGGCGTCTGTGGGGAACTGGCCGGCCACGTTCCGTCGCAAAAACTCGATCGCCGTGTTGCCTTCCCACAACCAGCCCCGATTGGCATCAGTGCAGTACACGATCTCGACGCCTCGGTCCACCGCGGTCCGGAACACTTTTGTTCTGGGTGGGAGAAAGTCCTTGGTGAACTGGAGCGCGGCCCCGGAGTAGCCCATCTGCTCGGCGTGGGCCACATAGTACTCGCCCAGGTAGAGATTGGGACAGTAGTACGCCCCGCGCTCCACTATCATGTCAATGGTGGCATCGTCCAGCAGGGCACCGTGCTCGATGGTTCGCGCTCCCGCCAAAATCGACCGCCGCACTCCCTCGGCTGTGTGGGCGTGTGAAGAGACGGGCTTGCCCGCGATGCGCGCCTCATCCACCAACCAGTTGAGTTGCTCCTGTGAGTAGACGGGAGTCCCGCCGGACCGACTGCTCCTCGTAGCGAGGACTTTGATCCAGTCCACGCCGGCGGCCACCTTGCCTCGCACCCAAGTTCGAATCTCCCGCTCACCGGCCGGGGGGTCGCCCGCGGCGATCCGATCGCCCTCCGCCCCCGCCAGGATGTCGTCGTCGAGCCACTGAGACGAGACGGTGAGGCGCGGACCGGGTACCAGGCCCTCTTCGATGGCGTCCCGCAGATCGACCGCGGCGAAATCCGGATCGCCCAGCGCTCGTGCGGAGGTGAACCCGCTCATCAGGAGGCTCTTGGCGTTCCTCGCTCCGTAGAGCGCAACTTTCGAGCGGCTGGCCCCGGGCTCGAAGTTCGCCGTGATGTGGACGTGGCCGTCGATGAGACCGGGGAGGATCGTATAGCCGGTCAAATCGATGATGCGGTCAACCCGAGGCCGGCTGGTCGAGGACTCGACGGAGACGATCTCGTTGCCCCGTATCCGAACCACGGGATTGACGATGGTGTTGCCGTATCCGTCAATGGCGAGGTCCGAGACGATGGCGATGTCTGGTTGCTGGGCGGCGACAGTAGCCGCCAGCGTGGCCGAGAGCAGCATGAGCCAGCGGAGGGTCCTGGACATCGGCAAGCCTCCTGAATGGGTGGGAGCGCGGGGGCGGGAAGGGCCTCCTCCGCACACGGGAGCACTATCCGATACAAGTAGCAGAGAATGCGGCTGGGAGCAAGCTGCCGGTGGGCACCCGCCCGACGCGTCTCCATGACAGATGAGAGATCCGAAGGCTTGAGCCGCAGATACACGCAGATGCACGCAGTTGTGTACCGTCCCCGTGTAGCTCATCCAATCACCTGATGGATCGCGGTGAGGAGACTTGGATGAAAGATATGAGGTTTAGCCGCAGACAAACGCGGATGAACGCGGTTTGTTGACCCCACCCCGCCTCCAAGGCGGTCTCAGCAGCGTGTGTGAAACACCCAAGAGACTTCCTCTCTTTCATCAGCGTTTATCTGCGGCATCTGTGGCTACATTTGCAGGTGGGTCGGGGCGTTCTGATGCACTGTGTACGCTTCGTCGACGGCGCACGATCACCGGCGCCTGGGCGGAGACTGGCGGGGAGCATGGCACACGAAACGTAGGGATGCAAGGCCGGATGGCTCGCGCCGGCGCGACGCCGAGCCTCCGCCTT
>JBDHFY010000294.1:0-5293 GCA_039590195.1 Gemmatimonadota bacterium | reverse complement strand
GCCAACTCGCAGAGCTGGCGGAGAAACGGCCCCATCTGATCGTTGTGGAATGCCCTCGACGTCAGCGTCAGGCGGTCGAGTTGCTCCTTGGCAGCCTGAACGATCTTGGGATGCCTGTGCCCCTGATTCACAGCCGAGTACGCGGCAAGGCAGTCGAGGTATTTCTTACCCTCGATGTCCCACACCCAGGGCCCCTCCCCACGGGACAAAACGATGGGTAGCGGGTGGTAGTTGTGCGCGCTGTACCGATCGACCTCGGCCAGATACTCGGCAGTGTTCATCTCTACATCCTTACAAAGACAGATCTCGACCCAAGGCGGGCTACTCGCCGAAAGGCGCTGGAAGCTTATCAAGGTAACGTGTCGACTCTGTGGCGAGAAGACGGCACTTCCCCGGGGATGCACCGCCCTTTCCGGGTCCCGCGCGCCGCCTTCACCTGCAACCTCCTCCCTATCCCCTACTATTCACTTCTCAGCGCCTCCACGGGATCAACGATTACGAAACAGAACAGTGGCTGCTTGCGGAACGACCGGGTCGCAAACCGAACGTTTTGCAGAAGCATGCTCTTGTTCCTTGTACGAAGGCGGAGCCAACGGGCGTCCTCAACGGCGCCGGTGAGAAGTGAAAGGTGAGAAGTGAGAAGGCCCCACCCACCACCCCAACGGCGCCCACGTTGGGCCGGTCCCACGGCCGCAAGCGAACTTCCCGCGCGTGATGCAGCTCGCCTTACCACTCGCGCAGCCACTCGTCGCGTCGGTCTCCGGGAACCAACAGGCTCACGAAACGGAGAAAGGCCCGAACGAAAATCATGAGACTCATCTGCCCACTGCCTCGTCCAAGGCCCGACTGCCCGCCGGGAGATTGCTCAGAGCCGGGAATCGCGCGTGTGCGGCCGCCAGCAAATCGTGCGCAGCGTCAGTCACCTCGTAGTACTTGCGCGGTGGACGGTGGCTCGCGCGGGCAATGGTCACGGGCTCCCACTTGGAGCGAACCATCTTGGCCTCCTCGAGCCGCCGCAGCAGTGGGTACACCGTGCCACTTCTCACTCCGGTGGCCTCGACGATATCGAAACCGTAGCGGTATCCCCTGTCCAAGGCCTGCAGCACCATCGCGGCGGCGTAGGTCAAACGAATGGACTTGCTCATGGCGCTCCCCACATCGATCGGTCAGGACAATGAGGCTCTGTGTCTACCTATATTTTCTACAATATATATCTATCTCTATATAACTTGGCTACCCCACTCTGGCAGCCGGCCGCTGGCAGCGGGGGCGGTGGGGAGAAGGGTGTAGGGTGTAGGGTGTGGGGGTTGTGGGAACCAGATATGGCACGAGGGGCAGATGGGGCAGAACGGGCGTCCTGCCACGCCCTCCCACTTCTTACTTCTCACTTCCCACTTTGCTAACAGATAACAGCTGGGGCGGTGTGGATGGGTTGGGCCTTCTCCCTTCTCACCCAGCGGCAGCTGGCAGCCGGCCGCTGGCAGCGGGGGGCGGTGGCAGGGAGGGAAGCAATGACACTTCTGTGACACATCCTCAGCCATTCTTTGCTATTTTGTGGCCGTACGCCAACAGTTCTGACCGTCAAGGTCGCCGAGGAAGGAGAGGCGAGATGGAACGCGTAGGCGTCGTTGGGATCTCGTGGCGGATGGGAGGCGTGGACGCCTTGCCACCCTTCACCGTTCTCATCGAAGACCAGCCCAGGCGACTCCGGGAGATGGCCGAGCAGATCGGTGCTTCGGAGCTCGTCTACCTCGCCACATGCAATCGCGTCGAAGTCGCCTACGCCGGCGACGGGACCACGTCAGCCAATACCTACCGGCAGCGCATCTTCGAGGCATTGGTGGAGCGGCCTCCCGAGCCTGGAGAGGCGGAGCGCCGGCTCCGGGCGTGGCATGGGGAAGGCGCGGCCGAGCATCTCTTTCTCGTCACGGCGGGTCTCGACTCAGCCAAGCTCGGTGAGACTGAGATTACCGGCCAGGTCCGCAACGCAGTGGACCTCTCGCGGAAGCTCGGTCTCAGCGGTCCCCGCCTCGATCGCATTTTCGAGGAAGCCCTCAAGGTGGCCGGCAGGATCCACCGGGCTGCCGGTGTCACGGCAGGCAAGGTATCGCTGGCCACCATCGCTCTGGACCATCTCCGCCGGCGCATTCGCATGACCCCGGGGAAAGTGGCCACCATTGGGATCTCAGCGATGACCCGAACGTGCGCGCGCGAGCTGGCCAAGGACAAGATCCCGTTGCTCATCGTCAACCGGACCCTCGAGAAAGCTGAGGCGCTGGCTCGCGAGGTTGGCGGGACGAGTTGTACGTTGGACACGTTCGGCCGACATTCCAACGGCGTCCAGGCTATCGTGCTCGCCACCGGATCGCCGGAGCCGGTGCTCCGCCGGCAGGACTTGGAGCGGATGGCCACCCACGCGTTGCCAGAGGATCCACCACTCATCGTGGACATGGCGGTTCCGCCGGATGTGGATCCTCAGGATGCCAAGGCGGCGGGCGTCAAGCGCATCGGGATGGACCAGATCGTCGCGGAGGCCACCGTCAATCGGGAGCGGCGGATCGAGGAGACGGCAGAGGCCCGGGCCATCGTCGATGAGGCACTGGATGGCCTCAGGAAGCGAATGGCCGAGCGTGTGGTGGCTCCGATGATCGTCGAGCTTCGACGTCGGTACCGTGAGACTGCGCAGGAGCAGGTGGAAGAGTTGCTGAGAAAGAAGCTCCCGCAATTGGACGAGGCCGCGCGGCAGGAGCTTCGACAGTGGGCGGATGCCTTCGCGCGCCGGCTGGCGCACATTCCGCTCATCGGTTTGCGAAGCCTCGCGTTCGAGAAGGGCCCCGCCACGGTGGATGCGTTCTTCGCCGGCGCGGACGAGACGCTTGCCCGCGAGCTGCGGGACGTCGTGGAGCGGTCGGGCATGCCGGCCGAGATACCGGGCGACGATGAGTTGTAACGGCTCCCCGCCGCGCGCTGCGCGATCTCATGACGGCGGGCAGCGAGAGGGGGGGGTCGGTGAGGTTTTTTGAGCGCCTCGATCACACCCGGGCCCTCCAGGTAGCGTTCCTTTTCCTGTTCTTGATCGCCGTGGGACAGGTGACCTGGTGGATCTTGGACCAGGCATCCTACGCCTCCGAGGTCCGAACCCGATTGACACAACTGATTGCTGCCGATGCTCAGGCCGCGAACCGATTTCTCGAGCAAGGTGGCGATCCAGCCGCCATCACGGTCCTCTTTCCTCACCTCTTTCGTGACCCCGCATCAGGTGAATTGGCAATTCATCCGGTCGTCCTCCAATCGATCGAAGACGAACGACGTCGGCGGCTCAACCAGTACGGCTGGGAGGGCGCGTTCTTTCTCGTCGTGCTGATAGGGGGGATGGCGGTGTTGGCCAAGGCCCTACACCAGGATGCGGTGCTGCGTCGCCGCCAGCGTAACTTCCTCGCGGCGGTTTCCCATGAGTTCAAGAGCCCGCTGGCGAGTCTGCAACTCGCCGCGGAGACGCTCTCGCTGCGCGATCCCACGCCCGGTGACCGCGGGCGCTTGAGCGAGCGCATGCTGCACGACCTCAAGCGGCTGCAGGTGATGGTATCGAACATCCTCGAGACATCCCGGATCGAGGAGGGCCGCATCGCTCTTGCGCCGGAACGGGTCGCGCTCGCGGAAGAGGCAGAGGCCACCGTGGAGGAGTGCCAGGTAGCAGCGGCAGACCACGGAGTCGAAGTCGCACACGACATCCCCGAGGGCGTCGCCATCAACGCCGACCCCGTGGCGGTGCGAACGGTGCTTCGCAACCTCGTGGACAACGCGATCAAGGCAGTGGGTGCAGCCGGCGGCGGGAAGGTGGTCATCGCGACGGCGGTGCGTGACGGCTTCGTAGACGTCACCGTCTCCGACAACGGGATCGGGTTCCCTCCCGGGGAGGCTGGGAAGCTCTTTGAGAAGTTCTACCGGCCGGGCAACGAGATGCGGCGGGAGACCCGGGGCACCGGCCTCGGACTCCACATCGTTCGCAATCTCGTCGAGCTGGGCGGCGGAAAGGTCTCCGCACACAGCGAGGGTCCCGGCCGCGGAGCGAGGGTGACGGTGTCGTGGACAGCGGCGCACGAGGATGATGCATGACCGACCAAGCCGCGACGATCCTTGTCGTCGACGACGAAGTCAATCTGGCGAAAGGCATCAAGGAGAACCTCGAGATCGAGGGGCACAGTGTGGAGGCGGTGTTTCATGGACGCACCGCCCTGGAGATGGTGCGGGCAGGCACCTACGATCTCGTGATCTTGGACGTCATGCTCCCGGGTGTGGATGGATTCACCCTGTGCAAGACAATGCGGGATGAGGGTCAAACCACGCCGGTGCTATTTCTCACGGCCAAGGGAGAGGCTTCCGATCGCATCCGTGGGCTGGAGGCGGGCGGTGACGACTATCTCCCGAAGCCGTTCCATCTAAGAGAGCTCTTGCTCCGGGTGCACGCGATCCTGCGAAGGTCCCGTTGGTACGACGCGGCAATCGGCAGAGAATCCGAGATCCGCTTCGAGGGCAACGAGTTCGACTTTCGTTCGTTCAAAGGACGGTCCTGGGAAGGAAAGGAACACGCCATCCCCCACAAGGAAGCGATGATCTTCAAGGTGCTCGCCGAGCGGTCCGGCGAGGTCGTGTCGCGGGATGAGATTCTCGAAACGGTGTGGGGATCGGAAGTCTTTCCATCCACCCGGACCATCGACAACTTCATCGTCCGCCTGCGCAAGCGTTTCGAGCCGGATCCCGAGTCGCCGCGGTTCTTCCACACGGTGCGCGGTGTGGGGTATCGCTTTACCCCGACTCCGAACAAGGAGTAGGGGAACAGGTAGTAGGAGCGAAGCCTGCTTCGGAGACGAAGCAGGCTTCGCCCCTACTCGGACCTAACGGTTGGCCAACCGTCCAGTCCTCAGCTCCTCGACGATCCGGTCCGCCTCATAGATGTCGTCCAACGCCTCCAGCATCCCCCGAACGTCGACCGATACCGCGCGATTCACATCGGGCAAGTAGATGTAGTCGCCGGGCAGGCTTTCGATGTTTCCGTCGAAGACTAGCCCCACGACCTCGAGGTCACTGTTCACCACCGGTGATCCGGAATTGCCGCCAATGATGTCCAACGTTGAGACGAAATTCAGCGGCTTGGACATGTCGAAGGACGACGGGGGATTCAGCCAGCGATCCGGAAGGTCCCACTCGGTGCCGGCACCGTACGAGTGATAGTGATCGTAGAGCCCATAGAAAGTGGTATACACCGGAGCGACCGTACCATTGTACTCAAAGC
>JBDHFY010000293.1:0-5295 GCA_039590195.1 Gemmatimonadota bacterium | reverse complement strand
CGAAGCAATCGAAGCCCCCCCTCCCCCCCTCCCCCCCCGCCGCGATGTTGCGGGAAGGGGGGTGGGGGGGGGGGGGGGGCAGTCACGCGCCAAGTATGCCGCTTTCCTTAATAAAGGGCGCTAATAAGGATGCTGTGATGGAAACTCACCGCCGGGCCGTGATGACCGGGGCCAGGTTCCGCTCCTGAAGCATCCGGTTGAACGCGGGGAGGTCTGTCTGGAGCAGCTGATCCAGATCGCGTCGGTACTGCTGGAGCATATCCTTGAGCACCTGGTGCACCTCCCGATACTGGTCGGCCGGACGGAAGTCGGCGATGGCCACCGACGCTGCCAGGTACCCGATCTTCTCCACGAGCTTGTTGGGCCATCTGACGTAGTCCTGGCCGCTGTTGGTGAGGTTCAACTGGATCAGATTGTCTTCGACGCCGACGAGCTTGCCGTCCAGATCTTCCACGGCCGTTACTATCTCGTCGGCATCACCTTGATCGACGAGCACCGCCTTGAGGTCGTAGACCTGCCGGCGAATCCACTCGATCCGGTTCACCATGTCTGCGGCGGTGTTGATCTCGTCTCTGAGCTCGAGCACCATCGCCGTCTGCGCCTGAATGTCTGCGAGGGTTCCCTCGGAGTTCGGATCCTTGAGAACCTCGAGCTGTTGCGTGTACTCTTGCTCGTTGACCTCGAGCGTCACCGTGTAGGTGCCTGGCGGTGCGAGAGGCGTAATCCGTTCCACGGGCGCTGGACGCCACCGCTCGTCCCCAAGTTCCACCCAATCGGCGTGGCGCGGCTTCGTCCGGAGCTTGATCTCCGTGGACGGCTCCCCTTCGAGATCCCACCACACCCGGTTGATTCCCTGTTCCTTCTTTCCGTCGAGGGTTCGGATGGTATCGCCCGACGCGTCGGCGATCCGGATCTCAACGTCACCCTCCGGCGCCTCCGCCAACCAGTAGTTGATGGACGCTCCGTAGGGTGGGTTCTCGCCTCCTGAGGGATCGGCAAACATCGTCATGGGCGAGGTAATGGGCTGGAAGCGGTACGCTTGTCGCGGTGCGAACAGGTGCGCCTCGGAGGAGGCGATCTCCGACGTGAGCTGCTGGAGCGGCGTGATGTCGTCCAGGATCCAGAAGCCGCGGCCGTAGGTGCCCACCACGAGATCGTTGAAGTGCTCCTGCACGACGATCCAGTACATGGGCGAGGGGGGGAGGTTGGTCTGGAGCGACTGCCAGTTTGCACCGTCGTCGAAGGATACGTAAAGCGCGTTCTCAGTTCCCAGATACAGCAGTCCGGGCCGCACCGGGTCCTCTCGGATGTTCCGGGCATAGCTCAACGGACTGTCTGCGATACCGTCTGTGATCTTCGTCCAGTGCTCGCCGTAGTCTTCCGTCTTGTAGACGTACGGGTCGAAGTGTCCAACCTCATGGAATTCTATGGTGAGATAGGCCTTTCCCACTTCCCACTTGGAGGCGTGAATGTTCCGTACCACACCGTCTGGTGGGAGGTTCGGAATGTTGTCCGTGACGTTCGCCCAGTTCTGTCCGCCATCGCGGCTCACGTGCACCAGCCCGTCGTTCGTCCCAGCCCAGAAGACGCCCTGCTGTACGGGCGATTCATCGAAGGCGTAGATCACGCAGCAATACTCGACACCGAGATTGTCTGGGGTCAGGCCACCCGAGATTCCCTGCTTGCTCTTGTCGTTCGTCGTCAGGTCCGGACTGAGGACCTCCCAGCTCTGCCCGCCGTTGGTTGTCCGGTGGACGTGTTGGCTCGTCACATAGATGGTGTTGCGGTCGTGTGGAGAGATGAGTAATGGGAACGTCCATTGGAAGCGGTACTTCACCTCGGACGCGGGCACTCCCACGGTCCTCTCGGGCCACACCTCGACCTGCCGGTACTGGCGGGAGCGCTCATTGTGTCGCACCACGACGCCGCCCAGGGCGCCGAAACCGGAAGCGCTCGACCAGGTGATGTTCGGGTCCACCGGGTCGGGTGTCGCAAACCCGCTCTCCCCACCTCCCACCTCGTGCCACATGCCTCTTGGGATCCCGCCCCCGCCGAAGCCGCCCGTGCGGCTGTTGCTCGGTCCGCGCACCGAGGGGCCGTCCTGACGGTTGCCGTACACCTCGTAGGGGACCTGGTTGTCCACCGTCACGTGATAGAGCTGCGCCACGGGGAGCTGGATCCGGTTCCACGTCCGGCCGCGGTTCTCGGAGATGGAGAGCCCGCCGTCGTGTCCCGCGATCATCCGATCGGCGTTTCCGGGGTCGATCCACATGTCGTGGTGGTCATACCCCGGCGGGGCCAGGCCCCCCCCGGCTGCGAAGAAGTTCGCCGTCTCGGTGGTCTGCCCGCCGTCCAGGGTCCAGCTGAACGAGGCGGAGAGGAAATAGGCCTCATCCGGGTCCTCTGGGGAAACCGCGCAGCGCGAGTAGTACGCGCTCCGGCCGGCGAGGTTGCGGTTGTGGCTGACGACCCGCCACGTCTCGCCGCCATCGTCGGACCGCCAGAGCTCACCGCTCTCCGTCTCCTGCCCGTGCCAGGGAACGCCGTCCCCGGTCTCGATCATGGCGTAAATGCGGTCCGAGTTCTCGGGGGTCATGCAAACCGCGATCTTTCCCACCGGAAGGCGCGGGAGACCGTTCCCCTCAAGGCGCGTCCAAGTATCGCCACCATCTCGGGACACGTGGAGGCCGCTTCCGGGCCCGCCGCTCTCGCGGCCCCAGGTGTGGATCTCGATCTGCCACATCCCGGCGAACAGGATCCGGGGGTTGTTGGGGTCCATCGCCAAGCCTGAGGCTCCAGTGTTTTCGTCCACGAAGAGGATCTGTTCCCAGGTCTCGCCGCCATCAGTGGTCCGGTAAACGCCCCGCTCCCGCTGGGGGCTGTAGCCGTGCCCCAAGGCGGCCGCGTAGACGATGTCGGGGTCCGTGGGGTGGACGATCATGCGTCCGATCCGGCCGGTCCCGTCGAGCCCCATATGCCGCCAGGAAGCGCCGGCATCGGTGGATTTCCACACCCCATTCCCGATGGACACGTTGGAGCGGATGAACGATTCACCCGTTCCGACCCATACGATGTTCGGATCCGACGAGGCCACGGCCAGGGCGCCGATGGAGTGGACGGGCTGGTCGTCAAAAATGGGCTCCCAGGACGTGCCTCCGTCGTCGGTCTTCCAGATACCCCCGGAGGCGGCGCCGGCGTAGTAGGTCATGGGGTCCCCCGGGACCCCCAGCACCGTGCTCACGCGGTTCCCGACCGGGCCGATGTGGCGGTATTGCAGCTGTTGGTAGAGGTCCGGGGAGATCTCTTGGGCTGCGGTCGCTCCCGGGCTGCCGAGGAAAAGCGAAAGGGCTAAAAGGGTCGTCACGGCGGAATAGCACGGGTGTGCTGCCGGTCTCGACATAATGACGTCTCCTGCTAGCGGTTTTTGGGTAAGTTGGCGGTTGCCGTTGGGCGTGGCGAGCCTGGCCGGTGACGATCCCGCCGCCCCAGGCCCAGTCCCACGGCGCCCCAGCACCGCGTGGTAAAGGTGACGTCAGGGGTGGGGGAGTGGGAAGGGGGGCGGGGGCGGGGGCGGGGGCGACTGGAACAATCCCTTGGCTAAGCGTATATTGCCGCGCTTCACGTCCCAATTCTCCCGCCTTGGATGGCCCATGACCAGGCTTTGCACTCGCCGCGCCGCGATCGGAGTCCTTGTTTCTGCGACAATCGGATCCAATGCTCTGGCGCAGGAGGCGGGGGAAGCTTCGCTGCCTGCGAGTTTCGGCGAGCCGATGCCGCTGTACACCACGGCGCTGGGTCCGTTTTCGCGAACGATCACGACGGCATCGCCCGAGGCGCAATCGTATTTCGATCAGGGATTTCAGCTGATGTACGCATTCGGGACGGAGGACGCGGCACGGTCGTTCCGCGAGGCTCAGCGACGCGATCCTGAGTGCGCAATGTGTTTTTGGGGCGAAGCGTGGGCGTGGGGGCCGTATCTCAACGGGTCCATGGATGCTGATGATGCGCCGCGCGCGTACGCGGCTATCCAACAGGCCCGCCGGCTCGCACGGGAGCACGCGAGCGAGACGGAACGTGCCTTCATCGATGCCATGGCCGTCCGCTACGTGAACGTGCACGATCAGGCGACGCGCGCCCGACTCGACACGGCTTACGCGAACGCCATGGAGAAGGCGTACGAGGCGTTTCCCGAGGACCTGGATGTCGGGGCGCTCTATGCGGAGGCGCTTTTCCTGCTCGAGCCGAGGCGGGGTACGCGAGACATCAACAAGCCGGCGGTGCAACGAATTCATCAGGTGCTTGAGAGTGTGCTCGCGCGCGATATCCGCCACCCCGGCGCGTGTCACCTCTACGTTCACGCCACGGAGTCGACGATCCGGCCCGACAAGGCGGAGGCGTGCGCCGAGTACCTCGGCAATGCGATCCCGGGCGCGAGCCACATCAATCACATGCCGTCGCACACGTGGAACCTGTTGGGTCGCTGGGGCGATGCGGTGCGCGCCAACATCCAGGCCTGGCACTCGGACCAACGCGCGGCGATCGGCCAGGCATTTGCCATCTATCCCTCCCACAACCTTCACATGCTGCTATTCTCGGCGTCCATGGACGGTCAGGGTGCCATTGCGATCCAGGCGGGAAAAGACTACGCGAAGCTCGTGCGGGACGGCGTCTTCTACCACGTGCTCGCGCTCGTCCGGTTCGGGCGCTTTGACGAGGTGCTCGCGTTGGAGACTCCACCCGAGTCACCGATCTTCCGTGGCCTCTGGGACTTCGGCCGCGGCTACGCCCATCTTCGGATCGGTGACGCCGACAGCGCGCGTGCATACGTCGAGCGGGTGGAGCACGCGGTGCGGGCAACGCCGGAGTCGATCACGTTCCGAGGGCACACGGCGGCGAGCCTCCTCGGCGTCGTCGGTGGAATCCTCCGGGCTGAGCTGCTGCGCCACGACGGTCGGGCTGACGAGGGGATCCTTGCTCTCGAGCGGGCCGCCATCATCGAGGACGGACTGCGCTACGACGAGCCCGAGCCGCTCAACTTCTCCGCGCGCGACTGGCTCGGCGCGGCCCTTCTCGAAGCGGGCCGGGCCAGTGACGCGGAACGGGTGTATCGCGAGGCGCTGGCCGACCATCCGCACAACGGCTGGGCCCTCCTTGGCCTGGAGCAGGCGCTCCGGGGGCAGGGTGATTCGGCGGGCGCGGACGCCGTGCACCGCGAGTTCGAGGAGGCGTGGGCTCGGTCCGACACGTGGATCCGTGCGTCCCGGTTCTAACTAGGACGGGTGCGGCTGCCTGCTA
>JBDHFY010000292.1:0-5325 GCA_039590195.1 Gemmatimonadota bacterium | reverse complement strand
GATCCAGGCCCAGCAGGTGGACTGGTCCACGTACATGGATTACGCCGCGGTCAGCGACAACGTGCAGCGTTGGACGCAGACCCACGCCGAGATCGCGCGATTGCAGTCCATGGGAAAGAGCCACGAGGGGCGGGACCTGTGGGTGGTGACGGTGACGAACCGAGCCACCGGAGCACCGGAGGACAAGCCGGCGCTGTACGTCGAGGGCGGCATGGACTCCGACGAGATCATGACCACCCAGGCGGCCATGTACCTGCTCCATACGGTGCTCAACGGCTACGGGCGCGATGCGACCATTACCGACCTCGTCGACACGCGCACCCTCTACCTCGCACCCAACATCATTCCCGATCAGTCGGAGAACTACCATCAGACGCCCAAGCGCGTCCGCGACTCGACCACGAGACCCTACGACAACGACGCTGACGGCGTTCTGGACGAAGACGATATGGAGGATGTCGATGGCGACGGCCGGATCCTGCAGATGCGCGTCGAGGATGCCCAGGGAGCTTTCAAGGTCGACCCCGAGGATGCCCGGGTCATGCTCCCACGACGGCCGGCGGACGGCGCCGACGCCGGGCCGTTCTATCGCCTGTACTCATCGGAGGGAATCGACAACGACGAAGACGGTCGGTTCAACGAGGATCCTGTCGGCGGGGTCGATCCCAACAGGAATTGGCCGGCGCATTGGGTGCAGGAGTACCAGCAGTCATGGGCCGGGCCGTATCCCCTCTCCGAGGTCGAGAACCGCAACGTGATCCGCTTCTACATGGAGCACCCGAACATCGGGAGCGTCGTCGACCTGCACACCTCGGGCAACCTGCTGTACCGTCCCTCGTCGGTCTATCCCGATGAGGAAA
Organism: Gemmatimonadota bacterium; assembly: GCA_039590195.1. Classification (GTDB taxonomy): domain Bacteria; phylum Gemmatimonadota; class Gemmatimonadetes; order Gemmatimonadales; family GWC2-71-9; genus JBDHDY01. The sequence continues at coordinate 4,465 of JBDHFY010000292.1, read as the reverse complement.
TGGACCTCACCGATCTCACGTTCTACCGCGCCATGGGGCAACGGTACGTGGAACTCACCGACGGTCCCGTGCTGACACCGCTCGAGCGGGCGCGGAGCCGCGGAGCCCGCGGCGTCTACGGCAGCGGCATCATGATCGACTGGCTCTACGATCACCGGGGAGTGTTTTCATTCGCGCCGGAGCTGTGGGCGTTTCCGGTGGACGACCACGGGGTCGAGCAGCGTGATGCGAGTGAGAGCGAACAGATCGACTGGGCAGAGGAACAGTTCGGGCCGGACGTCTGGATCGAGTGGAAGCGCTTTCACCACGCCCAGCTTGGCGACGTAGAGCTCGGCGGCTGGAGCAAGCCGATGCCCAACAACCCGATGGGTCCTCACGTCGAACGGATCGCGTCAGAGATCGGTCAGTGGATGATTCACGTGTGGGGACGATTGCCGCGCCTGGAGATTGCGGAGGCGCAGGCAGAGCGCATCGATGAACGAACGTTCAAAGTTCGCGTAACGGTCACGAATACCGGATTCATGTCCACCAACGTCACGGAGCGGGCCCTGACGGTTGGGTCGACTCACCCGGTGTTCCTCAGCGTGAGGGCGGGGGCGGGGGCGGGGGCGGGGGCGGACGCCGGGATACGAATCATCGCGATGGCCGGGGGCGAGAAGGGCTTTCGCAACGGCACTACGGGCCTGAATCTCGGTCATCTGGGCGGTTGGGGTTCGACGCGCACCGCCATCTCGAGGGCGCGGAGTGCCACGGCAGAGCTGTTGATCGTGCACGAGAGCGGACCCGCCCGCGTCGAGGTGGTCGTCGACGGACAGCGGGCCGGTAAACTACGCCGTACGATTGAGCTCCCGAGGAGGTGAGCCGGAGAAAATCGAGATCGCCCGCGAGAGGCTCCGGTCAACGGCCGGAGCCTTCCTTTTATATCCCCGCTATACCCCTTCAGCGACACTGCGCTCGCGAACCTCCTCCGACGTCAAGCCATAGAGCGGTGGCGTCTCGACGCCCAGGTCGCCGAGCATCAGATAGATCTGACCTCGGTGATGGACTTCGTGCTCGATCATCGCACGGAGCCACTTCCATACCGTCATGGGTCGTCCGCCCGGGGGCGTGCACTTCCCCTGCAGATCGGCGTCACTGAGCCGGCCGAAGATCGCGACGGACTCCGCGTGCATCTTGTTGAGAAAGTGAACGACATCGTCGTATCCGTCGGCGAGTTCGCGGCCATGACCGGGGTAGCGGCTGGGCTTGCCCTGAACGTTCTCGGCGAACATGTAACGCTCGGTGGCAGCGATATGGCGCACGAGATCGCCCAGGGTGAACTTGCCCTCCTTGTGCGTCCACTCGATGCGGTCCGGCGGAATACTCTCGACCACTCTTCCGGTCCGCCTGCGGATGCTTTCGAAGTAGCTCAGGAACGACGCCGCAGTTCGAATTTCCATGGTGCACCATCGGATGGTTGAGGGATCTCGCGCAGCTCGATGCTCACTGTCATTGTCGCTGACCGCGTCAAGACAAATTGCGAACTTCTCCCCTCCCTGGCCAGGCATCCGTTCGTGGGGGGGGGCGGGGGGGCGGGGGGGCGTTCCCTAGCCGCTTGCCGTCGCAGCCCGTATTCTATATCAAGCGTAGCGGCAGGCCATCTCAACGCATTGAATCCTCTCCGAGGATGCGACAAATGACCATTGCACACCGAACGACACTGATGGCGGCATTGGCGGTCTGCACGGCTGTGCCCGTACGGCCAGCCGCGGCCCAGGATCGCCGCCCCATGACCCTGGTGGATCTGCTCGACGTGCCGTCGCTGACGGATCCCGAACTCTCGCCGGACGGCACGCAACTGCTGTACGTACTCTCCACTGCCGACTGGGAGGCTAACCGGCGGATCACGCACATCTGGCGCGTCGACACCGACGGCACCGGCTCGGTCCAGATGACGAACGGCGCCGAGGGCGAGAACAGTCCGCGGTGGTCGCCCGACGGAACGCATATTGCCTTCTTGACCCGTCGCGACGATACAGACGCCACCCAGATCTACCTGATCTCGAACGCGGGCGGTGAAGCCAGACAGCTCACCGAGCACGAGACATCCGTCTCGAGCATCGCGTGGTCAGGCGATGGCGCGTTCGTCTACTTCATGGCCGCCGACGCCAAGACGGATGACGAAAAGGCGCGCGACGAGGCCAAGGACGACGTCTTCGCCTTCGATGAAGACTACAAGCAGCGTCACTTGTGGCGTGTTGCGGTGGACGCCGGAACCGAGGAGCGAATCACCACGGGAGATCACTCGGTTGTAGGATACCGGCTTTCGCGGGATGGCTCGAAGATCGCCTACCATCGAGCGCCGAACCCCCTGTTCGGCTATTACGACCGAGGCGAGGTCTGGGTGATGGATATTTCGAGCGGGAACGCCGTGATGCTGACCGAAAACGGCGTGTGGGAGAACGGGGCGGAGCTGTCGCCCGATAACAGCCAGGTGTTGTTTCTGTCCGATGCCAATGAGGGCTTCGAGCCCTACTACAACGACAAAATCTTCATCGCTCCCGCTGGCGGTGGTGAGGCGCGCCGGCTGCTGAACGGATCGCGCTTCGAGGTCCAGAACGCCTCCTGGTCTGCTGACGGCCGATCGGTCTATTTCGTGGCCAATGTCGGTGTGCGAACCGACCTGTTCCGTGTAGACGTGAACACCGAGCGTCTTACACGGCTCACCGAAGGAGATCACGCCCTCCGCGGTTGGCGATTCGACGTGGAGAGCGGCGCACACGTCTTTGGGATCGACGAGCGAACGAATCCAGGGGATATCTGGATCTTCCGTGACGGCGGCGAACCCTCACGAATCACTCACGTGTTCGACTACCTGGCGCAGCAGTTCACCCTCCCACGGCAGGAGCGCATCGAGTGGAGCGGCACCGACGGCACGACGGTCGAGGGGTTGCTCTTCTATCCCCTGGATTACCGGGAGGGTGAGCGCTACCCTCTCGTCGTTCAGACCCACGGTGGACCGGCATCATCGGACAAATTCGGATTTCAGTCGTCAACCGACTATGTCCAGGTGCTCACCGCGAAAGGATACGCGGTTCTCCAACCCAACTATCGTGGAAGCACCGGCTACGGCGACGATTTCCTCCGCGACATGGTCGGCCACTACTTTCGGCAGGCACATCTCGACGTGATGAGCGGTGCGGATCACGTCATTGCGATGGGGATCGCGGACGGCGAGCGGATGGTGAAGATGGGCTGGAGCGCCGGCGGCCACATGACCAACAAGATCATCACGTTCACCGACCGGTTCAAAGCAGCGTCGTCCGGCGCCGGCGCCGTGAACTGGATCTCGATGTACGCACAGAGCGACGTGCGAACGTATCGAACACCCTGGTTTGGCGGAACGCCCTGGCAGCGAAACGCGCCGATTGACGCCTACTGGGATCACTCGCCACTGAAGGACGTTTGGAAGGTGAAGACACCGACTCTCGTCCTGGTGGGCCAAAACGATCCCAGGGTGCCCATGCCACAGTCCGTCGAGCTCTATCGAGCCCTCAAAGCGAACGGTGTACCGACTCACCTCTATGTCGCGCCCCGCGAGGCGCACGGCTGGCGGGAGCTCCGCCACCGTCTTTTCAAGATGAACGTGGAACTCGATTGGTTCGAGCGACACGCCATGAACCGCAGCTACACCTGGGAACAGGTACCCGCTGAAGCGGGAGACAAGACCGCACGGACATCCGTCACCTCAGGAGCACGTTGAACATGCAAGCACACCTTTGCACGCCGCCGGGTCGCGTGGTGCCCCCGCCCCCGGGAGATGACAAGAACGTCACCACACATCGAAGCCGCTTGGCCGTCGCCCTGCTCCTCCTAACCACGGCGATCCCGTCCGCGGGAGCCACGGCGCAGGACACTCTGCGGCTTGCGGGCCTCAGCCAACCCGTCGAGATCATCAAGGATCGGTGGGGCATCTCTCACATCTATGCGGAAACCGAGCAAGATTTGTTCTTCGCGCAGGGGTTTAGCGCGGCGCGGGATCGGCTGTTTCAGTTCGAGGTGTGGCGACGCCAGACAAACGGCACCGTCGCCGAGATCCTGGGTCGGCGGGAACTGCAGCGCGACATCGGAACCCGACTGTTCAGATTCCGCGGAGACCTGGAGCAGGAGCTGAACCACTACCACCCTCGCGGCGAGGAGATCATCAACGCATATGTGCGTGGCGTGAACGCCTACATCGAAGAGACGGAACGCAATCCGGACCTCCTGCCGCTGGAGTTTGAACTCCTGGGCCTCAGGCCGGGGAAGTGGACGCCGGAGGTCGTGATTTCCCGACACCAGGGACTCCTGGGAAACATCGGGCAGGAACTGAACTACGGGCGGGCCGTGGCCACCTTGGGCCCGGAGCGAGTCAAAGAGCTGTCGTACTTCCATCCTGGAGAGCCCGACATCAGCCTCGACGAGGCGATCGACGGTTCCCTCCTCT
>JBDHFY010000291.1:0-5338 GCA_039590195.1 Gemmatimonadota bacterium | reverse complement strand
GTAGGAGACCAGATCGCACGCATACACATGCCGGTATCCGGAGGCTCGCATGTGCCTTGCCTGGAAGCCAAACCCACACCCGAGGTCGAGCACCCGGGCACGGGCCGGGTCCTGGGCGATTTCGTCGTTGATGGCAGCTCGGGTCGAGGCAAACTTGTCCGAGGAACGGTCGGAAGCGGCGTCCGGGATCGAATACACCTTTCTGTAGTATTCCTCATCAGTCCAGCGCGCCATCGTTCGCAGCATCTGCAGCCAACGGATACGACACCAGACGGCGACGAACCGCACCAACCACCACCTGCCCCGGCGACTTGCGACGGCGGCTGCGCCAGAGGTTGCTACCGTCGCGGAAGCGGACGGTGCCGGGTGAGCATCGATGCTCACATTGAGGGAGTGGTGTATGCTCATGGTTGGACCTCCTGCGCAGTTGGTGCTACTCGGCAGAAGGCTTACAGGAAGAGCGTCAAGAGAGCGTCAAGGCAAATGTCGAGTGGCGCTGGGTGCAGACGTGCGCCAATCGCAGCAGTGCTGGGGTGGTTGCGAGCGAGGGGAGCTAGTTGTTGCGGGAAAATGACGCCTTTGCGTCGGGATGCCGTGCCAGGATCGTCGATCCGACCGTGGGCCCCAGTACGGAAAGCGCGGTGGCGAGGCCATCAGCCTCGAGACCGGTGGGCGCGATGACGTACACCGTGCGGTGATCGGTCAGGCCAAATCCCGTGCGTGGGTCAACGACGTGAGAGTACCGGACGCCGTCGATCTCGACGAATTGTGCGGAACTGCCCGAGGTGCTCAGCGCCGCATGTTCGAGTGCCGTTGCACGGTGGTGGAACGCGGAATCCGCATCGGGGACGGCGATGTGCCAGCCTCGCGCACCGGGTGGTGCCGCCCCGACGACGACATCTCCGCCCGCTGCTATCATCGCTTGGCCGATCCCGTCATCGGCAAGTATCCCCAGTGCCTGATCGAGGATAAACCCTTTGGCGATCCCTCCGAGGTCGAGTTGCATTCCGGGTTGTGTTATGGTGACGCGGCGCGTGACTGCGTCGAGTTGCACGTGATGCCAGCCAACTCGTGCACGAGCCTCCCTGAGCTCGGTCTGGTACGGGAGCCTCCCGACATCTCGCGACCGTCTCCACAATGCTGTCAGCGGTCCAACCGTTGGATCGAAGGCACCGTTGGTCTCCGCGGCCAATACCAGCGATGTCTCGAGTACCTGAAACAACTCGTCACTCACCGTTCTTCCTACCGCCCCGCCGTGCCACTGCCCAACCAATCGTGACAATTCGCTTGTCGGTCGATAATCACTCATTATCTGTTCAAGTTGGGCGATCCGTTCGAAGGCCGATTGCGCTGCCAACCGAGCCCTGGTGGTATCCTCGGCATACAGGACAATCCGGACCGGCAGGCCCATGTGTAGCTCGGTGAACTCGAACCGAGCCTGCGCCATCGCGGTTGCCACACTGGCGGCCGGGTACAGACAGAGAAGTACGAGCAGGCGTGAGAGGTTGCATGAGCACATGACGAGAATCATTCCATGCGAGTGCGGAGTGCGGCAAGGGCTCACGTGGCTCACCGTTGCCGTGCTCGTACCGGCGTTGTTACCGGCTCAGGAGGTCATCCGGGACTCGATTCCCGGAAGCCTGGTCGCGTTCGAGCTCGTGCGCGTACGGGGTGGCAGCGTGACGCTTGCGGGCGGCGACACCGTCGACGTGGCGAACTTTTGGATTGGCCGCACCGAGGTCACGTGGGACGCGTACGACATCTTTGCCTTTCAACTCGACAAGCGAGACGCGAGCAATCCGCAGGAAGCGGATGCCGTCGCCCGGCCAAGTCGCCCCTACGGTGCGCCGGACTGGGGGTTCGGTCACCAGGGCTATGCCGCTCTGAGTATGACGCAACACGCGGCGGCGCAGTTCGCGGCATGGCTGAGTGCGAAGACGGGCCACACGTATCGGTTGCCGACGGAGGCGGAGTGGCAACGGGCCTTTACGCTGGCCTACCCCTATCGCGCAACACTCTCGACAGCGCTGCTCGAGGAGCGAGCCTGGTTTGCCGCAAACGCAGACGGGAAGACCCATCCGGTCGGCATGCGGTCGCCCGACGCGTTGGGGTTGTTCGATCTCTTGGGCAACGCCGCGGAGTGGGTGATGCCGCCGGATAGCGCGCGGCTGACAATGGGTGGATCTTATCGGGACACCACGTTGCTGCCTGTCTCACGTGCGACGCAGACACGCGCGTGGAACGAGACGGACCCGCAGATACCAAAGAGCACGTGGTGGCTGAGCGATGGGCCATTCGTGGGGTTTCGGCTGGTGAGAGTAATCTACAGCCGATAGTCGAAGGCCGTGACGAAAACGTGGAGGACGACAATGTCGAAAGGGCTGAGTAGGCGGGAGTTCATCGGAACGTCAGCGGCATTGACCGCTGCCATGGCGATGCCCGGTGCGAGGGCGTGGGCGCAGGGTATGGATGTCTTGCGCGTCGGACTCATTGGGTGCGGGGGTCGCGGGACGGGTGCGGCACACGATTGCCTTCGGTCTTCCGATGGTGTCGAGCTCGTCGCCATGGGCGACCTCTTTGCCGACCGCCTCGAGCAATCGCTCAAGAACCTCACAGAGCTCGTGGCGGAGGAAAGGGAGCTTGCGCCGAAGTTCAAGGTCGAGCGGGACCGGATGTTCAGCGGCTTCGATGCGTACCAGCGCGTGATCGATGCTGACGTCGATCTCGTCCTGATCGCCACGCCGCCAACGTTCCGACCCGTGCATCTCGACGCCGCGGTGCGCGCAGGGAAGCACATCTTCATGGAGAAGCCGGTGGCCGTCGACCCGACGGGCGTCCGCTCCATCATGGCCTCCGCGGATCTCGCGGCCCAACGCGGGTTGGGGATCGTGGCAGGCACGCAGCGGCGCCATGACGCCGGCTATCGTGAGATCATCGAGCGCATCCACGATGGTGCGATTGGCGACGTCCTCAGCGGGCAGGTGTTCTGGAATCAGGGCGGCCTGTGGAAGGCGGACCGTCAGCCCGATTGGAGCGACGTCGAATGGCAGATCCGGAACTGGCTGTACTTCACGTGGCTGTCGGGCGACCACATCGTCGAGCAGCACATTCATAACCTCGATGTAGCCAATTGGGTGATGGGTTCCCATCCCGTCCGCGCGGTTGGCGTCGGTGGCCGCCAGTGGCGTACCGGCCCGGAGTACGGGCACATCTTCGATCACTTCGCCATCGACCTCGAGTATCCGAACGGCGCGCGTATCGTGAGCATGTGCCGGCAGATCGATGGCACGGCGTCGCATGTGGGCGAACACTTCATTGGGACGCGCGGTACCAGCGACCCCGAATCGTGGATCGACGGTGGGTCGGGGTGGCGGCATGAGGTCGCACGGCCGAAGATCAGCCCGTACCAGCAAGAGCACACGGACCTCATTGCCAGTATTCGTGCCGGCGAACCACTGAACGAAGGCCGTCAAGTCGCGGAGAGCACACTCACGGCGATCATGGGACGGGAGGCGGCCTACACGGGTCAAGTCATCGAGTGGGACACGTTGCTGAACGCGAAGCAGCAGCTCATGCCCCGCACCCTCGATTTCGGTCCCATGGCGGTCGATCCCGTACCCGTGCCAGGTGTGATCACGCTCGAACGAACGCGGGAGACGCGGTGAAGCGCCGGGAATTCGTATCGACGGCAGGGGCCGCGGCGGCGACCCTGGGTGCTGGAAGCTGGATGTCGCGCCCCCCGCATCCAGCCCCCAGCATCCCGCACTCCAAACCGGGAGATCCCTTCCAGCTCCGTTACGCCCCCCACTTCGGCATGTTCAGGCACCACGCCGGCGACGATCCGATCGATCAACTGAAGTTCATGGCCGATGAGGGCTTCACCGCGCTCGAAGACAATGGCATGAAAGGGCGGTCGATCGACCTTCAGGAACGCATCGGCGCAGAGATGTCACGTCTCGGGATGCACATGGGCGTCTTCGTTGCGCATACGATCTACTGGAGCGAGCCGAGTTTGACGACGGGGAAGGATGATGCGCGCGACGAGTTCCTGCGAGAGATCGGGGAGTCAGTCGATGTGGCGAAACGGGTCAACGCGACCTGGATGACCGTCGTACCGGGCCACGTCGATCTCCGGTCGGACATGGGGTATCAGACGACGAACGTTGTCGAGACGCTGCGTCGGGCCGCACAGATACTCGAGCCGCACGGCTTGGTCATGGTACTCGAGCCGCTCAACCCGCGGGATCACCCGGGGCTCTTTCTGACCCAGATGGCGCAGGCATACGAGATCTGTCGCGCGGTCGACAGTCCGTCATGCAAGATCCTCGACGACTTGTATCATCAACAGGTTACCGAGGGCAACCTGATCCCCAACGTCGAACGGGCGTGGGACGAGATCGCCTATTTCCAAGTGGGTGACAATCCGGGCCGGAACGAACCGGGTACGGGCGAGATCAATTATCAAGTGGTGTTCGGACACATTCACGCGAAGGGCTACACCGGCATCCTCGGCATGGAGCACGGCAACTCGATGTCTGGACGCGAAGGCGAGCAGGCGGTGATCGAAGCGTATCGCTGGGCGGACGGTTTTTGAAGCCGTCAAACAGACCGCGTGGCGTCGGCGAGGAGCTGCTTTGGTCAACTTCGTGCGCCCCACCGGAACCTGAGTGACCGGCCCGGCCCGGGCTGAGAGCTGGTTCCTCTAGCGCGACCCTTCCAAGCTCCGGTACACGAACTCCACAAACCGCTCGGGGTTGATGAATGCCCCACCCCAGGCCTCGTCGTACTCGGCCATGGGCTTGGTGGCCTTGACCTGGTCCAGCGTGCGGCCCTGAGCCATGGCGGCGGCCACCCGGTCTCGCGCGGTGACCAGCAACGTGCGATAGCGCTCGAGATCCGCCCGCGACGCGAGCGGTCCGTGGCCCGGGATGATCTTCGTATTGGCATCGGCGACGGCTAGCGCCGCATCCGCGGCCGCGATCATCCCCCGCACGTTGCCCCCGCTCCCGAGGTCGATGAACGGGTAGAGGCCGTTGAAGAACGTGTCGCCCATGTGCACGACGTTGGCCTTGCGGAAGTGAATGATGGCGTCGCCATCTGTGTGCGCGTGCGGCACGTGGAACACGTGGAGCTCGTCCCCGTTGAGATGAAACGTGACCGCTTCGCCGAAGGTCACGACCGGCAAGGCCTGATCCGGGGAGGGCTGAACGGTCCGTCCAAAAGCCTCCATCACCTGCTCCACGCTCATTCGCTCCCGCACGTTATCATGGGCCACGATGAGCGCGCCCATCTTGCCCAGGTTCTCGTTGCCACCGACGTGGTCGAAGTGCCAGTGGGT
>JBDHFY010000290.1:0-5713 GCA_039590195.1 Gemmatimonadota bacterium | reverse complement strand
CGGCGACGGCGACATCACGATCTTCGCCCCAACCGATCTGGCTGCGCAGATTGATTTCGACGGCGAGGATCTGAACGTGGCCCAGGGCTTCGAGATCACGGGCCGAGTGTCCAGTAGCCGGGTGATCGGCCGGATGAATGGGGGAGGGCCCAGGCTCGAGGCCAGGACCGGCGACGGCTCGATTTCGCTGAGACAGGGGCGGTAACCGCCCCCCGCTCCGCCCCCGGCGGACCCCCTCCCGACCCGTCACCACCCGGGCGGTACCGCACCCATCCCGCCTCCACCCCGGGCGGTAGGGCGGTACGTTGTGCACCTGCCACACCCTGCTTAATCACTGGACCGCCTTACCTCCCACCCCTGGAACATCGGCTCGCTCCGGTATATAATATCCACCATGGATATAGTCACCGTGGATAGTCGGAGCAGACCATGACTGAATCAGCAGCACCAAGCCCCGCCGCCATCCCCATGACTCCCGCCGTCTACCACATCCTGCTTTCCCTGTCGCAGGGTGACCGCCACGGCTACGGGATCATGCAGGAGGTCGACGAGCGCACCAACGGGCGAGAGCGTCTCGGCCCGGGCACCCTGTACCGCTCCATCAAGCGGATGCGCGCTGCGGGCTTGATCACGGCAATAGAGGATCCCGAGGCACCCACGGGCGATGACGACCGACGCCGCTATTACCGCATCAGTGATCTCGGGCGGCGGGTGGTGGCGGAAGAGGCGCGCCGGCTGGCGGATCTGGTGGCCCAGGCCCAAAAGGCCAAGGTGCTCGACGAACCGGGGATGGTGTGATGGCTGCCCGCCGTTTGAGCTGGGAGTGGATTTCCGCCTACGCGTACAGGCTGTTGCTGGCGACCTATCCACCGGATATGCGGCGCGAGTACGGTCGCGAGATGGCCCACGCGTTCAAAAGACAGTGTGGGGATGACTTGATGCGGGGAGGTGTGCGCGGTCTGTGGCGACTGTGGCGCTCGACACTCAGGGATTACGTGGTCACGATCTTAGCCGAGTGGCGGGACCGGCTCGTCCAGGCATGGCGTGGCCGTCGGCGACCGAAACGCACCGACCGGCGTCGCTTGGATGCCGGTCAGAGAGGGATAGAGATGCTGGCGAGTCTGATGAGTGACGTGAGGTACGCTGTTCGACAACTCGTGCGGCGACCAGGATTCACCGTCGTTGCCGTGGCAACGCTGGCCATCGGCATCGGCGCCAACACGGCGATCTTCAGCGTCGTGAACGCTGTGGTTCTCAGACCGCTGGCGTTCGAGGACCCCGACCGAATCGTGATGGTGTGGGAAAACAATCTGGAGAGAGGATATGATCGCTTCACCGTGTCGCCGGCGAACTTCGTGGATTGGCGGGAGCGCGGTGACGCCTTCGACGATCTGGCTGCGTATACGGGTGGAAGCCACACCTTGACGGGGCACGGGGCTCCGACCCGCCTCACCGTCACCTTCGTCTCGGCGAGTCTGTTTTCCGTACTGGGGGTTCGCCCATTCCTGGGCAGGGGTTTCGCATCCGACGAGAACGATCCTGGTCGGGACGGAGTTGTCGTCTTGAGCCACATTGTCTGGGAGAATCGGTTTGGTGGGGATCCCGGCATCATCGGACGGACGATTCTCTTGGATGGCAACGCCACCGAGGTGATTGGAGTCATGCCACCGGACTTCGCGTTTCGCCGGCAGACCGAAGCGTGGCGACCATTGAGCTTCGACTTTGACGTATCGGAATCCCGTGGTGCCCATTACCTGCGCGTGCTCGGCAAGATCAAGGAGTCTTTCTCCGTGCAGCAGGCCGAGGCGGCGATGGGCACTTTGGCTGGTGCGCTCGAGCAGGAGTATCCAAATATCAATTCAGGGTGGGGAGCCGTGGTGGTCCCTCTGCACGAACAGATCGTCGGAAATGTTCGGCGTGCGCTTGCGGTGCTCTTTGGTGCCGTGACGGTGGTCCTGTTGATCGCCTGCGCGAACGTGGCAAACCTGCTCCTGTCACGCTCCTCGAGTCGGCAGCAGGAGCTTGCGGTGCGCGCCGCACTCGGGGCCGGCCGCCGCCGACTGTTGCGGCAACTGCTCACGGAGAGCGTGACGCTAGCGCTAGTGGGGGGGACAGCCGGAATCCTGCTGGCATTCGCCGGTCTCCAGGTGCTGGTGGCGCTCAATCCCGGAAACCTTCCCCGGATGGAAGAGATCGGCGTTGACGGCTCCGTCCTGCTGTTCGCGTTGTTGGCGGCCATCCTCACTGGCGTAGTTTTTGGGTTGGTCCCCGCCTTTCACAGTTCGCGGTCCGATCTCTACGAATCTCTCAAGGTCGGGGGCGGCCGGACGTCGGGCAGCGTCCCAGGACACCGTGCCAAGAGCTTGCTCGTGGTGAGCGAAGTGGCACTTGCACTCATCCTCGTTGTTGGCTCGGGCTTGCTGATCCAGAGCTTTCGAAGGCTGCAGGCGGTGGATCCAGGCTTCAATGCGGACAACGCGATCGCGATGCAAATATCACCCCCGGAGTCCCGCTATCCGGAGACCGAACACATCTCGACGTTCTACCGAACACTGCTCGAGCAGCTGGAGACGGTTCCGGGAATCTCGAGCGTAGGCGCCGCGACGGGGCTTCCGATGCGCGGCAGGATCCGTTTCTCGTTCAGTGTTGTTGGTCGGCCGGCTGTCCCGGGGTCACAGCAGCCGAGCGCAGATTTTCGAACCGTCTCGCCGGACTATTTCCGCACGATGGGGATTCCCTTGCTGCGAGGCCGCGGGTTCACCTCGGGAGATGACGCGCGGGCTCCCTCGGTAGTGATCATCAACGAGAACCTGGCGCGGCAACATTTCCCGGACGAGGAGCCCCTGGGGCAGGCGCTCAACATCAGTACCAGTGATGCACCGTGTCCCTGTGAGATCGTCGGGGTCGTGGCCGATGTGAGACAGCGGAGTCTCGAGCAAGACGCGCAGGCCGGGTACTATCTGCCTGCCGCTCAGGCTGTGTGGCGATCCATGGTGGTCGTGGCTCGTACTCCGTCGAATCCCACGGCGGTGGTTCCGGCGATGCGGCAAGTCGTTTCTGCCATCGATCCCGATCTGGCCGTCTATGACGTGGAAACCCTCGAAAACCGGCTCTCGCAGTCCATCGCGCGGCCGCGCTTCAATACGGTGATGTTGGGTGTCTTTGCGGCGGTGGCGCTGTTGCTCGCGATGGTTGGGATATACGGTGTCATGAGTTATGCGGTGAGTCAGCGCCGTAATGAACTGGGGATCCGTGTCGCGTTGGGTGCTCGGACAGGGGAGATCATCCGGCTTGTCGTCGGCCGGGCGTTGGGGCTGACAGGCGCGGGAATTGTCATCGGCTTGGCAGGGGCGTATGGGACGACTCGTTTCCTCGCCAGCATGCTGTTTGATGTGAACCCGCTGGACCCGGCGACCTTCGCCGTGGTGACGGCGGTGTTGATTGGGGTGGCCGTGTTGGCGAGTTACTTGCCCGCGCGCAGGGCTGCGCGGGTCGATCCGGTGACTGCGCTGAAGAGCGAATAACAGGGCGGACCGACGGCGGGTAGTGCGTCGGCGGGTCGTGGGTCGTCGACGCACGTGGCGGCATTTCGCAACCCACTACCCGCCTACCCGCCGTGTCCTGAGGAGCGTCGCGCAGCGGCGCGTCTCGAAGGGCCTACCCGCCTACCCGCCAACTTACCGCCCTACTCAGCGGGTTCTGGCTCTTGATCCGGAGTGTCTTGACTCGGGGCGTCTTCATCCACCACCACTTCGGTGGCTTGCTCCTCTGAGGCGTCCGAGCCGCCCGAAAAGTCTTTGACGACAGACGAGATCCAGTCGTACAATTGATCCGCGCTATCCATGATAAAGACCGCACAGTTCTTCAACGCCTTCGCCACCGGTGATCCTCCTTCACTCTGCACGTTCGTTTGTTCCCTTTCCACCTTTTGTAGCTGCATGAGAATCTCCTCGAGCTTCGCGTCGGCTCGTTCTCGTGTTTCTGTGTTATTGGGTCCGATGGAGCGTGAGCGACGCTTTCCCTTTGCGTCCGTCCACTCGATGCGCACCCTCCTGTTCACGACATAGCGACGGCCCACGTAGGGCTTGGTGCCGATGGCGCGGGAGTAGCGTGGGTCACGCTTCCGGCGCCTGACGGCCATGTCCACACTACGGCTGCCGAGCGTGAGGGTTTCCTGGCGGCCCCTCCATTCCCTCGCCCCCCCTCCCCCCCCGGGGCGGTACCCCTCACCACTCCACGCCACTCCGGCGGTACCGCACCCCCCGCCGAACCGTCTTGCGTCAAATTCCGGAAATGCCCAGCTTTTGGAGGTCGCCGAGTGCATCAGGCCACCACGGGAGACACGACCATGGGGAAGAAGGGGAAAAAGCGGCGCTCTGATTCTGAGAATCGAAGGAATGGTCTTGGTCGGCGTGCCGGATATGACCGGCGCTGGTCCAGTGAGCGCCGCACATGGGATCGACGGGCGTGCGACCGGCCAGGGTTTCAGGGGTTTGACCCCACCGCGTGGCTGTGGGACGGAGAGGAGCGTCGTAAGAGGGATCGGAGAAAGGCTGCTCAAAGTCGTCGTGGAGAGTCTCGGCGAGACTCGGTGGATAGAAGACGCTTGTTAGCGGAGCTGCAAGAAGCTCTCAATGAGGACAAAGGGTAGCCGTAACGCTAGATCTGTACGGAGAGCTGATGGCCCCGCCGTTCATCCAACCGCAAGCCAAGCTCCCGGGCCATCTGCTCGGCCTCCCGAAATTCCGTTGAAGTGAGACGCCGGTTGATTTCGGTAAAGCGCTTGCCGGTCACCTTTCCGGCTGGGTGATACTGATCCATCAGGTTCACATAGCAGTCCGGGCCGAGCTCCTTCGCGATCCACTCCAGGATCGCATGGGTCTCGTCCAGACTGCCCGGCATCACCAGATGCCGGATGAGCACACCCCGCTTGGCTACGCCGTCGGCATCCATGACCAGCGGCCCCACCTGACGGTGCATTTCCTTGACCACCTTGCGGGCCGCCTCGGGATAGTCCTCGGCCATGAGATAGGTCTTACTCCTCTCCCCCGACCAGTACTTGAAGTCCGGCATGTAGATGTCGACGATCCCATCCATGAGTTCGAGACTCTCCATGGAATCGTAGGCGCTCGTGTTGTACACGAGGGGGAGATGGAGTCCGCGCTCCACGGCCTCCACCAATGCTTCGATCACCTGAGGCACCACATGCTCTGGCGTCACGAAGTTGATGTTATGGCAGCCCCGCCGCTGGAGATCGATCATCATTTGAGCGATCTCTTCGGGAGGTGAGCTGCGGACGGTGTGCCCTGGCTTGACGGCCTGGCTGATGTCGTAGTTCTGACAGAACACGCAGCGGAGGTTGCAATGAGAAAAGAAGATTGTGCCTGAGCCGTTCCACCCCCGCAGAATATCCTCTTCACCGAAGTGCTGAAAGTGGCTGCTAACTACGGCATGGCGCCCCGTCTTGCACGCGGCCCACCTGTCGTCGAGGCGGTTGACGCCGCAATCGCGGGGGCACGCACGGCAGTCCGCGAGCATTTGAACGGCGCGGTGGGCGCGATCTTGCAGCTCACGGCGACTCAGAGCGAGGTAGGCCGCTTGGGGCATGTGTGTTGGATCCGCTCCGATGATTTGGCTTGTTGATGAAAGCTATAGGGGGGAGTTCACCGTGAGTAAGTAGCCCCACCGTTCCCGCCGCCCCTCCCACTGCCGG
>JBDHFY010000289.1:0-5370 GCA_039590195.1 Gemmatimonadota bacterium | reverse complement strand
GGGGCGGTTCGAGGAGGCGCGCCGATGGTACGAGGAAGCGACGCTTCGCGACCCCCACCTCGACGCGGCGCACTTCGGCCTCGGGAACGTCCTTTACTTGCAGGGCGATCTGGAGAAGGCCTCAGCGAGCTACCGGGAAGTCATCCGACTCCACGCGACACATGTCGACGCCCACTACAATCTCGGCACCGTGCTGTTCGAGACCGGGCAATTCGCCGACGCGGCGGCAAGCTTCACGGAGGCGGTTCAGCTCAGCCCGAACCACGCCTCGGCCCACAAGAACCTGGGCGTGGCGCTAGAAGCACTCAACCGGCCGTGCGACGCTCTGTCCCAATACGAACTCAGCAGCCAGCTCGATCGGGCGTACTATCGGGACCCCGCTGTGCAGGGCGCCATCGCGAGGCTTAAGGCGGAGTGCGGCAGGTGACCCGTCCCCGGTGGTCATGCCATCCGCTCGCGTGATAGAGTCAGGATATCTGCCACCCTCTAGAAACGGCGCAGGTGGCCGTTCGTTTCCCGGGGAATGACCATGATTGGGGTTT
This sequence comes from Gemmatimonadota bacterium, assembly GCA_039590195.1. GTDB lineage: Bacteria > Gemmatimonadota > Gemmatimonadetes > Gemmatimonadales > GWC2-71-9 > JBDHDY01. The sequence continues at coordinate 4,828 of JBDHFY010000289.1, read as the reverse complement.
TTGGTCACCCCACCGATTATCATCGTCGAGAGGGCCTCGGTCCCCGCGTGTCCCGCGGCGTGTTGGGCGCGACGTTTCTGGCATTCTTCTTCTCTTCAGGCACGAGCACCGCACAATCCACACTGTACGTGGACATCTCGGCCACCGGCGCGAACGACGGCTCGAGCTGGTGCGATGCCTTCCTGCATGTGCAGGATTCACTCACCGCGGCGCGGGCTTCCGGCGGCCAGGTCATCGAGATCCGCGTCGCCAACGGCCTCTACCGGCCGGATCGTGGTGGAGGGATCACGCTGGGCGACCGGACGGCCACATTCGAGTTGATCGACGGGGTCGCGCTGCGTGGCGGCTACGAAGGGTGTTCAGCGACTGACCCGGATACGCGAAGGTTCCGTCGCTATGTAACGACGTTGAGCGGCGATCTGCTGGACAACGACGAGGCCACCCAATTCCCCGGCGGCGCATCGTTCGCCGACAACAGCTACCACGTCGTCACGAGCAGCGGCGCGGGTGACTCTCTCCTGGAGGGATTCACGATCACGGCCGGGCACGCCGGCGGCGTCTCACCGCACGATAACGGCGGGGCTCTGTACATCGAGTTCGGCAGGCCGACGCTCCGGCGATCCTTCCTCATCGGGAACTCCGCGTCTCGTGGCGCCGCGATCCACAACAACGGCGGCACGGTCTCGCTGGTCGATTGCCTCCTTGCCGGCAACGCCGCCTCCAGGTGGGGCGGCGCGATCGACAACTTCAACGCCACGGCCACCCTCGTCAATTGCGTTCTGGTCGGGGACACGGCCACGGGCGAAGGGGGCGCGATCCACAGTGATTTTTCGACGCTGACCCTGACGAACTCGACGCTCGTGCAGAACGACGCAGGTAACCGGGGCGGCGGAGTGTTCAACTACGCAGGCGTGCTGGCCGTGTTGACCAATGACATCGTCTGGGGCAACCGCGACAGCTCTGGCGGGGGAGAGCAGGCCCAGATATTCAACAATCTCAGCAATGCCGTCGAAGTCAATCACACCTGTCTGGCTGGCTGGACGGGATCTTTCGGCGGGATCGGAAACTTCGCGGATGACCCGCTGTTTCAGCGCGATCCCTCGCCTGGACCTGACGGCCTCTGGAACGGCGTGGGTGATGACTACGGCGATCTGCGACTGCGCGTGGGCTCGCGGAGCGTCGACGCCGGCGACAACGACGCCGACACCGATGCCTCCGCGTCCGGGGTGCAGCCGCTGCCCGCGTTCGACTACGACAGCAACAAGCGGATCGCCAACCGGATCGTCGATCTCGGCGCCTTCGAGCACCAGGTCGTCGAGGCGCCACCACCCCCTCGGATTCCAGTTCTCTCCCCCGTTGGAATCTCCCTGCTGCTTATCCTGATGGTGGTGATTCGTGCCCTACTCGTGGCGCGCCGCCGCAATGAACGAAGTTCGCCGTAGCTGACCCGCTCCCGTTTCGATTGTCTCTGGTGTAGTGGTCCAGCGAGTTTTGGCGGCAAGGGCATGTCGCGTTGGCCCTTCCTCCTCAAGCACTTATCTTACAGTCCGGCACCGATTCCCTGCACCCGTTTGACAGCTTCTACACGTGGCGAGAAAGTGCCGATCCGACATTCTCAAACTCGCTGGACTACTTCACCCGGCACCCGGCTCGGACGCTACGAGGTCGTCCGGCTGCTCGGCGCGGGCGGGATGGGGGAGGTGTATCTCGCGAATGACACTCAACTCGACCGCACCGTGGCGATCAAGGTGCTGCCCGACGACTCCGAACACGACGCGGGGTGTCGTGCATCGGGACCTCAAGCATCATCTGGAAGCGGCCTAAACGGCGACCGGTGTTGGGGCTGAGGTACAGGGTGTGGGAGCCGTCTACGCCGACCTGGTACCTCCTACTATCATCGAACTCCCGCCACGCAGAAATAATTTTTCTCTCATCCGGCATGCTGGTTAAGTAAAACCCGCCCCAGTCGGTGAGTACATCGTCCGTCCTCGCCCCCAGCTCCGGGTCGTACCACAGCGCGTGCCACAGAAGCCTGTTGCTGAACTGACTGGAGGGCGCGAAGTTGCCCGATGCGTCGGTGAGTGCAACGTTGCCCGGTGACTCGAACTGCGGCTTGCCGTAGGGGTCGTAGGTGACGCGTTCTACGACGTCCCCGTCGAACAGCGCCACGACGCTCCCCATCGGGTCTTCCAGGAAGTACTGGGAGGAGCCGTCATTGCGCACCTGCCACAACGGGCCTCCGCCGTAGACGATCTGGCGGGCGACCTCTCCATCGACCAGTTCACGTTCCTCGATGACCGCCGAGCCCGCGTGGAGGTAACGGCGGGCCTCGGTGACACCGGGCTCCAACTCGGCGACCCGCGACACCCGTCGGCCCAATGCGTCGTAGGTGTATCGGGCGATCTCGACCAGGGTGCCGGAGCCGTCGTCCCTCTCCCCGCGGATGAGCCGGTTGAAGGCGTCGAACGACAGCGCGTTGTAGCCGTCCTCCCGCGGGTTCCCGTTCTCGTCGTAGGCGAAGTTGAGACCGTTCGCAACGCCATCCCCGATCTCGTCGCGGAAGTCGTCCAGCACGCCGTCGTCGGTTGCCACCCCGCCGCTCTGGGCCTCGGCATACTGGTTGCGGTTGTTGGGCGTCGAGGCGTAGGCGATGCCGTTGCGGGTCATCTCCGCCCAGTTGTGGGTGCCGTCGAGGGTCCAGTCGATGGCGTCGACGGGTGGGACCGGAGGGACGAGGATGATTCCCAGATGATCGACGTCCAGGAACCGCTCCTCGAACGAGGTCAACCGATGGGCCGAGTCGTAGGCGTAGATCTCCCCCATGAAGTTGCCCGTACCGTCTCCGTGGTGCAGGCGGCGGTGCGAGGTCGGATTACTGGCTCGGTCGTAGCGGTACTCGAAGGCGGCGTGCTGGCTGCCGGCAGCCGGGTCGACGTGGCGGAGCAACGTAATCCGCTTCACCCCGTCGTAACCGATGTCGGTGCCCGTATCGTCCAGCATCGTCGACACCAGCCCGTTGTTGTAGGTTCGGGTGTGGACGCGGCCGAGGCCGAAGTAGTCGAAGGTCGCACCCTCGGGGGCCGTGGGGTCAAGGTCGACGATGGACGTCACCCGCTCCGCGCCGTCGTAGCTCATCTGAATGTGACGCCCGTCCGGGTAAGTCAGGTCGGTCAACAGGGCCCCCGCCAGCCAACCGTAATCGGTGGTGAGCACCTCCACCCCCGCGCCGCTGCCGATCTGCTGGCCCTCCTCGATGAGACGCGACAGGGAGTCGTAGAATCGCGTGGTCGTCACGTCGTCGTCGGGATCGGCGGGGTCATTGTTGTCCATGGCGAGGGTCAGGCGATTGAGCCCGTCGTACTCGAAGCTCTGCTCGGTGGTTCCCACGACGCCGGTTGCTAGTGTTGTGACCTCCACGGCGATGAGCCGGTGCGCGGCATCGTAGGTGTTGAGGAAATCCGACCCATTCGCATCGGTGACCGCCGTGACGTTCCCCATCGGGTCGTAGCTGTACTGCGTGACGGTCTCGTCGTCGGCCATCACCTCGACCAGGCGGTTCAGATTGTCGTAGGAGTAGGTAGTCTGATTGTCGCGGTCGTCCAGTCTCACGATGGGCAGCGAGTTGTCGTCCCAGACGGTGGTCGTGGTGATGAGGCCGTCGGCGTTGAATGTGTTGGAGGTATCCGGGGTGGGGTTAGGTGTTCCGTCCCCCTCGCCCGTGGGAGTCAGGATCTGCACGGTGGTCAGCAACCGCCCCGCACCGTCGTAGGTGAACTTGGCGACATTGCCGGGCGCGTTTATGGGGATCGTATCGGTCTCGCGCCCTGCAGAGCGGCGGTTGATCGTGCCGCCGTCGGGACCCCGCGGGCCGCTCGTCGCGACGACACGGTTCAGGCTGTCGTACTCCACCCGTGCGGTCTGCCCCAGGTTGTCGACCACCATGGTGGTGCGCCCCAGGGCGTCGTGAAAGGCGGTGGTGAGGAAAGTCTCGGCCGGTGGCCCGCCCGCAGCGTTCGAAGGATTCTCGACCTCCTTCGTCTCGATCAGGTTGGAGGCGTCATCGTAGGTATAGGTCCACACCTCGGCGTTCGCCGGGAGCGTCGCCAGGATCGCCCTCCCCGCACCGTCGTAGTCCGTCCGTGTCATCGCCCCGCTGTCTCGTGTCACAAAGCTCAGCCGGGACAGCCGGTCATACTCCCACGCGGTGTTAATCGCGCCATCAGCGAGGACCAGCGGCCCCTCCGTGAGAATGGGGCTGCGGGCTGGCACGACGCCCACGGGAACGAAAAGGGTACGGTCGCTGCGGAACGGCCGGTTCTGCTCATCGTAGAGATACAGAGTCTCGGCAAGGTCTTTATTGGAGGTGCCCGAACGGTCAGCAGGTGTGGAGCCGCCGATGGGACCACGGTAGAGGGAACGGGTGACATTGCTCACCGGGTCGTAGAAGGAGTCTACCGTGTTGCCGATGCGGTCCGTCGTCCTCGCGGATCTATCGAACCCGTCGTAGTCGACGTCCACCAGCTCGTTGAGAGGGTCGGTGTATCGCGTCATGTTGCCATTGCCGTCGTACTCGTAGGCGGAGACCGCAGGCACTCCACCTCGCAGGCCTGAGGCTCCCACCGTCCTCGTCAACGGCAGGTCGCGCTCGTCCCACGACCACTCGTGCGTGTTCCCCTCGGGCTGGGTGACCTCCACCAGGTTCTCGTTGGCGTCGTAGGCGAACTGCGTGACCAGGTTTGTCGTCGGTGTGGTCTCGTGCGATACCGACACCGGGTTGTCGAGGATGTCGTAGACATAGGTCGCCTCGATGAAGGGACCCAGGCCGCGG
>JBDHFY010000288.1:0-6000 GCA_039590195.1 Gemmatimonadota bacterium | reverse complement strand
CCTGACAAACTGCATGGTGTCGTAGATGGCCAGGCCTGCCGTCACGGACCCCCCGGGGGCGTTGATGTAGATTGAGATGTCCCGGTCCGGGTTGTCGGCCTCCAGGAAGAGAAGCTGGGCGATGACCAGGTTGGCGGTGGAGTCATCGATGGGCACGCCGATGAAGACGATGTTGTCCTTCAGGAGACGGGAATAGATGTCGTAGGCCCGGTCTCCCCGGTCGGTCTCGTCGACGACCATCGGCACAAGGTGCTCACTCACTTCTCAGTCCTTCCTCTGCGCTGATGCCAGTTGCCCCGCTAAGATCCGCCCCCCGGAGGTTCGCCCCCTTAACCAACGCTTGCAGAATAGCACCGAGCGGAAGCGGATCGCCGAGGTGGCGCCGTTTGTTCCCAGACCGAGCAGTCTTGCTCACCCAGGACCGATCTTAGTTGGTTCCTGACATCCTCTGCGCCGGCACGGACAGGATGGGAAACCGATGGGGGTGCGGGTCTTGCGCCGACGGCGGGAACTGACCCCTTTTCCCGAAGAGAAAAAGGGCGCCCACCATGGGCGCCCTCGTTCACTTGGTCAACGCGGTTACCGCGGTGACTGGATCAGTACCTGCCGCCGCCGCCTCGTAGCCGTTCAGCTCTCGGATGGCCTTGTCGGCGTCTTCGCTGTTGCCCATCTCGACGAACCCGAACCCACGAGGGCGCCCGGTGTCACGGTCGGTGATGAGTTTGACCTCCACGACCTTGCGCTCGTTCTGCTCGAAGAGCGAACGTAGCGAGGACTCGTCCACGCTGAAGGGCAGGTTGCCAACATACAGTCTCGTTCCCATCTCTAACTCCTCGCTCCCTCTCCCGGGAGCACGATCTCGAGTTCCCGGCCCATGACTCCAAAACGGGTCAGGGACGGTGCCCAAGCAGACTCACTTGGGGCTCGGCTTCGGCAAGGGCAAAAAGTCGTTTCTGTACGATTGATTGCGACCCGGGAACCCGCGCCCAAGAATATGGGTCGTGTGGGATTGTGTCAACCGGACAGAAAAAGGGGACAGGTTTAGGCGACGGGCTCCGTGACTGGCAGCTCTCTCTCCAGCCGAATCTTAGCCGCATATCGTCTTTGGATGTGGACATGCGGCACACAATCGCCAGCTCCGGGTGCATTTCAACTGCCGATCTGAGCCGGATCCGGCGGCCAACCAGCCAACCGGCATACCACCGGCACGATTGGGCCGGGGAAGCCCTAATTCGGAGGCGCGTCAGGACCGGCCTTCGGGGCCTAACTTACTCTCCCGTAGTGCCTTGGCTGTCTGCAGCTCACGGGCACCCCGGGCGCTCGACGCCCCCGGAAGCCCGAATCGTGCCCCTCAAATGCACTCGGCGACGCGATTCAGCTCGATAAATGCACCCGGCGGGGCCGCCCCCGGTCGATAACTGCTCCCTCGCGGGTCCCGGACACGCGATAAGAGCACCCGTGTTCCGGGCACATCAGCGCTCGTCGTCATCGGCGAATTCCTCGAGGTCGCTCGCCCGGGGCATGGCCAGAATTGACCCCGTGAGACCGGGAAACCACGATCGATCCCGGAGTCGCCGCCGGCCATCTCGAGGCAGTATTGGACCGGTCTCCCGGGTGCCCCACAGGCTACCCCGCCACATTCGAAATCGCATCAAAATCGGCGTTTCAACTCGGTGGTGGCGGGCCTCCGTTTTCCATCGAATCGCTGTGCCGCCAACAGGTCGCGCAACACCTCGTAGACGTCGGGATGGTTGACGATGCAGGCGTGACTCATCCCCGTGAACACCGCCCCGCTCGAAAAACGGACCCGGCGGGCGGGCTCGGGCGCCTCACCGGACGCGCTTGGCAGCCGAACCAGCAGGTCACCGAGCAGCTTGCCGACCGGATGATCCCGGTCGCGCGAGATCGTCGCTGCCAGGAAGTAGTACCCGACCCCATCGACGAGCGGCACGTTGCGTCGGGCATCGGCAAACACCTCGTCTGGATCCTTTCCGGCCCATTCTTCATCGACGGTGTAGCCGTAGCGGAGGTCCTTGACACCGGCGCTGCGGCTATCGAGCAGCTCGGCCGGAACTTGCGCGCCCGCTACCTCGACTATTCTCAGCGCCCCGGTAAGCAGGTTCACGGCCTTCTCGAGCGGCGCCCCAAGATGCGGCGTGCCGATACACGCGACGTGACGGAGGTGTTCGACCCAGCGCTCGCCGTGCTCGCGCGCGTAGTGCGCGGCGCTTCGAGCGACCAGACCGCCCATGCTGTGTCCGACGAGCACGGTCTCTTCGATGGGCACGGGATACGCGTCCAGCACTTCGGTGAGCAGCGTGGCCAACGCACGCCCGTTCTCGGAGATGTGCAGGCCGGTGTTATATCGTAGATAGATCGGCGTGAAGCCGAGATCGTCGCGAAGCCGCGTGCCGAAGGTCACATCGGGATCGCCGTAGTGTTCCTCCGAGGACCGGCTCCACAGCCACTCGGTCGCGGCCAGACTATGCACGAAAACGCAGACTTTGTTCGTCGGATTTGGAAACGCCGCCGCAAAAACCTCCGGTGTGGCAGGGAGATGCCTCCCGTGGAGGCGGACTGTCATTCCGAGGTCGAGGCGGCTCTTCCGCCGGCTTAAATAGTCGCCCCAAAAACCGTTGAGGGACGACTGCAGATAGTCGACGTACCAGCTCGCGGTTCCTGCCGCGGTTGGACTGAGGGGTGTCGCGAGCTCGAGGTCGTCAGGGTCGGACGCTTGATCGAGGCCGGCTTCGGCGACGTCGGCGACGGCATTCACCGTAGAGCGGGTGATTCCGTTGATCACCCGAATCGACTCGAACACGCCCCCTGATATGGCCGTCTGGATGCTTGTGACGACCTTGGCCGGAGTCTTGGCAGGTCCGATTGGCGCAAACCGCCGCGCCGACCGCTCCACGACCGCATCATGTGTCCGCTCGATGAGATTGGTTGTCTCGTCGACCACGTCGAACACCAAATCGATGAACCCGCGTGCGCGTCGCATTCCCGCTATCCGATTCTGATCATCTGGCCCCTGAATACCGTCTCACCGGTGTGCCCTTACCCCACGGCCCCGGGTATGACGTAGAACAGGATCGCGAAGAAGTGGCAGGCGCTTCCCACCAGCACGGAGACGTGCCAGACGGCGTGATTGTAGGGTAGCTCACGCCAGCGGTAGAAGACGATACCGCCGGTGTAGGCCAGCCCCCCCAGCGCCACGAGAATCACACCCCCGGTGTCTACGGCGTTCAAGAGCGGCTTGACGGCTATGGCGACGAGCCAGCCGAGTCCGAGATACAACACGAGAGACAACATCCGCAAACGCTGCCTCGCCACGGCTTCAAAGACGACTCCCACGACGGCCAATCCCCAGACCACGCCGAACAGCGACCACCCCCACCCACCGCGAAGGTTGACCAACGTGAACGGCGTGTAGGTGCCCGCAATCAACAAGTAGATGGCAGCGTGGTCGAGGAGCAACCAGACTCCCTTGGCGCGCGAGAGCGGCAGGGCGTGGTAGACGGTGGAGGCGGTGTACAGCAGGATCAGCGTCGTTCCGTAGATACTCGTTGAAACGATGTGCCACGCGTCTCCGCGCAGACTGGCGAAGACCACGAGTATCACGAGAGCGGCAATGCTCAGCAGCAGACCGATGCCGTGGGTGATCGCGTGTGCGATCTCTTCGGCGAATGAAAAGCGTTCCATCGACACATGGTAGACCATACGGCTGCATCCCGATCGGCCTCTGAAGAGCGGGGTCGACACCGTAGGGTCCAACAACTCATCCGCCGTAGAAGCGCCGGATGCTCAACAATTTACGACCCTGGCACGTTCTTCTTGCATCCCTGGCGGGCTGGGTCAACCAGCACCAGCAGCGGGCCGCTGAGTGTCACCAAGAGGAGAATCGTGTCCTCCGTCAGCAACTCGGCACGAGACTCCATCGCCTGACCGACGGCCAACGGCACCGTGTCGGCCCCATGGACGCCGACGAGGCCGCCGAGTGGCCGCGGCGGATCGAGGCGTGGACCGGGTAGACGCTGAGCTGCTACAGGTCCACAATGAGTAGGGTTGCCTGGCAGGGCGTCATTGCGCCGCTTAGATCAAGCGCGCGGGAGAGGGGAGGCGTCGATCTGCGATACTCGAGGGCGGAGGTTGAGATCCGGGGTGTCGACCTCGAAGCAGGGGGGGTCTACGTCGGAGTCTTAGTCGGTTTTCGCTTGGGCGGAAGCTAGTCTTCGAAGCCCCGGCGATAACGAACCCGAGAGAACACGGACGGCTGGCTTGCGGAAGATTCTCCCCGCATCGTTTTCCGTCCCTGGAGATGAACTGCGGACAATCCCCGTCCCCTTTCTGGGGACCACGGTCTCTGGGCTGGCAGAGCGGTAGAGAGCGCAAAGGGGCTCTCTACCGCTGTCAACGTCCAGACGTTTGAAGAGCTTTACGGTACCGAGAGTTCCCCTCGAACGCCCATGGCTGAGAAGATGACCAGAGCCAACTCCGCGTTGTCCACGTAGGGACCGCGGACCGGATCGTCCTCGTCGGCGTAACGCTGCAGCAGCCTGGCTGCGCTGCCCATGGCGGAGACCGCTATCAGGCTGTTCGTGTGATTGCGGCTTTGCCACTCCATACCTGGCAAGTTCCCGGCACCGTTGTTCACGATGGGTTGCCAGCCAGGATCGGAGCCGGGACCGGTAAGATAACCGGTCTCGTGGTCGCCGGTGATGATCAGAAGGGTCTCCCCCCAATTGCTGTTCATCCTGACCCAGGCGACCACGGCTTCCACCGCGTTCTCGAAGTCGATCAGCTCTTCAATCATCCGTCCCGACTGATTCGCATGGCTCGCCCAGTCGACCGCACCGCCCTCGACCATGAGGAACAGTCCATCGAGATCGTCGTCCAGGATGTTGAGGGCCGCCTTGGTCATCTCTTCCAGCGTTGGAACGGTATCGATCTGAGGTACGACGTACGGGTCCGCACGCGCATCACCGCTCCGCTGCTGCTGGAGGGTCTGATACACCTGCGCCGTACCCATGACGCGCTTGGGGGTAGGACCATTGGCCAGCGCCTGGAACTCGGCCCGCGTCTGAACCAGAAGCCAGGAATCGGCCACACCGTCGCTATCGGCATCGCCGCCGGCGGTCCCCGCCACCAAGTCATTCCACACGGACTCGCCGCCCACGTATTTGAAGGTGTTGGGCCTGGTCAGCGGTGCGCCATCTTTGCTGAACCAGGGATTCCCGCAGCCCATGATCACATCGGTAGCGCTGTCATAGACCATCTCCTGGGCGATGAGTGCATAGAAGTTGCGGCTCACGTTGTGAGCGACAAACGAGGCCGGGGTGGCGTGGGTCCACTCGACACTGGTAACCACGCCCGTCGCCTTGCCTTTCTTCTCGGCAATCTCGAGAGCGTGGATCAAGGGTTGCCGGTCCAGATCGACGCCTATTGCCCCCCCGTACGTCTTCACGCCGGTCGAGACGGCCGTTGCCGCGGCTGCCGAGTCGGTGTAGCAGGACTCTACATAGCCGAAATCGCTCCAGGCCGCCTGTGGGTCATATCCATGGCCATAACATGGGTCGGCCACATTCCTGTAGGCCATGTAGGTGCTCGTGGCATAGGTGAAGGGGAATCTGTTGAAGATCTGTCGGGCATCCTTGCCGTATCTGTAGTAGCTGGCGGCTTCCAGGTGATTGAAGCCCCAGCCGTCGCTGATCATGATGATAATGTTCTTCGCAGCGGCTTTCCTCGGCTTGGCGGTCGGCGAATCAGGATTCGCCATGAGGGGATTCACCACGATCAGGAAGACTGTTGTGGTCACGATGCATCTCTTGAGGATCCTCATCTCTCCAACCCTCCCTGTACCCGACCACCCAAAGCCCGATCATACAACCTCGGAACCGCGCCGATCGAGTAAATGGACAGCGCGGCTTGACTTTGGGGGGACAATCCGACTTCGAATCGCGGGATGCTCAACAACTTACGACCTTAGTCCATTCTACTCCC
>JBDHFY010000287.1:0-5409 GCA_039590195.1 Gemmatimonadota bacterium | reverse complement strand
GAGATCTACGGCGGCTTGGGGTCCGTGTGGGATTACGGGCCCCTTGGTGTCGAGCTCAAGAAGAACTTGTCGGAGCGCTGGTGGCGGTCGATGGTTCATGCCCGGTCGGACATCGAGGGGCTCGAATCCGCCATTTTGATGCATCCCCGCGTGTGGGAGGCCTCGGGTCACGTCTCGGGTTTCACCGATCCATTGGTGGACTGCAAAACGTGCAAGAATCGGTTTCGAGATGACGACGAGCGCATCAAGGGCCAACCTGGGACGGAGGGCGCTCAGTGTCCGGTGTGCGGAAACAAGGGCACGCTGACCGAGCCCCGCATGTTCAACCTGATGTTCAAGACCTTCATGGGTCCCGTCGAAGATTCGGCGTCGCAAATCTATTTGCGTCCGGAGACGGCGCAGGGAATGTACGTCAACTATCTCAACGTGATGCAGGCCGCCCGCCAAAGGATCCCGTTCGGGATCGCGCAGGTCGGCAAGGCGTTTCGCAACGAGATCACGCCCGGGAACTTCGTGTTCCGCACCCGTGAATTCGAGCAGATGGAGATGCAGTTCTTCGTCAAGCCGGGAGAGGACGAGAAGTGGTTCGAGTTTTGGCGAGCGGAACGCATGCAGTGGTACGTGGATCTCGGGATCACCGAGAAGAAACTGCGGTTTCATCCTCACGGTCCGGACGAGCTGGCGCACTACGCCAAACGGGCGGAGGACATCGAGTACGAATTCCCGTTCGGCTGGCAGGAGTTCGAGGGCATTCACAACCGGACCGACTTTGATTTGTCACGGCATCAGGAGTACTCGGGGAAGAAACTCGAATACCTGGACACGGTGACCAAAGAGCGGTTCGTCCCCTACGTCGTCGAGACGTCCGCTGGCTTGGGGCGCATGTTGCTGGTGACGATGGTCGATGCCTATCGGGAGGAGGAGGTCGCGGGAGACCAGCGGACCGTCATGAGCTTTCACCCCGCCATTGCCCCCATCAAGGTGGGAGTGTTCCCGTTGGTGAAGAAGGACGGGATGCCGGAGCTCAGTCGCCAGATCCACGATGACCTTCGCCGGCTCTTTCCGGCCTTCTACGACGATGGGGGTTCGATTGGCCGGCGCTACCGGCGGCAGGACGAGGCGGGCACGCCGTTCTGCGTCACGGTGGACGGCCAGAGCATGGAAGACCGAACGGTGACCGTGCGCGATCGTGACACCCTGGAGCAGGAGCGGGTTTCGGTGGACGGCCTGGCGACGTATCTCGAGGAGCGTCTCGCGCCGTGAAGCTCGAAGAACTGGTGGCCGCTGGCGAGACCATGCATCAGGAGTTGGGTCGGGAGTATTACCTGACGGGAGCAGGCCTGAAGACTGAACCCGAGTTTCGGGCGATCTACGAACGGCACGAAGCGGTTGGAGGTGATGAGGCGCTTTCGGTGGCCCGGAGGAGCGGTTCGGACGTCCTCTTGGAGTGGGTCCTTGGCATCCGGATCGGGCGGAAAGTGGCGTCCCTCGAGGAGCGCCAGTTGAGCTGGGAGCGGGATGCCGTTGTCACCGCGTGTGATCGCGAGGTCCCGTACCTGCGCGTACCGATCGAGCTGGCGAACTCTCCGGATCGTGCGTTTCGGACGGCTCTCGATGAGGCGCGCACCCACATGGGTGTTGCGGCACTCACTCCGATTCACAAGGAGCGGTTGCTGGTGGAGCGTGACGAAGTCCAGGCTCTGGGGATAGGTGACTACGTCGAAGCTGTTGGCGCGCTCGCAGGTATCGATCTCGACGCCTTGGGACGTTCGGCGGAGAAATTCCTGGCCGATACCGCCGACATGTACAGCGAGGTTCTTGCCCACCTGGTCCGCCGGCGAATGGGTGTTGGGCTGGCGGAGATCCTTCGATCGGATACGTCGTGGACGTTTCGGGCCGACCAGTACGACAGCGCGTTTGCCCCGGATCGGATGGTCGAGATCGCCATGTCGCAGATGCGCGAGATGGGATTGGATGCCACACAGTCCGGGCGTGTTCATTTTGACACGGAGGAGCGGCCGGCCAAGCAACCGAGAGCGTTTTGCGTGCCGGTGCAAGTGCCGGGAGAGGTCTATTTGGTGCTTCGGCCCAGTGGTGGTCACAGTGACTACCGAACGTTTTGGCACGAGCTCGGTCACGCGATGCACTTCGCATCAGTCGATCCGGCCTTGCCGTTCACGGCGCGGTGGCTGGGTGACAATTCGGTCACCGAAGGGTTTGCGATGTTGTGGGATCATCTCACGTTGCAGCCCACCTGGCTGACTCGCTACACGGATATCGGCCACCAGAACGCCCGGGAGTTGGTTGTCGATCTCGCCATCAGCGAGCTCCATCTGTTGCGGCGCTATGCCGCCAAACTCACGTATGAGCTGGTGCTCCACCGGAGTGACCTCGATGCTGTGGGAGACGAGTACGCGGAACGCTTGACGCGGGCGACCCGCTTCCGGTACCAGCCCGAGAACTACCTCAACGACGTCGATGCGGGGTTTTACGCGGCCCGCTATCTTCGGGCGTGGCAGCTCGAAGCCGGCTTGGCTGCAACCCTGAGAGAACGCTATAACGAGGACTGGTGGCGGAACCCGCGCGCCGGCAGCTTCGTCTTGCATCTGATGAGTCGCGGGCAGGTGGATCCGGCTCACCGGTTGGCCCATGAGGTTGTGGGTGCCGACCTGTCGTTCGCAGCGTGTCTTGAGCGGCTCGAAGCCGTTCTCAACTAAGCCACCATACGCTGTTGCCCCACAGTACCCGACATGGAGGACGTGTGACCGGAAAACCAGAAGCCTTCTCGTCCCGTTTGCTGATGATCTTTGCCATGCTGGGCATGGCGGTCGGGACCGGCAACATCTGGCGTTTTCCACGCATCGCCGCCCAAAACGGAGGTGGCGAGTTCCTGGTGGCCTGGGTCGTTTTTCTGTTTCTCTGGTCCATTCCACTCATCCTCGTGGAGTTCGGTATTGGGCGGAAGACTCGGGGCGGGCCGGTCAAGGCATTCATGCAGATGCTTGGGCCACGGTGGGCGTGGATGGGGGCGTTCATCGCGTTCGTGGCGTCCGCCATCATGTTCTACTACTCCGTCGTGGCGGGCTGGACGATTCGATACCTGGTGGCATCGGTGCTTGGCGAGATTCCGGGAGGTGTGCCCGGCGCCTTTTGGGAATCGTATACGACGTCCTTTTGGCCTGTCTTGACGCACGGTGTGGCCATCGGAATCGGCGTCGTGATCGTCTCCCGGGGTGTGCGCGGCATTGAGAAGGTGGCAAAGGTGCTCATGCCCTCCCTACTGGTACTGGTGGTGTTGCTCGCCGGCCGAGCGGTGACACTCCCGGGCGCTTCGGACGGACTTGCGTATCTCTTTTCGGTTGACCTGGGCGCGCTGGCCAACGCAGAGATCTGGGTCCAGGCGCTGACGCAGAACGCGTGGGATACGGGGGCGGGGTGGGGTCTCGTGCTCTGTTACGCGGTGTATCTCCGTCAGCAGGAGGACACGGCGCTGAACGCCTTCATCGTGCCGACCGCCAACAACATCGTGTCGCTGTTGGCCGGTATCATGGTGCTGTGTACCGTTTTTTCCGTCGTGCCGCAACTCGTCGCCAACCTCCAGTCCGATCCGAACGCGCTGAGCGCCTACCCTGAGCTCTCAGCCGCGATCCAGTCTGGTGAGAGCCTTTCGTCCGAGCTGATGCAGAACACGATTTTCGGCGCCGGGAACGAGGGCCTGACGTTCGTGTGGATGCCGCAGCTCTTTGCCCGGCTGCCCTTCGGCGGGTTCTTCATGGTGCTGTTCTTCTTGGCCCTTTCCTTCGCTGCGTTCACGAGCCTGATGGCGATGCTCGAACTGGCCACGCGCGTGCTGGTGGATGCCGGTCTGGAACGCTCGCGGGCGATCCGGATGGTCGGCGTTGTGGGTTTCCTGTTGGGGATCCCGTCGGCCATATCACTCCAGGTGCTTCACAATCAAGATTGGGTTTGGGCGGTGGCCTTGATGGTCTCGGGGTTGTTCTTTGCGATCGCGGTTATCGGGTCTGGCGTCAAGAAGTTCCGCGACGAGCACTTGAATCACGAACATTCGGACATCAGGGTGGGAAGCTGGTGGGACGCGGTGATTACGTTCGTCGTTCCCCTCGAGGCACTGTTCCTCATGGGGTGGTGGTTGGTGCAATCCTGGAACGCGGCGCGTGATGGTTGGCTCAACCCGTTCGGCGTCAGCAATGTGGGTACCGTGCTCGCGCAATTCGCCGTCGTGTTGGTTGGGCTCTTGCTGCTCAACCGCTGGATGGCCGCCCGCACGGAGATGGTCCGCGAAGAGTGACGCTGGAATTCTAGGCGCTTTCGCCGGAAGTGTCGTGGATTATCTTCTGTCATGGGGCGCGTCGACCGGCCCCGGCTCCTTCGCGATTGTCCCATGAGAGGTTTCTGTTTCACATGATGCATGAAATGCTCACTTCCCTTCCGCCCGCCGAGGTGCTGCAGCGCGCGAAGAGCTTCTTCGCAGAGCGGATGCCACAGTACGGCGTATTCCTCGAGCACGAGACCGGCACGCACGCCTCGTTTCGCGGTCAGGGAGGCGAAGAAATCGCGCTTGCCGTTCTGGAAGCTCCACATGGCGCCCGCGTCCGAGCGTCCTCGCTCCTGTTCGATCAGGCCATCGGCAGATTCTTTACGACCCTTCCCTCCGCAGAGGAAGGGCAGGGCGCCACATGACAATTGACGCGCCAATGACGCTACGAGTCTGCGTCACCGACGTGTGGGACACCGTCCGCCTCGGCGTGACTCCATCCCTCACGGTGCGGCAGGTAAAGACGGTGGGCCTGGTGCAGGCGGGAAGACAGAACGCTGATCCCGGGATGTACGAGGTCAAGTACCGAGGTGCGTTGCTGCACGATGAGGACCAAACGCTCGAGAAACTCGGGGTCCCGGACGGTGCTCCAATGATCATCCTTCCGGCGCGCCGCCGCCCGGTTCGCTAAGTCGGAGTGGCGGTTTCCGGCGTGGCACAAACCGGCGCGATGACCTTGGCCTGACATGGGCCGCGACATCAAGCTCCAACGGCAACCGGGCCGGATCATCACCACGGTAGCGGTTGGCTTTCTCTCGCTCGATGCGGTGCTGTTGTTCCTTGCGGGGCTGTGGTCGGGCCGGTTGGGGCTCATGTTGTGGGGCACCGGCTTCGGGGCCGCTGCCGTCGCCGTCTATGTTTCCTGGAGGTGGTACCTCCGTCACCTGAGGCAGCTGCGAGCCGATATCCGGTCGAATTTTCAAGACCTCGAGCGACTCAAGCGTGAATTCTCTGACCGGAACGAGGCGTAGGACCGTGGCGCGCTAATGGCGGTCAGCGTCATCTGGCACTCGTCGTCGTTGGAGCACGACCCCGGCCCCGGACATCCTGAGCGGCGGGAGCGACTAGACGCG
>JBDHFY010000286.1:0-7891 GCA_039590195.1 Gemmatimonadota bacterium | reverse complement strand
GCGCAGCATGCTGCGCCCCTACGTGCCTCCTACCGTTCTCTCCAAATCCCGCAGCATCTCCTGCGCTCCACGGTTGTTGGGATCCAGCTCCAGGGCGGTGCGCACGGATTGCAGCGCGTTTTCCAGCTCGTTCTCCATGATGTACGACCGGGCGAGGTAGTAGTGCCCGAGGGCGAGAGTCGGATTGTAGAACACCGCCAGCCGGTACGATTCGATGGCCTGGCGGAACTGGTCTTGCTTGAGATACACATTCCCCAGGTTGAAATACCCGAGTGCCTCGCCTGGGTTGATCTCGAGCGCTCTGCGGTACGCCGTGATGGCATCCTCCGGTTTTTCCTGAGCCTCCAGCACCAGGCCGAGGTTGATGAATGCCAGCGGCTGGCCCGGATCAATCTCCATTGAGCGCTCGAAGAACTCGACGGCGTGCGGGTAGTCTCCGGTGCTCCGATACGCCAGACCCAGATTGTGCAGGATCCCGGCGTGACGCGGCAGGATCTCGAGCGCCTTGCGGTACACCGTGATGGCCCTGCCAAACTCTCCGCGCGTCCGATAGGAATCCCCGAAATATCCAAAGGTGACGACCCACCGCTGGCGCACCGGTCCATCCCGGTCACCGAGGGCGCGCAGCTTGTCGGCGAGGAAGGTTCGAATCTCCGGGTCTTCCCCCCTCGCAAAGTGGAGGGCGGCGAGGGCGACCGCCATCACGTCCAGGTCCGGACTTTCCGTCATTTGGAGCAGTGACTCCATGATGTCCCGCTGGACGCGCCGCATGTTGGGGAAGAGGTACTCCTCGAAGAGGTGGTTGAGGGCGGCGACCTGGGCGATCGGATGTGGCGTTTCGGGAAGCAGCGGAATGTCGGTCGCGGGCCGCTCGCCCTGAGCAGCTTCCACGAGCCCCGTGATGATGTCCTTATGTGGCTTGAGCTCACCCCACCATGCCGTGGTCGCCCGTTCCAGCGAATCGAGTGTCATGTCCTCGTGGCAGGGAGCGCACGCATTCTCGATGCCGAGCCGGTCGTCAAAGGCGGGTCGCGGAATGGGAATGGTGTGATCGGAGCGTGCAAACCGCAGCTCACGCCCCAGGAGGGGATGCTGCAGATAGGGCATGTGGCATGCCACGCACACGCTCCCCTCCGAGTCAGGCTCGTGGTAGGTGTGCTGCGGAATGTCCTCCGCCTTGCTCGGGTGGCAGTCGAGACACTGCTCGTCCGAGAACCGGCTCTCGAGCGCTTGGCCGTAGATGTCCCAGTACTCCATGCTGTGGGGCTCGTGACAATCGACGCAAGTCATCGAGCCGCTCAGATAGCAGTCGCTGTAGAGATGGTTTTGCTGATACGCAAACCTACGGATGCGGCCATCCGGAAAGAATGGCCTGTCACCGATCAGTGCGGTCTTCAACGAATAATGATCCTCCAAGACGTGGCCGGGAAAATAGCCGGGCTTGATCGGAACCTTGAGCGAGTGACACCTGAAGCAGACCTCGAGCGACTCTTCCGTCGTGATGGTGGTCAGGATCTGGATCGCGAGATCCTCGGTATCATCGAGGCTTTCGTCGTCGGCCAGCTCTACGTGACGCTTGCCGGGACCGTGACACGACTCGCAGTTGATGGAGAAGCTCTTGACTTTGGTCTCGAAATAACCGGCTTCGTTATTGAACCGCACGTTGATCTGGCTGCCGTGACATTCCTGACAATTCCCGTAACGCACGTCCGTTCCCAAGATGCGGATCGGCGGCCAGTCACCGCAGTCCGAGAGCTTCATGTCCTCAGTGATCGTATACCATCCCTCGCCGGCTCGAGTGTCCGTATTGCAGAACCACACCCCCTCCTCCCGAATGAAATCGAACGGCAGGAACCGAACCGTGCCGTCAGGGAACGCCGTTACGAAACCCTGCGTTCCTCCACCCACCATGTGGCCGCCACCAATGACCCCGTCCACGCGAAAGACGACGTCCTCCTTGCCCTCCTGCTCGGTGGTGAAGAGATACTCACCGCGTTCATTGATCCACGGCGTGACCACGGCATCCTTGAATCGGATGGGCGTTCCGTCGAAGTTCGCAATGATCACGTCGCGGGACGGCGCGCCACCTGCGCGCCCGTGGGTCGAGTGGCTCCACTTTTCGTACTGCTCTTCGTGACACTCCTCGCATGCCGATGACCCCACGAAGTCATCGTAGGTCACCGGTGACTCTTCCACCTCCACACTGGCAGGGGGAGGTGGGAACTCGACGCGCTCACCTGGTTCGGCGCCGACGAGCCACCACGCACCCCAGCTGGCGACGCCGAGCACGAGAGCGGCCGCCGCCACACCCAGGACCCGTTTCCTGGATGCACTGGCCGACTGGCCGGGCGCCGGCTCGGTGTTCCCAGAAGCGGGTCCCGTCGCCTCGACGGGCGCCGTAGGCTGCTGGGGTTTGTGGTCCGGCCGTTTGCTGCGGGGCTTTTTCTTTCGTGCCATCTCCGTCCGATCAAGGCGCTTCCGATCGAGTCCTTCAGGACGCCTCCCCCAAGAGGGCCGAGTGCGGGTTCTACAACCCGCGAACCCGGTGCCCGCATGGCCGGCTGTTACGCCACCTTCTGACTTCTTGTCTCCTCTGCTGCTACGGTCGTCGCGGGCCGTCGTCGCGCGACCAGTCCGGTCCCTCACACTCGCACAACGTTCTCATGTAGCGCACCAAGCTGCGAATCTGCGGATACGAGAGGATTTGGCCGAATGCCGGCATGCGATGGCTTCGACCCAGGATGTGACCGCCCGCGTGAATGCCGTCGAACAACGTATCATCGGGTCGCGGAGCCATGTGCTCACTGTCGGCGTGTTGGGTCGGTGTGGCAGGGAGAAACGGCGCGTTGAAACCGTCCCCCCGACCGTCAGGGCCGTGACACATGGCGCAATAGTGAGAGTACAATCCGGCCCCAGTAGGCGAATCGCTGCCGTACCGCTCGGACTCATAATCGAGTGGCGAGGCGTAGCCTCGCCGATCCTGGCCCGACACCTCGGAGCCGGATTGTGGCGGCCGGCTCGCCAGATAGCTCGCGATCAGCTCGTAGCGGTCCTCCTGCATGATCCGCTTCGGCATCACGGTCCCCGGGACCTCCTCCTGCGGATCGCGAACGATGGCATGGACGTAGGCCGGCCGCAGTCGCACACTGGTCAAAGACAGGTCCGGAGCAATCCTGCCACCCTCATCGTCCAGACGGTGACACCCAAGACACGAGTACTTGCGCTGCAAGAACCCCGCAGCCTTGGCCTTCAGAAACGTGGTCAGGGTATCCGGCGAGGGGACGTCGGCTCGGGGCCGTGGACCTTCGAGTTGCGCCGCGACCGAGTCGACCTCCGTCGAGTCCAGGACATAGTCCGGCATCCGGCTCCCGGCGCCGGGATGAAGGCCGAAGGGCCGCACCGCCACCGGTCGTGCCAGATACTGCCGCAACCACTCCGGCCGGAGGCGATCACCGACACTCGAGAGATCAGGGGCGATCTCCTGCCCCGATTCGGTGGCGTGCTCATGACACCCGGCGCAGTTGAGCGCTCGAAAAACCGCCGCGCCCATTTCCGCCGTTACGTCGGGATGACGGGCACGCGCTACCTCTAGGCCGCGCTCCTGCTCCAAGCGCCTGGCCTCGTTACCCGTCGCGAGGTCGAGCGTCACCACTCGCAGCTTCCGCTCGGCATCCACGACCAGGTCCGTGAGCTGCGCCTGACCACCCCGCCGGTAATAAAACAGCGCCGGCATCGTGGTCCGGGGATCGAAGGCATAGGGGACGGCGAGGTAACGGCGCACCCAATCCGTCTTGAGTCGGGAACCAACCTCGGCCAACTCAATCGCTCGCGACGCTCCCTCACCGTCTATGGTATGGCACGTGACGCACCCCAACTCGCTCCTGACGAGCGTGCGCCCTTCATCGGGCGCGCTCGGCGGCGCGGAACCGTCCCACGATCTCAGGAGACGGACGGATGCCTCGTCGGGGATCGTCGAGAGCGTCTCCAGATAGAGGGCGAGCGCGAGGCGTTCCCTCTCGTCCAAGTGGAACGAAGGCATTCGGGATCGCCCGATGTGAAGCCGCACTCGAGTGGGGTTTTGCAGATACGCAAAGAGGAACGAGGTCTGATACCGCAGCCCGGCATACGCGAGCGAGGGAGCCCGACCACGGATCACATCCGACTCCGGAAGACCTCCATGACAGGCACCGCACCCCAACGCCGCCACCAAATCCACGGTGTCGGCCGGCTGCTGCCCCTGGGGCGGCGGAGATTTCCCCACCCCAAACACGTTCGAGCCGCCGTCAGCAAGCGCCCAACCACCACCGATGGAGGCGCCGGCGAGCATAGAGACAGTCACGAAGGCGAAGGCGTTACGGTTCATGGGAGGAGCGAAAGGTCCAAGAAACCCCGTCACGCGTCAAGCGGGCCAAGCTGCTTCGCGCGACGGTCGGCCTGCGACCGGTAACTGTCGTCAGAGTCCCTTTCATAATAGGCTCATGATCCGCTCATCGTGCAGGCGTAGCTTTGGAAGAACGAGAACGTCGCGCGGTGGCGGTCCGGGCCCAGGTTGGCTTACCGCGGTCGCCAGCGCGGAGTTCCGCGAATCACCATTCGTGCGTCAAGCTCGCTTTGCGGTCGCGCCCCGTGCTCTGGGGCGCCGCGAGCGCAGAGTCATTCATTGAACGTTGGTGCAGCCGATCGATCGCCGCGCTCAGGAGGTCGCGAAGAGCATGAGACGAATTACCGCTGAACTGACATCCGGCACCGTGGTTCACCTCGCGGACGGACGACACGAGTGGCGTTCCGATGAGCCCCCAGAGACGCAGGGAACGGATACGGGGCCGAACCCGTACGAACTCCTCTTGAGCGCCCTGGCAGCGTGCACGTGTATCACACTGGCGTTGTATTGCCGCCACAAGGGTATTCGGCTCGACTCGGTCCAGGCGGGCTACACTCACGAGCGCATTCATGCCAAGCACGACGAAGGTTCCGAAGAGCCCAAGACAAGACTCATCGACCACATCGGCGGTGAAGTAGTGATCTCGGGAGATTTCACCGAGGCACAGCGGAAGCGCCTGGCCGAGGTCGCGACCCGCTGCCCCGTGCACAAAACGCTCGCGAACGGAGTCGTGCTCAATGACACGGTGAGCTTCGGGTGAGGGGAGGGAGGAGGGAGGGGGGAGGGGGGAGGAGGGTGCCCAACGTCATACCCGACGGGGGCTGCTACCTACTCCTCCCTCCTCCCTCCTCCCTCCTCCCTGCAGCAGCGGTTCTCTCCCATCCTTTTCGCAGGCCGTCCAGGAACTCCCCCACCACCTCCCACACGTCCCGGCGCTCCACATCCACGAGATAGTTCAGCCGGCGCATTCGGTCGGCGGTGATCGTTCCGCCAAGGTCTCGCAAGACCTCACGTAGCAGCTCATGGCGCTCCACCGCCGCTCCGCGAACCACAGGCGCTGCCTCGTAGGGCGGGAAGTACCGAAGGTCGTCCTCGAGATGGAACAGATCCAGCGCGGCTATCTGGCCGTCGGTCGAATTGCCGGCGACGATGTCAACCGTTCCGTCGGCCAGCGCGCGGTACATGAGTCCCGGCTCCATGCCCGCCGGCGTTCCCCTGAGCTTCAGGCCGTACCAGTCGAGGAGCCCCGGGTAGCCATCCTGGCGGCCCAGGAACTCGTATCCGAATCCTCCACGCCACTCCGCGGCGTGAGGCACGGCCTCGGACATCTTGGTCAGCCCGAGCCGCCTGGCGGTCTCACCACGGATCAGCATGGCGAACGTGTTCTCGAATCCTAGGGGCTCCGTCCACTCCAGATCCCACTGCGCGGCGTACACGGAGTCCACCACGGCGCGCACCCGTTGCGGGTCGCGCTCTTGCGGCAACTCGAGGATCGCCGAGTACGCCGTTCCCGTGTACTCCACATAGACATCCAGATCACCGGCCAACATCGCATGATGGCAAACGAACGAGCCTCCCAAGTTGAGCTTCCGCACCACCGGGAGCCCGCGATACTCGAGTTCCTGCGCGATGATCTCTCCCAAGATGACCGACTCGGTGAAGTTTTTGGAGCCGACGACCACCGCCTCCCGCGGACTGCAGGCAAGCACAACGGCGCCAGCCAGCAGACACCGCCGCATGCTGCGGAGCGACGGCAGCCGCCCCGTCCACCCCACCTCCGACACGGCAGCCCCCCCGCCGCACCCCTCCCCACCACGGCAGCCGCGCCCCCACACCACCACCTCCCAACGGCAGCCCCATGCACTCGCCGGACCGGGGCTACGGCAGGGGATAGGCTTGGCGACTTCCTTCCGTCTCATGGTGGGGAGAATCTAATCGTCCCGTGCCACGATGCGGCGGCCGATCCCTCTCTGCCGCCCCTGCCGTTGGGTGGAGATGGGTCGGGTGGGGCTGCCGTATGGTGGGGGGGCCGGGAGCAGCCGTTGGGCGGAGTGGGGTCGGGAGGAACTGCCGTGGTGGGGAGGGGTGGGAGGGACGGGCTGCCGTTGGGGGAAGTGGGGGGCCGGGCGCTGCCGTGGTGCGGAGAGGGGCGGGGTGGCGGCTATCGTCTCTTCCAATCCAACCTCCACTCCAGCAGGTGCAGCCCCCCGTCCACGAGCAAGGCGAGCAATGCCGCGGGTACGGCCCCTGCCAGGATCACCTCGTGATTCACCATCGAAACGCCGCGAAAGATGAATACGCCCAGTCCGCCGGCACCGATGGCCGCCGCGATGGTCGCCACGCCGACGCCGATGACGGTGGCGATTCGCAAGCCCGCCAGAATCACCGGCACCGCCAGCGGGATCTCGACGGCCTTGAGGATCTGCAAATCCGTCATGCCGAGCCCTTTTGCCGCCTCCTTCACCGCCTGGTCGACGCCCATGATGCCGGCGTACGTGTTCCGAATGATGGGCAACAGGGCGTATACGACGAGCGCGACGATCGCCGTGCGGGCGCCGATCCCGCCGATCAGCGGAAGGGGGATCAGGAATCCGAACAGCGCCAGGCTCGGAATGGTCTGAAAGACGTTCGCCGTGCCCAGGACAGGAACCCGTAGCCTCGCCGAGCGCGTGAGGGCGATTCCCAAAGGAACACCCACGCCCGCGGCGATTCCGGTTGACGCCCCCACGAGCATGAGGTGCTCGAGGGTCCTGACCCACACCTCGGCGCGGTTGCGCACCATGAAGTCGAAGAAGCTCACAGCGACCTCCGAAAGGCGAGAACCCTCTGATCGTCCGTCGCTCGGAACTCATCCACCGAACCGAGGAACGTGACGACCCCGCCGTCGAACAGCGCCACCCGCGCGGCGAGGGCGAGAGCCTCGCGCACGTCGTGCGTCACGAAGACGACGGTCTTGGCGAGCCGGGTGGCGAGGCCTCGGAACTCCTGCTGGAGATCGGCCCTGGTGATCGGATCGACCGCTCCAAAAGGCTCATCACATAGGAGGATCGGCGGATCGGCCGCCAGCGCGCGGGCGACGCCGACCCGCTGGCGCTGGCCGCCGGAGAGTTGATGCGGATACCGGCCGGCGAAGTCCTCGGGCTCGAGTCCCACCAACGCCAGCAATTCTCGTACTCTCGTAGAAACCCGCTCTTCCGACCAGCCCAGGAGACGGGGCACCACCGACACGTTGCGGGCCACGGTGAAGTGAGGAAAGAGCCCCACCTCCTGAATCACGTACCCGATGTTCCGGCGCAGCGTGGTGGGATCCCAGTCGGTCGTGGGCTTGCCGTCCACCAACACGGTTCCGCGACTCGGGTCCAGCAGGCGGTTGACCAGCCGCAGGGTCGTCGTCTTTCCCGAGCCGCTGCGCCCGAGGCAGACCAGCGTCTCACCGCGGCGGACCTCCAGCACGACAGGACCCACGAGTCGCTGGCCATCCACTTCATAGCAGGCTTCGCGGAACTCGAC
>JBDHFY010000285.1:0-5430 GCA_039590195.1 Gemmatimonadota bacterium | reverse complement strand
GGACGGCGCCAACCTCAACGCCCAGGTAGGGTTCTGCAAGCCAGGGGAGATCGGCGCCGACGTGTGCCACCTCAACCTGCATAAGACGTTCTGCATCCCGCACGGCGGCGGCGGCCCGGGAATGGGGCCGATAGGCGTGGCAGCGCACCTCGCCCCGCACTTGCCGGATCACCCAGTGGTCGACCTCGGTATTCCTCAATCCTGTGGCACAGTTTCGGCAGCACCCTGGGGGAGCCCGTCTATTCTTCCCATCTCCTGGGTATACATTCGCCTGATGGGGTCCGGCGGTTTGAAGAGCACAACCGAAATTGCGATCCTCAATGCGAACTATGTGGCACGCCGTCTTCACGGGTACTTCGAGTTACTGTATGCCGGCGAGACGGGACTCATCGGGCACGAGTGCATTCTCGATACTCGCCCTTTCAAAGCGACGGCCGGTGTGGACGTCGAAGATATCGCCAAACGATTGATGGATTATGGTTTCCACGCTCCGACCGTCTCCTTTCCGGTTCCCGGGACCTTGATGGTCGAACCCACTGAGAGCGAATCGAAGGAAGAACTCGATCGCTTCTGCGATGCCCTCATGGCAATTCGGGAAGAGATCCGGGAAATCGAGAACGGTACGGCCGATCGGTCGAACAACCTCCTCAAGAACTCGCCGCATACCTTGGAGGTCCTCACCAAGGACGACTGGGACAGGCCCTATTCACGGGAACGGGCGGCCTTCCCGACGCCCGAGACGCGGGAGCACAAAGTCTGGCCGGCCGTAGGCCGCATCGATGCGGCGTATGGTGATCGTAACCTGATCTGCACGTGCCCACCCATGGAGGCTTACGCCGAGGCCGCTGCCTCGACGGCCTGACGTCGTTGGTGAACCGTGCGCTGGACGCTTCTCGTTGATCCGGCTGGGCGGTCCGGCCCCCAAAACATGACCGTCGATTACGCCCTGCTCCGAGCCGCTCGGGGTGGGGCGGCGTTTCTTCGCCTGTACCGTTGGGACCCTCCCTGCCTCTCTTTCGGTCGCAATGAACCGGCCCGCAAGCGGTATGACAGCGACGCGATCCGTGCCCTTGGGCTGGACACGGTCCGTCGTCCGACGGGAGGGCGGGCGGTGTGGCACGATGTGGAACTGACATACGCGGTGGCTGCGCCATGCTCCGTGTTTGGACCCCTGCGCTCAACCTACGTCGCGATTCACGAGATGCTGGCAGACGCTCTCGGGCGGCTTGCTGTGGCAGCATCCCTCGCGCCACCACTAACAAGGGGGCAGCGGCACCCCGCACCGTCGGCCGGTGCATGTTTCGCCTCGCCAGCGGGTGGAGAGGTCGTGGTGGGAGAGCGCAAGCTCGTGGGGAGTGCACAGCTGCGGGAAGGCTCAGCCTTTTTGCAACATGGCTCGTTGCTGCTTGAAAACGGCCAGGACATCGTAGCCCGCATCACCCGCGGTACGGCTCCTCGTGTGGTTGCGACGTCGTTGGGGGAGGTACTCTCTCGACCGGTTGCCTTTGAGGACGTGGCCGACGTCATCGCCCAACAGGCGCGGGAGACGTGGCCCGGGCACTGGAGCGAGTCAAAAGCCTCGCCACCGGTTGACGGGATTGATATGTTCGAGAGTTGGGATTGGACGTGGCGTTTGTAGACCCCCGCGGTCAAGGGAGACCCATGCGCACAAACTCGAAGGTATGCATAGCGCTCACCCTGGCACTCCCATCCGTCCTGCCGGCGTGCGCACCCGAGCAAGATTGCACGGACGTGTGCGGCACGCTGATCAGCCTGGCCACCGCGGACGTCGACGCCATCGTCCCGGCGTTTACCGGCTTTGCCGACGGCTACGCCATCGGCGATCAGATGTTTCTCAAGCTCGCCGAGATCGGTCCGGAGCTCGAGCCCATGGGCGATGCGGGCTTCATCCCTGAGCTTGCCGAGCGCTGGAGTTTTGAGGATCCCCGAACGATCGTCTTCTATCTCGACGCGCGTGCCACCTGGCACGACGGCGTGTCGGTCACCGCGGAGGACGTGGTGTTCACGTTTGACGTGTACCGCGATACCGTCGTCAACACCGGCCCTCGGGCAAATCTCCTCCCCATTACATCCGTCACGGCACGGGACGATCAGACTGTGGTTTTCGCCTTCAGGGAGGAATATCCCGCGCAGTTTTACGACGCGACGCATCACATGCGCATCCTGCCTGCGCACCTCCTCGATACGGTACCGCGCGCCGAACTTCGCTCACATGCTTTCACCCGAGCGCCCATCGGCAACGGCCCGTATCGATTCGTGAGCTGGACGACGGGAGCATCGGTGGAGCTCGTTGCCGACCCAGAGTTCTTTCTCGGTACCCCTGGCATCGGAAGGCTCATTTGGCAGGTCGTCGGCGACGTACAGGCAGCCGTTGAACGAATGCTTGCGGGAGATGCGGATTTCCTGGCGTTCCTGCAAACGCCGGAGAACGTAGAACGGGTTCGGACAGCACCGAATGTCGAGGTCGCCACGTTTCCGGCATCGTTCTACTACTACATAGCGTTCAACTTTGAGGATCCGGATCGTCCGGGACAACCGCATCCGCTGTTCAGTGACCCGGTGGTGCGGCGGGCCATCACCATGGCGGTGGATCGGGAGGCAATCAACGCAGCAGCCTTCGGCGAGTACGGAGCTGTGCCACCCGGCCCCATCAGCCGCATGCTGTGGATTTGGGACGACGAGCGATCCCCGATACCGCACGACACGAGCGAAGCCAAGCGCCTCCTGGCCGGTCGTGGGTGGGAAGACCGCGACGGCGACGGGGTGCTCGACTCGGACGCCGGAACGATGCAGTTCGAGTTGATTTCCCGCAGTTCGAGCGATCCGGCCCGGGCGGCTGGCGTCATTCTCCAAGAGCAACTGCGACGGGTGGGAATCGAGGTCACGATTACCGACCTCGAATCTCTAACGTGGTATACCCGCAGCCAGGCGGGCCGCTTCGACGCCACGTTTGGGGCCTGGGGACAGGATCCCGACCCGTCGGGCCTCCTGCAAACGTGGGCCAGCCAGGGATCGTCAAATTGGAGTGGGTACCGCAACCCGCGCTTCGACGAGCTGCTCGCGGAAGCGATAGCCGCCCCAGAGCGCGAAGCAGCTCGCGACCTGTGGGGCCGAGCCATGGAGACCATCCAGAACGATGCCCCCGCCATCTGGATGATGACATTACAGCAGTTCGCGGCAGTGAGTTCTCGGTTTGAGAACGTTTCCATCCGCCCGGATCAATGGTCTGCCTACCTGTGGACATGGCAGATCCGACGCGGAGAGATGATAGAACGCGACCTAGTCGGCGCGCGCTGACGTGCTGGCTTCGGTCGCACGGCGGACCGCCCAAGCCGCCGCGATCGTTTTTCTCGTCGCGACCATAACATTTGTACTTCTGCAGTTGGCGCCCGGCGATCCCTTTTCGCCGTCGGCGGAGTCCACCCGCGTCCCACCCTCGGTCATCGAGCAACACCGTCGTAACTTCGGTCTCGACCAACCGATCCACACTCAGTACTGGCGCTATCTAACCAACCTCGTCCGGGGCGATTTCGGGTATTCCTTTTCTCTGAACCGACCGGCGTTCGACGTCATCCGCGAAGCCGTCCCCAACACGGTGATTCTGGCCCTCGCCGCCCTCGTGATCGATTTCTCCATCGGCATCGCCGTCGGCACCATTCAGGGGGCTCGGCCATACTCTCGAGTGGATGACACCCTCACCGTGGCCACCTTGATCATGTACTCCATGCCGGTGTTCTGGCTCGGGCTCATGTTGATCATGGTGTTCGCCGGCCAGCTTCACTGGCTACCGGCGGGAGGTACCGTATCCGCCGGCACTTATTCGGCGCTCTCCGTTTTCGGCCGCGTCGCAGACCGCCTCTCTCATCTCGTGCTGCCCGCCCTGACCCTCGGGCTGGTCTCCGCCGCCGGGACCGCCAGATACCACCGAGGGGCGATGCTCGAAACCATCACGCAGGATTTCATTCGAACGGCGCGCGCCAAAGGCCTGGAAGAACGTGTGGTGCTGGTTCGCCACGCCCTGCGCCACGCCATTCTTCCTGCCGTCACGCTGTTCGGCCTCTCACTACCGGTGTTGCTATCAGGCGCCGTTTTGGTGGAGGCGGTTTTCGGATGGAACGGCATGGGCCGAGTCGCGGTCGAATCAATATTGCGGAGGGATTACCATGTGGTCACAGGTGCGGCAATCCTCGCCGCGCTCATGGTCGTCGTGGGAAATCTCATCGCCGACGCACTGTACCAAGTGGCCGATCCGCGAACCCGCGTGGAGAGCGACTCGTGAAACGCGCGTTGTTGTGGGCAGCGGTCGTCACCGCCGCCATCGCAGCCCTGCGGTTTGATCGCGTGATTGAGCTACTGCGAAGCGGCTCGGCGGTAGACACGCTCTTGGCGCTCACCATGTTGAGCCTGCCCGTGGCGGCGTTCGTAGGCTGGAAGCGGTTCTCACACGATCCGTCCGCCCCGCCCGAGAGCCCTCTCGGAAACTTGCTACGCAACGGGCGATTCACCGTCGGCCTGGCCATCGTTGCCTCGTTGATCGCTGCGGCGGTACTCGCTCCAGTCTTGTCATCCTTCGCGCCCCACGTCCAGATCGACCTCGCCGGCGCGGCGCGGCTCGCGCCGTCATTCGAGCATCCTTTCGGAACCGACAATTTCAGCCGCGACGTGCTCAGCCGGGTACTGCACGGCGCCCGGTATTCACTGAGCGTGGCGGTGCTGTCGATCGGCTTGGCCATCACGCTGGGCACGATGGTCGGGCTCGTAGCCGGCATGTCCGGAGGATGGCTCGACAGTGCCCTAATGCGTTGCGTCGACGCGGGGCTTGCGATCCCGCGATTGTTCTTTCTGCTCGTCATCATCGCCCTGTGGGATACCGTGAGCCTCGGCACTCTCGTTCTGGTCATCGGACTCACAGGTTGGTTTGGGACCAGTCGCCTCGTTAGGGCCGAGGTTCTCAGCCTCCGGGAACGGGAGTACATTGTGGCCGCACGGGCAATCGGGGTGGGGAGATGGCGTCTCGTTAGGCGTTACCTCCTTCCGAACATCGCGTCACCGATCATCGTGACCGCAGCTCTGGGAATGGGAAACATCGTCTTGATCGAAGCCGGCCTTTCGTACCTGGGAATCGGGGTCCGCGTGCCCACGCCCTCCTGGGGCAACATTATCAGGGATGGGCATGATCTCTTAGCCACCGCGCCATGGATCTCCATCGCACCCGGTGTTGCCATCGTCCTCACGGTTCTCGGCTTCAGCTTGGTTGGCGATGGCCTGCAAAGCGCTCTTAACCCGAGGCAGCGATGAGTCCCTTGCTCGCGGTCCGCAACCTCTCGACGAGCTTCGTAACCGACTACGGTGAGGCCCGCGCAGTCGACGGCGTGTCGTTCGATCTCGAGGCGGGTGAGACCCTCGGCT
>JBDHFY010000284.1:0-5875 GCA_039590195.1 Gemmatimonadota bacterium | reverse complement strand
CCACTTGAATTCGGCCTGCAGGGCCTCGGCCATGCGCCAGCCATGCGCAAAGCCGAACTGGGTGAGCACGGCGCGGGCGGCCGCGAGGCCGAAGTTCTCGACCAGGTACTTCCGGAGTAGCCCCATCGCGACCGCGTCGAGGAGGAGCGCGCGCTGTCCGGCGAACCGGATCACGCCTCCCTCCGGCTCGAGCTCCAGGAGCTCCCGGTGATCCAGATCCTCGGCACGCATCGGCTGCTCCCTTCGAAATGAAGGCAAGGGTACATCATTTTGATTGATTCTTGCGTCTTCGTGGAGGGCGGCGGCAGTGCAAGTAGCTGAAACCATTGGGTTAGCAATGGTGGCTCGGAGTTTGCGAATATCACGTCTGTCGGTGGTTACACGTCTCCGCAGGAATGCAGCAGAGGTTGCCTCGCCGGCTGGAGCGCACCAAATGCGCAACGCACCTCATTTGCCCTGCGCGGGCAGCCAAGGAGCAATGTCATGGCCAATCTGATTGTTCGCAGGAACCCTGGAGAACTCCGTCGGCACTTAACGGAAGCGGAGCGGGTCCCGTGGATGCACTGGGACCCCTTTCAGAGGATGGCGCCGTCCTGGCCCGAAGAGCAGTCAGCGCGCTTCGCGCCGGACTTCGAAGTGAAGGAGACCAAGGAGGGTTTCCTCTTCAAGGCGGATGTTCCCGGCGTCAAGGAGAAGGACCTCGAGATCACCATGACCGGAGACCGGCTCACCATCACGGGCAAGCGCGAAGCGGAGATGGAAGAGAGAACGGATACCTACTACGCGTGCGAACGTTCCTACGGTAGCTTCACGCGTTCGTTCACATTGCCCGACGGCACCGGGGGCGGCGATCGCATTCGCGCCGAACTCAACCAGGGCGTGCTGACGCTGCTCCTGCCGAAGAAGCCCGAGCTTCAGCCCAGGCGCATCGAGCTGAAGGTCGCCGACAAGAACTCCTAGGGTTTTCTGGCCTGATTGAAATACACGGGCTCCCCGCCGCCGACGAATCCGGGTCGCGGTCAACAACAGTGCGGCGGGGCAAGCCCGGAGGAGCGGGCTGATGATCACGCTGCGCAGGGCCAACGAGCGTCACCATTCGCGGCGCCAAGGGCGTGATGTCTGGTTTACGTTCGATGCGCAGGACCGGACGGACCCGCTCGCCGACGGATTCGGCACCCTCGAGACCCTCAACGAGGACCGACTTCCACCGGGCGCAAGAGTTCCGCTCCGGCCCGCTCGTGATGCCGAGATTATCACCTACGTGTTTGAGGGTGCGCTTGCGCAGAAGGACACCATGAGTTGCTGTTCGGGCGTCGTCCACGCGGGGGAGTTTCAGCGCACGACCGCGGGGCGCGATAGCCGCCACAGCGAGAGAAACGCGTCGCGGACCGACTGGGCGCACGTGTTCCGGATCTCGCTCCACCCCAGTGAGCCTGAACTGAAGTGCAGCCATAAACTGAAGCGCTTCTCTGCGGCAGAACGCCGGGGGGTACTGCGGGTCGTCGCGTCGTCGGATGGCAGGAATGGGTCGCTGCGCCTCCGTCAGGACGCTTTGATCTACTCCGCCATGCTCGACCCGGGGCAGCACCTGATCCACGAGCTATCGCCTGGTCGCCGCGCCTGGCTCCACATGGTGCGTGGCGAGGCGACGCTCGGCGATGAGGTCCTTCTTGCGGGCGACGGCGTTGGCTTCAGGGCCGAGCGCGCTGTCTCCTTCACCGCGCGGACGGAAGGTGAGGTTCTGCTTCTGGAGCTGCGCGACGAGCTCCCGACGTCTCCCAAGGATGAACGTATCCTGGAATCGGTTGGTCCTCCCGAGTGCCGCGACGACAGCAGTCTAGATGCGTGGGAGGCGGAGGGCGGCGCAACGAAGAGGAGGTCCGGTGTTCGGGGACGTACTACCACACCGGAAATCCGCGTCAAGATTGCACGACGAGGGAACGAATGAGCACAAACACACACGGGATGATACCGCTCGGTGATCTGGTCGTGGCGGCATTCGATGAGGCTGCGCGCTACAGCTCTGACCCGAACGAGGTGTCACGCCTGGCCACGCAGAAAGTGAGCTACCTGTTGCTGCGAGTTGCGCGGAGTAAGTTGCCTCCACCGCTGTGCCTATCGGAAACGCCTTCCCCATTGACTGCCAAGAGCTTACGCCGATCTCCGCCGCGTGACCATCGGGCTAGAATCCCGGCCTTCCCTCGAACCGGTGGCGCCGATGAATCCGCTGACCGCGACCCGTATGTTCCTCCGCGCTGCCCTCGGCGACCGAGCCGGGCTCTTCGCCGAGAATCTCGCGCTGCGGCAGCAACTTGCGATCCTCCAGCGAACGAGCAAACGGCCTCGCTTTCGCCGATGGGACCGGATCTTCCGGGTCTGGCTGTCCAGGCTCTGGGAGGGATGGAGATCCACCCTGGTTCTCGTCCAGCCCGAGACCGTGGTCAAGTGGCACCGGCAGGGCTTCCGGTTCCACTGGCGAAGGAAGAGTAGGAAGCGAAGGGACGGGCGGCCTGACGCTCAGAAGACCTGCCGCAACGGGAGGCACCGCCGGATGGAGTTTGCGATAAGCACAGCGGGGAAAGACGGGCATGAGGAAAGGCTCCGCAGTAGTCTCCCGAGGTCGCCACTCGGCAATTCCGTCTTCGGAAGCGTACCTAGCTAGTCCGCTTGAATCCAGCCGACCGGCCGCCAGTCACCAGAGTAGAGTCGCGCACCCGAGGAGTCGAAGGTCGAGGGCTCGAAGATCAAGTTGGGTTCGCTCCTGAGGGTGAGGATCAGCGCGGCAAGGGCAGCGGGGTTGTTCACCGTGATGTCGTGTTGCGCACCACCGTCGTCTTGGAGAACAATGATGCCTCCCTCGCGGCGCGCTTCCCAGATGACTTTGTAGTGGGTAACTCGAACAGCATCGCTCATGGCGAGCCTCCCTGGCCTGGCAGGAACAAGAACTCGGGACAATCTCAGCCGCCCGCCCGAGACAAAGACACGCCCCGTCGAATCGTCCCGAGTCGGCGGTAACCGACGAGCTTTCTCCGCCCCTCATCCCAGAGACGGAACGACAACGACTTCATCCTGCGACCGGTTTTCGATGCTCGGCAACCGCCTGCTTCCAGGTGGACGTTGCGGAAGGAGTCTTGCGGGTCATGTCTGGCATCAAGTCGCGCCCGCCGCTACTCCTTCTTCGGCAGGAGGTGCTTGACGATGTCGATCGGCACCGGGAAGAGAATGGTCGAGTTCTTCTCCGTGGCGATCTCCGTGAGCGTCTGCAGGTAGCGCAGCTGAAGCGTGATCGGGCTCGCGCTCATCCGCTCCGCGGCCTGGGCGAGCTGAAGAGCAGCGGTGTACTCGCCCTCCGCGTGGATGATCTTGGCCCGCTTCTCGCGCTCCGCCTCCGCCTGCTTGGCCATGGAGCGCTGCATCTCCTGAGGAAGATCGACGTGCTTGACCGCCACCGACGACACCTTGATGCCCCAGGGGTCGGTGTGCTTGTCCAGGATGCTCTGGAGCCGCGCGTTCAGCTCCTCGCGCTGGGACAGCAGGTGGTCGAGCTCCACCTCGCCGAGGATGGAGCGCAACGTCGTCTGGGAAAGCTGCGAGGTGGCATAGTGGAAGTTCTCCACCTCGACGATCGCGTTCCGCGGGTTCATCACCCGGAAATAGACCACGGCGTTGACCTTCACCGAGACGTTGTCGCGGGTGATGACGTCCTGCGAGGGCACGTCGTGGACCACGGTTCGCAGCGAAACGCGCACCATGCGGTCGATAAAGGGGATGATGATCACCAGGCCCGGTCCGTAGTCCTTCGGCCGCAGCTTCCCGAGACGGAACACCACGCCGCGCTCATACTCGGGCAGCACCTTGATGGCACTGACCAGGATCACCAGCACGATGAAGACGACGATCAGCAACCCGGCGGTCATCGGCGTCATGCCTCACCCTCCTCCTCGGGTTCGACCCGAAGCATCATGTCGTCCACGGCGCTCACGCGGATGCGGTGGCTGGCGGTGGGGTGGTCCAGCGATCCTTTCCAGCACGACCCTTACCTGATAGACGGCCGGCCCCACGTCGATCAGTCTACGCCTCCCTGCGCCAAGACCCCGCCTTTTCTGGTAATGGGTCAGTTTGATTCCTTGGGATCAGAGCTAGCTCGGTACTCACGCCGCCGCCGGCGCAGCATTTCCTCGTGGCGCCGATTGTCGCGCATCTGGCGTCTCTCATCCGGGAAGTCCCGGAGATCTCTCCAGATCAACCAGGCGAGTATCGCGTTACCGGCGAAACCGAGTATGTCCATATCCTACACCGTTCCCACGCAGGGTA
Source organism: Gemmatimonadota bacterium (assembly GCA_039590195.1). GTDB lineage: Bacteria > Gemmatimonadota > Gemmatimonadetes > Gemmatimonadales > GWC2-71-9 > JBDHDY01. The sequence goes on along the minus strand of JBDHFY010000284.1, from coordinate 1,561 downwards.
TCATCGTGCCATGCCTAAGCGCTCAAGTAAGAAGAAGCGCCCTGTAGTCCGCCACCGAATTCAACAGACATCCCGCCGATCTGATCCTGCGTTTCCTCAACGGGTTACGATAGCTCCGTGGATGCGGCCAAGATTGGGATTCTTGGCGGGTCCGTCGTATCAGCCGCAGCTGGCCTTCTGGCGCTTGGGTGGCTGAGCCTCAAGAATCGAACGGCATGACCAAAGAAGTCATCCGCCGTCGTGAAGGGATGCCGACGGCAAGCGTCGTCCTCGAAGTCGAGGTGCCCTCGGTCTCCGCTAAGGAGTCCGTGGAGCTGCTCGACGGTGGCGATCAGGCCTATCCGCGTATGCTCTCGGCCATCGCGCACGCGCGAAGGAGTGTCGACTTGGAGGTGTACGCCTTCGCCCCTTCGGGCGTGGGCGCACGCTTCGTCGAGGCACTGGGGCAGGCTGCCCGCCGGGGTGTGGCGGTACGTGTTGTGATCGACGGCTGGGGCTCGGCGCGCCGAGGGCGCGCGGTCGCGAATTCTCTGCGCGACGCCGGCTGCGTGGTCCGAATCTATCATCGCTTGCTGGCCTTGCTCGTTGGCCGGTTTGGCCGCAACCATCGCAAGATCCTTCTCGTCGACGACGAGATCGCCTTTCTCGGTGGGATCAACATCGGTGACGAAAACCTGGACGAGGGTGCGCGTCCGGGCTGGGCCGACCTGGCGCTCGCGGTCCGCGGTCCCCAGTGTGCACGCCTCGGCGGGATGATTCGACGCCAGCCGCTCGGCCCCGTGAACAGCGCGCTGCGTATCTATCTCTGCGGTCTCGGCGGTGGCTGGCGTTTGCGCCGGCGCTATATCGAGACGTTTGCCAACGCGCGGGAGCGCATCCATGTCGCCCACGGCTATTTTCTGCCTGACCGCGGCGTCGTCCGCGCCATCACGACCGCCGCCCGGCGCGGTGTGCAAGTTCGCCTATTGCTTGCTGGCCGCAGCAACATCCCGTTTGCGCGCGCAGCAGCGAGAAGCCTCTATCGTCGCCTGCTGGCGGCAGGTGTCGTCATCCACGAGTGGAACGACTCGGTTCTGCACGCGAAGGTTGCCACCGCGGATGGGCACCGCCTCCTTCTGGGAAGCTTCAATCTGGATGCGTTCTCGCTCGCCAACCTGGAGGCGCTGATAGAGGTCAATGACAACGGCGTCGTCAAGCAGGCCGAAGCGTGGATCCAACACCACATGGAGAGTTCGCGCACGATCACGTCCTTGGAGGCGAATTCACGAGTACGGAGATGGGTGCTCGACCCACTGGGTCGGCTCGTGGCCCGATTTGCAGACGCAATCAGTCGTGTGATCGCAAGCCGGAAGCGGAGGCGGACATCGACGGACTACTCAGTGTCCACTGCGGCTCCCAACGACGGCCACGGTCCAACCGACACAGCGAGGAAAGACGAGCCGTGACCTTCCGGCGGACGCGTACGCCAGCGTTGCATTCGTTCGCGCCGTCGCGCTGAGCATCCGCCGCCAGTGTAGTCCGCCACCGATTTCAGCGGCCCTCCCGCCGATCTGATCCTGCT
>JBDHFY010000283.1:0-8076 GCA_039590195.1 Gemmatimonadota bacterium | reverse complement strand
TTCCAGGCACTGCGCCCGGTGGCGACCGGCGTTGGATTTGTGGTCTGCATTGCTTCCTCCAGCTTGGTTTACGGCTTTCTGCGGCGCGGGATAGCCTATGATCCTGTTGCGACCGCGCCATCCAACAATCTCTTTACTTAACATCTCAGTACTGAGATTAATTCCCACACAAAGACTCCTATCCAGCAATCGTGTCGCCTGGCTCCGCGCGGGCCACCCCCAGACCGAGCTTTCGCAGGAGCGCGAATGCCTCACGCTTCTCGCCCTCGTTGAGGCCCCCGAGCACCTGCGTCAGTCGTCGCGCATGTTCGGGAAAAACTCGGCGGATGAGCTGTTCGCCCTTGCGCGTGAGTGCTGCATACCGGGCGCGGCGATCCTCCGGACTCGGCTGCCGCTTGACCAGCCCCTGTGCCTCAAGGCGATCCACCAGGTAAGTGATGCCTCCGCTCGAGACGAGCACTTTGCGCTGGACCTCGCCGAGTAGCATCGGCCCCTTGTGATACAGCGCTTCGAGTATCCCGAACTCCGTTAGGGTCAGTCCGTGACGGCCGATGTCGGCTGCGGCCTGAGCCTCGATTGCCGCGTAGGCCCGGGCAAGGACGACCCAGAGTTTGAGTGTCGAGGCCTGCCGCCTATCGAGATCTGCGGCCATGCTTGAGTTCATTATCTCAGTAGTCATAATCTCAGTGATAAGGTAATGATTTGCGATCAGCTGTCAAGTAGTGGGCTACTTGCGAGTGCGGTAACAGGTATGGCCGCGGCCGGCGGCTGGCGCGACGAGCAAGTGGGCCGGATGAGCGCGGCTAGGAAGGCACCGCAAGAATTTGGCACACTATTGGCACACAAGCACAAGAAATGAGCGGACACTCGCTTCCGCTCATCTCTGTAAATGATTGTTTATCATTGTCTTACTAAGTCGGGACGGCGGGATTTGAACCCGCGACCCCCTGAACCCCATTCAGGTGCGCTACCGGACTGCGCTACGTCCCGTAATAGCTGTTAGCGATTAGCTGTTAGCTATTAGCTGCCCCGATGCCATGGAAGTTACTCGGCCCGGCGCAGGCAACAAGGATCGGATCTTGCTCTGATGCCTGCAGGAGAGGAGGCATAGCTGGCTCGCCGAATCGGCTAACAGCTAACTGCTAATGGCTAATCGCTAATACGCTACCGGACTGCGCCACGTCCCGTGTCAGCTGCCAGCTTCCAGCGGCCAGCTGCCAGCTTGTTCCACTTCTTACCGACCAGCTCAACTCAAGCCGCCAGCTTCAACGGCCACTTCCACGAACGCCGCACTGCACTCGGACCTGCTGGAAGCCGGTCGCTGGCCGCCGGTCGCTGTCTTGCGCCACGTCCGGAGGACTCATTTGTAGCCAAAAGTCCGTGGGTCGCGGCAGGACCCCCTGATGCATGCCGGAGCGCAGCGACGGCGAGCACGGCTGGGGATGGCGATCGGCTCGCCGGGGATGGAAATGGGCGATCGGGTGGATCGGTACGAGGTGATGGCGTTCGGCGAGGCGCGCGGCGAGTACGTGTTCGCGCAGCACGGCCGAAGCCAACTGTTACCGATCGATCGTCGGGGACGCGGACGGGCCCGCCTCGTCCGCGTCGGCCGTTTCGTTTATCACCCCGAGGCGGTCGAGCAGATTCCGGAAACGCTCCGTCTATCTGGCTGCACGGTGCGCCATGCGAAGCATCTGACCCACCCACAGCGCGATCGGCTCGTGCACCTCCACGCTCGACGGGACGAAGGGCATTGAACGAGTCGCTCACCCAGCTCGATCGCCGAGCGACCGCTCCCACTCCACCATCGCTTCCCACCTGGGCTTCACCTCGCTCAGCAACTCCTGAAACCGTGGATCGTCACGCATGGTCGCCAGGAAGGGATCGTGCTGAGCCAAAAAAGGATAGTTGACGAATCCGCAGCTGACCGCGGTCCGGGTCCACGCGATGGCCTCTTCGTGCCGTTCGATGGCGGCAAAACCGTCGGCGATAGCGAGCGCAAAGACCTCCACGAAGCTCGCCGCCCACTCGAGCTCCGGCGTCACCTCGGCCAGCGCCTGGTCGGCATTCCCCGCCAGCGCATGCATGAAGAAGAGCGCCCACGAGCCGTTCACCGTACCGGAGAGATCCGCACCGACCGGCTCGAGAATCGCTATCGCTTCGTCCCGCAGCCCGGCGCTGGCGAGGTACCACGCGGCATAGATCTGGAGCGGCGAGCTCGCCCCCGCCAATTCGACGACTTTACGTGCCGGTTCCGAAACATCCCCGAACCGGCCGTTGATGTGGCGGGAAAAGGCCAACGCGAGCCAGGTTATCGCGGTCAAGGGATCGACCCGGACCTCGTCTTCCGCAAGATGTGCGAATGAAGGGAGCCCGGCGCACTGGGTGAAGCGCATGAACTCGCTTTTGATGTTGAAGTCCCCCGGCTGCCGCTCGTGCGCCCGCAGCAGGTCGTCGAGTCCACTCAGGGTGTCGCCGCGTTGCGCGGCCACGATGCCCCGCACGAAGATTCCGAGGTGGTGGTCGGGATCGAGCGCGAGGGCTTTCTCCGCGAAGTCGGCGGCTCGGTGGAGGTGCTGCTTCTCGGGTCGGATACCCACGTTCACGTACATCCACTCGACCTGCCCCCTCATCGCCAAGAGCAGCGGGTTCTCGCCCACGACTTCCAGGGCCTGGTCCACGAGCTGTGCCGCCCGGTCCACAGAGCCCGGCGTCCACGCGTACAGCTCGCGCCGCGCCCGGAGGTAAAGATCGAAGGCTACTACGTCGTCGACGGGCCGCTCGGCGATCATCCGTTTCTCCGTCTCGGTGAGCTTCACCTCGAGGGCGGCCACGATCTTCGTGGCAATCTCCTCCTGGATCCCGAACACGTCGTCGATAGTACCCGCGTACTTCTCATTCCAGATCGGCGCGTCGGTCTTCACCTCTACGAGCTGGGCCATGACCCGGAGCGCGTTCCCGGCTCGTCGCACCGAACCCGTCACCACGTGGCTCACGCCGAGCTCGCTCGCGATGGCGGGCGTACTCTTGGCCGTGCCCTTCAGCGCCAGTGCCGAATTGCGCGAGATGACCCGCAATCCCTGGATGCCGGCGAGGTCGTTGATGATCTCCTCCGTAAGTCCGTCGGCGAAGAATTCGTTTTCGGGATCGGGACTCATGTTTTCGAACGGGAGGACGACGATCGATTTCGCGGCGCGGTCCTGGCCTTCGGTCTCTGACGTCAATGCCGTGGCAAAGGCCCTCGCGCTTTCGTAGCGGTCCGCTGGCACTTTCTGCAACGCCTTAGCGAGCGCGTGCGCGACGGCGGGGTTCACGCCGGGCCGCATGGTGGTAATCGGCGGTGCCGCGTCCGTGACATGTTTGGCGATCACCGCCTGCGCGCTCGACGCCACGAACGGCGGATCCCCCGCCAACATCTCGTACGTCACGCACGCCAAGGAGTACACGTCGCTCCGGGCGTCGACGTCGCGCTGCCCCACCGCTTGTTCCGGGCTCATGTACGCCGGCGTGCCAAGCGACAACCCTGTCTCCGTGAGCCGCTCGCCCCCCGCCGCCCGCACCGCCAATGCGATCCCGAAGTCCGCCATCAAGACCACGCCTTCCTGCAACAGAATGTTCTCGGGCTTGATGTCGCGGTGAATCACGCCCCGCTTGTGCGCGTAATCCAGCGCCGCGGCCAGGGCCTCCGTGAACTGGACGGCCTCCTCGACCGGCAACTGCCGCTCGCGGTGCAGCCGGTCGCGGAGCGACTCGCCCTCCACGTACGGCATCACATAGTAAAGGAAGGAGTCGGCCTCGCCGGAGTCGAACAACGGGAGAATGTTCGGATGGTGAAGGCCCGCCGTGGTCTTGATCTCCTGCACGAATCGCTCGGTCCCGAGCACCGCCGCGAGCTCGGGTTTCAAGACCTTGAGCGCCACCTTGCGATCGTGCTTCACGTCCTCGGCGAGGTAGACGGTGGCCATGCCGCCTTCGCCCAAGTGGCGCTCGATCTGGTAGCGGTCGGCGAGGGCGGTCGAGAGCCGGGCGGTGATCTCCGTCATGGGGCTAAGATGGGAGGTGTGGGGGTGTTTGGCGAGGTTGGACGAGGCTCTTAGGATCGTCCACTTGGGCGCGATGCCAGCCCCGCCGTCCCTTGGGCCCGCGACGCGACAGGCGCACGCGTTTTGACGCGGGAACCCTTCTCCTGCTCTCCGGGGTGGGGGTCTGGGTGCCGCGTGGTGGATTTGCACCTATGGGACCCAAGAGATTCAGCCCGGCGGGGTTCCCCGGTTGCGGTTGCGAGGCAGTGATCGGACTGTAAAGACTGCTTGCCTGTCGCTCCACCCGGACTGTGCAAGAAACTGTGCAATTTCAAATGCAGAAAAGGTGCGAAACCCGCCTCTGAGTTTCGCACCCTCTGCGCATAATCGCCTGCAATTACACCAATTCTGCGAAAAGCCCGGCATCCATGGCCGGCACCCCATTCAGGTGCGCTACCGGACTGCGCTACGTCCCGTGTCGGCTGCCAGCTGCCGGCTGCCAGCTCTGAGGTGGGCCTGACCCCCGATGTCTCCCCCGGCTTGCCTCGCGCCGTCCGTCTGTATCTGGCGATTGTCAGTGATCCTGAGGGGCGGGCAGCTTTGAGCAGGCTCCGCAAGGGCTACGAGAGCCGAATCTGGTACTTGGGTCAGATAGAACAGGCCACGAACGCACTGATTGACCTGCTGGGCTGAGGGGGCCGAAGAGAACCACTGTCTAACAAGCGTTTGCTGCTGGCCGGGTAGACGGTGGGGGGCCGGAGTGTTCGCCTTGCACCTCAGGAAGGCAGTGACCGCAGACATTGCACTGTGATGTGTGTATGTGTAGTATAATGTGTAGATTGTCACACATACCCATGGCCACGAACCTCGCGCTCGACCCCGACCTCATCGACCGCGCCCTCGCCGTGAGCGGCGAGAGGACCAAGAAAGCCGCCGTCACGAAGGCGCTCCAGGAGTTCATCGCCAGGCGGGAGCAGAAACACCTACTCGAGTTGTTCGGAAAGCTGGACTGGGATCCCGACTACGACTACAAAGCTGGGCGGCGGCGGCCTTGAACCTGCTCGTGGATACGAGCGTGTGGTCTCTTGCGCTCCGGCGCGACTCGCCGGCTCCGCAGCCGGAAGTCTCAGTTCTCAGCCGGGCGCTCGAGGCGGGTGAGATGGTGTTCACGACCGGCATTGTTCTGCAGGAACTCCTTCAGGGATTCTCCGGTCCAAAAGCCAGGGACGAAATCGTTCACCGCTTCGCCGCGCTGCCTTTTCTGGTCCATCACGATAGGAACGATCGACGCTCTGCTCGCCGCGCTCTGCATCCGCCACGACCTGACGATGCTCTCGGCCGACAGCGACTTTGCGCAGATCGCCGAGGCGCATCCACTCTCAGTCTGGCGCTCGTGAAAAAAGTCGGCTAAGCCGAGCCGCGACACTCGGTCGCGGACAGCGCGGTCGACATGAGGGTCGTGTGAAGAATGCGTGAGCGGTTGTGAAGGCGGATCTAGCCGCCGCCAGAAATCGGCCGTATCGTATGCTTGTGCAATCAGCGTTTGAGATTGGTTCACTGTTGGCCCACCGAAGGAGGCTCCCATGAGCGCGAAGAAATCCCCCGTCACGCCCTGGACGGTTGGAATCCTCATTGCAGGGCTTGCTGGGTGTGGGGACGGTGAGCAGGTCGTGGAAGGCGACTGCAGCACCGTGTTCGGAGGCGACCTGTGCACGTGGGGCACCATGGACGGCGGTGAGGTCACCGAGTTCGGCGCCACGGTGTCCATGTCACCGTTCATCGCGGTCGTGGCGTTGCCCGAGGAAGTGCAAGCGGCGACGGGGTTCAATCACATGGGCGTGAACTGGGAAATCTTTGGACACCCGCCGGAGACGTGGCTCACGCCGCATTTCGATTTCCACTTCTACACCGTGACGCCCGACGCCGTCCAGGCCATCGACTGCGGCGAGACGAGCAAACCGGCCGAGTTGCCGAGCGAATACGCCTTGCCGGATCTCGAGATTCCGGAGATGGGAGTGACCCTCATCGGAGCCTGCGTGCCCACGATGGGCATGCACGCGGCGCGGGAAAGCGAACTGGCCCAACCCGACGTGTTCGAGTCGTCGATGATCGTGGGGTACTACGACCAGGATCTGATCTTCCTGGAGCCGATGATCGCCAAGGCCAAGCTCATGCAGGAGTCAAGCTTCCCGATGGACGTCCCCGCGGTGCCCAATGCCGCTGCCAACGTCAAGTGGCCCACCAGCTTCCAAGCTGTCTACGATGCGGACTCCCGCACTTACCGGTTCGTCTTCTCGGGCTTCTCGACTGACTAGGCTTGGTGAGTCGGACGGGCAGGCATAGCGTCCCGCCCGTCCGGCCTCCGCCGCGAAACGGCACCCCAGCTTTACGATCCACCTTCATTTGAGAACTGAACCATGTCCTTGAAATCCTTCCTGCTCGTCTCGGCCTCGATGGGCGTACTCTGCAGCGCGCCGTTATCGATGGCGCCCTTGGTGGCACAACAGCCTTCGGGAAATGTTGTTCTCGACTCTGCGTTTCTCGCGGGATATCGCTGGCGAAACCTGGGTCCCGACCGCGGCGGCCGTTCCATCGCGGTGTCCGGAGTGAAAGGCCGGCCCAACGAGGCGTATTTCGGCGCAGTGGGGGGAGGACTGTGGAAGACCACCGACGGCGGGGAGAACCCCGACCTGGTGTTCATCGGAACGGGCGAGACGTGCATTCGAGGCAACATCTTGCCAGGCGACGGCGTGTACCGCAGCCGTGACGCCGGCGAGACGTGGGAACACGTGGGGTTCAGACAATCCCATGGCATTTCCAAGGTCCGCATTCACCCTACCAACCCCGACATCATCTTCGTGGCATCGTTTGGGAAATACGGCGCGCCGAGCGAGGAGCGTGGGGTCTTCAAGAGCACCGACGGTGGCAACACGTGGCGGCGGGTGCTTTACCGCAATGACGAGACCGGGGCCATCGACCTGGTGATCGACCGCAATAACCCGGACGTGATCTACGCGTCGCTCTGGGAGGCCTATCGCAAGGAGTACACGATGTCCTCCGGCGGTCCCGGAAGCGGCATGTTCAAGAGCACCGACGGGGGTGAGACGTGGACCGAGATAACGCGCAACCCTGGCATGCCGGCGGAGGGCGTCGTGGGTCGTATCGGCCTGGCGGTTTCCAGCGCCAACTCCAACCGCGTGTACGCCCTCTTCGAGAACGACAACGGGGGATTGTTTCGAAGCGATGACGCCGGCGCGACCTGGGAACTGATCAACGACAATCGTGCCATCAGACAGCGCGCGTTCTACTACACTCACGTCTTCGCCGACCATCAGGACGAGGACGTGGTCTACATGCAGAACACCTCACTTTTCCGCTCAACCGATGGCGGCGACAGCACCGAAGTCATCAACAACGGAACCCACGGCGACTTTCACGATTTCTGGATCGATCCGGACGACCCGTCACACCTCATCGTGGCGAATGACGGTGGCGGTGCGGTGAGCTTCAACACGGGGGATAACTGGACCGACCAGGAGTTCTCCACGGCGCAGTTCTATCATGTTGTGACCACGGCTCACGTTCCGTTCCATGTGTGCGGATCCCAGCAAGACAACAGCACGCTTTGCCTCCCATCCGCCTGGAACGCGAGCCGCTTCGGATTCGGAACCGTCGGACGACGTCGCGGGCGCCCGCCCCGCAGCGTCAGCGAAGGCTCGATGAACGTCGCGTATGTTGCGGGGGGAGGCGAGCCGGGCTACATCGCACCGGATCCCAAAGATCTGGATGTGTTTTTTTCGGGGACGAACAACGGCCGCTACATCGACAAGTTCAACCGTCGCCTCGGCACGTCTCGGGAGGTGAACCCGTACCCATGGTTCTACTCGGGCGAGCCGGCCGTGGACATGGTGGAGCGCTGGCAGTGGACCTTCCCAATCATCTTCTCGCCACTCGATCCCAACACACTGTACGCGTCGTCGAATCGGCTGTGGCGCACCACCGACGGCGGCGAGAACTGGGACGCGCTTAGTGGTGATCTCACCCGGGCCGACCC
>JBDHFY010000282.1:0-5467 GCA_039590195.1 Gemmatimonadota bacterium | reverse complement strand
CCGGGACCACGATCTGGTCATCGTCTCCTTCCACGGCGGCGCCGAAGGTGGCGGTGCCCAACGCGTACCACGAGCTGTGGAGCGGGCCTACGGGGAGAACCGGGGAAACGTGTACGCCTTCAGCCACACCTTAGTGGACGCGGGCGCCGACTTGATTCTCGGGCACGGGCCCCACGTACTGCGTGGCATGGAGATCTACCGCGGCCGCCTTATCGCCTATTCCCTCGGCAACTTTGCGTCATGGCACGGCTTCAATCTGACGGACGCCCTGGGGCTGAGCGCAGTGCTCAACGTGACCCTCGCTCCGAACGGCGTCGTCACGGAGGCGTCCATCGATCCCGTTTACCTGGAAGAGCCGGGTATTCCCACACCCGATCCGCAAAGACGGGCAATCGAGATCGTCAGGCGATTGTCGCGATTGGATTTTGGAAATTCATTGTTTGACCCCACCGGGAGGTGGGTGAGGCAACCGTAGGGGTGCAGCGGGTGCAGCATGCTGCACCCTACAGTTTATCGGCGACCTTCTCCACCCTTATTGAGGATCTGCACGGCCCTCGCCGGATTGAAGCTGCCACACACACAGAACCTGGCCATGCATCGGCTCGCTTCCTGGGCCGTTCGCCTTCCCGTGCGCACCCAATCCAACATCTTCCGCGCAAACGTGGCTGAGATCATGCCGTGGCCACACATCGTCATGAGCTGCAGGCTGGCATCGTCGGGCAGCTTCTCGGTTCGGCCGTGGAAGCCGAGGGAGTACTCCACGCTGTGCCGCGTGAGGCCGCACGCGTGGCAACACTCCACGGCTTTCTCGGGTATCGACGCGATGTTGACCGAAAGCCCCAGGTCCAACTCCTTGAGGTCGGCAACGAAGGCCTTCACGGCCTCGAAGTTGTCGAACACGGCAGAAACGGTGGTGGGGGTATCCACCTTCGCGATAACGGCTTCGGGATCCGGGGAGGAGTCACGATGCCAGTGGACCGTCGGATGCAGTTCCTTAGATGGCTTGTATTCCGCCCCGTTGCTGGAATCGCCGATGTTGACCGGGCCGTGCTTCAACGCGGCCCTGAGGAACGCCTTCTGCTTCTCAACGGCATGCTGGTCGTTGATCCCCCTGGCCGGCATCACCGTCACGATGAAATCATCGGTGAGGTCCTCGCGCTTCCCGTATCTGTGCAGCGTGTGCGTCATCGATCGTTCCCCCTAACCCGCAACCGAGGCCATTTGTGCCTCGGGGGCCGGCGCCTGTTCCGCTCGCCCGAGGCCCACGTTCGTTTTGGCCCGCAAGAACGAGTACTGGTTATCGGCCAGGATCTTTTCGAGTTCCGTGTTCCCCTCGGCGTCGCAGCGCGTGTAGATGCCGATCGCCATGACCGAGTCGATCTCCATCGCCACGCGCTGGGCCGCGTCGAGCACCGATGGGACCTCGTCCATCGTCATCTGGAACTCGACAATGCAGGACATGACCTTCTCGTTCAGGACTTCGGGGTTGATGAGAGCCTTTTCCCTGTCCACCATGAGGCTGGTGACCGGGTTCTTCTCCTCGAACTGGACGCCGGCCGCGGCCAGCGCCGTGATCACGCGCTGCACGTCCCGGAACCACACCCCGATTCCCGGTCGCCCCAACTCTACAGTGCAGCCTACCCCGCCCTCGCCCAGGCGGCCCGTTACGTCATTGGTCTTCACCTCTTCCGTCCCTCTGCCCTGCACCCCAGTGCTCTCGTGAGTGGCAGTGACATCACTGAACGCCCGCCGCACCGTGCGGGGCCAGGTAAGCTCCTCGGGGGTGATGGCTGACGTCGGACACACATCGGGCTCCGGATCGAAGCGGAGCCGGAAGACGGCCAGGAACTTCCGAACCGCCCGAACCATGACCGGATTCAGGCGCTCCATGCTCATACCACGGTGGCAGTTGTAGCACTCGACGCACTCGTCCCTGTTTACCGTGGCCCGGTTGATGGTCGTGTCGATGTAGATGGCTCCTATGGGACACACTGCCACACAGTTCCCGCACGCCACGCACTTTGCCGGATCGATTCTCATGGCTTTCCCTTGGGAGGCAGAAGTACAAAGGGAGAAGGTAACCTAAGCGGAGCCGCCGTTTTCTGGCTCACCCACCCTAATGCGATATAACTGGTCCCCATAAAGCCCGTCAAGCATCGCTTTTGATCGTTCTGCCCCGAGGCCGCTCCCCGCTCCCCCCTCCCTGCTCCCTCCCGGGAACTTTCGCCAGTCGACGGCGTCTAACACGGCATCCCCCCCTCCGCCGGGCATAGTGTTGGGCAAGGAAGAAGCCGTATGAGACATCATTGGTCAGCATTGGGGGCATCTCTTCTCACTGCGGGGGCTCTCGCAGGTTGCGGTGACACACAGGCACCCCCCGAGGTCTGTTTTGCAAACTTCGTCGCCAGTCTCCGGGCCACGGGAACCACTGTCGAAATTCTCGGGGACGTCTCCGAGCCGTTCTTCTCCGTTCCCGGTCGACTGATCACCGTCAACGACGAGGACATCGAGGTCTTCGAGTATGTAAGCCCCGATGCGAGCACGGCGGACGCCACCCGGGTCTCACCCGACGCGATGGCGGTCGTGGATGCTTCGGGGAACGTCGCGAGCGCGTCCTGGATCGCAACATCCCACGTCTACCACACCGGACGACTGATCGTCGTCTACGCAGGCCAAGACGTTGCGGTGATTGGCGTGCTCAAGTCCGTGCTGGGACGGAAGATAGCGGGAAGGTGAGGGAGAACCGCAGGGGCGATGCATGCATCGGAGCGATGCGTGCATCGCCCCTACGGCGTTTCCGGTCACAGCCACCCCGCCACCAGCTCGCCCACAAAATACCCGACGCCCGCGACACCGAGCCCCACGACAAACATATCCAGGCCGCTGCGCACGAGCCCCCGACCCGTGAAGAAGCTCCGCGCCGCGCCGACCCCAAAGTGCGATAACATGGCCCCTATGAATGAAAGGCTGATGGCCGTCATGCCGTCGAAGACGAAGAACGGTGCAACGGGAATCAGGGCACCCACCGCCGTGGCAGTCCCCGTGAGCCACCCCTCCTTGAGGGGAGTAGTGTGGGCCGTTCCGATTCGCAGCTCCTCCCTGACCTTCTCCTCGAGGGCGCGCTCCGGATCACGCATGACATCGCTGGCCATCCGCCTTGCCCGACCCGGCTCGATCCCCTTGGCCTCGTACAGCAGTGCAAGCTCCTCCTCTTCCACTTCGGGCATCAGTTTGATCTCGTCGCGCTCAGTCGCGATCTCGTGGGCATACACCTCCTGCTCGCTCTTGGCGGCGAGATAGCCCGAGGATCCCATGGAAAGGGCGTCGGCGATCGTTCCCGCAATGCCCGTGATGAGCACGATACTCGAGCCCACCGAGGCACCGATCACACCAGCCACCAACCCAAAGTTGGCTGTGAGTCCATCGTTGAACCCGTAGACCACGTGGCGAATGAAGCCCCCCGACTCGGTACTGTGCCATGGCTCGCCCGTGCTGCCGGTGAGCCCACTGAGTGTTTCCGCATGCTCCGCCGATTCCCTGGCCAGCACCAGTGCCGTGTCCTTCGCCTCACCGGGATCACTGCTCCGGTAGAGAGCCAGGTAGCCTTTCACCTCCTGACCCTCCTCCCGCAGGAGGGCGGACAGCAAGATGGACGACCCGAACCAGCCTGCGATTCGTGCCATGGCCCGCGCCTTGAAGGACGTCCGAGGCTGACTGACCTCGATACCGTTTTCAGCCAAGAGTTTCCGCCAGAGCTCTGTATGGCGGTCCTCCACGTCTGCCAGGCGAGCGAAGACATTCGCTCGCGGGGAGGTGGGTTCCAACTCGGCGAGGGCGCGGTAGAGGAACGCGGCATCCGCCTCGTCATGCAGATGGTGTTTCCAGATTGACAGGGTCTTTCGATCGATTGTCTGCTGAGAGGTCATCGTGGCGTTCCGTGTGAAACGAACCGGCCGGCGTGCCGGCCCGGGCATCATCGGCGATCCAGTACGCCCCCGCCCCCGCCCCAGCCCCCGCCCCTGCGAACCGTGCGGCGGGGCCGGTCTCCCTGCTCACAGCTCAGCAGGCGCTCGGAGGGATTAGTGTGGCCTAAAGCTAGCGGGTAACGGGCCGGTGGTCACGGGCCCAAGGCAGGCGACGATCGAGCGGGCCGGGACATGAATCCCTGCCCAATGGGACGGCTCAGGCTCCTTCCGTCTCCGTGGTCTGCAGCTGAGCCGTCAGGCGTTTTTCCGTAATCCCGTGATGGCTCCCATGCCACCTGACATTCAGGTCCTGGTCCAACCAGATCGCCTGCGGTGACTGATGCCTGACTTCCAGCTGGTGTGCGACGTGCTGGCTCAATTCCCGCGCTGCCACCACATCCAGTTTGTATGCGACGGGACCCAATCCTTCCGGGAGCGACTGGTACCACTGATCGAATACCCGCTCTACGATACGACTCGTGCGACAGATAGGACTCAATTTGAGCAGCAGGAACTCACGGTTGCGGTCACGCGTCTCGAGCACGCGCTCCCACATCTCGACATTCTTCAAGTACTCCACTATCCCCCCAACTACGCTGCGTCGTGGCCAGCGGGTTGTCGGCGGATTTCAGACGTCCTTCAATAAAAGGCCGAATGGGAGAGTTAAAAAGCCCCTGAGGATCGCCCTTTCCCTTCAGCCATCTGACGAACGATACCCAGCAGGTTGCCGACCTCCACGGGTTTCTGGAGAACCGGTTGGCCGGTTTGCTCGAGGAAACGGTGCGTGTCTTCGTCCCCAGCCCAGGCCGTGACGAACACAACTCTGCTCGCGATGTGCGGAAACTCGGCTTCCAACTGTTCGTAGAAGCTCTTCCCCGCCAGTTGGGGCATGCGGATGTCGCAGAGGATGACGCGAAAGGGTTGTTGGAGGATTTCGTCGAAGGCCGCTAACCCGTTCTCCACGGCCGTCACCGTGTAGCCGTCGGTCTCCAAAGCCATGGTCAGGGCTTTGCGAACGGAAGCATCGTCATCGACAACAAGAGCGTTCATAGCGCACTCGCCCGGGCCGGGCATTGGCCTACCGCGACAATGGGGCGAGTTGCCGGAGGCCCTGTCTGATGGATACTCCTCATCCTCGAAAGCTCACGCTCGCGAAGCCGGACAGGCTCGACCCGCAAGCGGGGTGTCGGGCTGCCGTCAAGCCGCGGGCGACGCACCGACGTGGTCGACAGCCCTTGCCGGCTGTTGGACGGGGACCTCGGAGCGCTTGCCCGCGAGTTGTGCCATAGTCTCTACCGACGCGTGCATCTTTTCCTTGGCTCGCTCGAATTCCACCTCGGCTCCCCTCTTGAGCGCGGCGTCGTTGAGCTTTCGTGCTAGTCCGATGAACCGGTCGAGCTCGACGCGCAACTCAACGAACTCGCGCGTGCTGGTCAAGAAGGGGTTGGCCGCGTACCAGAGTCCCACCAACAGGATCAGAAACCCACCGGAGATCACGGCGA
>JBDHFY010000281.1:0-5518 GCA_039590195.1 Gemmatimonadota bacterium | reverse complement strand
TGAAGGGAATCTGTCGCGTCGTGCTCACGGGGTTGTTCCTGCTCGCCGGTTCGACTGCGTTTGCCCAGGACAAGCCCAACATTGTCTTCATCTTCATGGACAACTTCGGTTACGGTGAACTCGGTGTGTATGGAGGCGGGATCACTCGCGGTGGAGCCACGCCGCGCATCGATAGGCTCGCTTCGGAGGGGATGCGGCTCACCACCTTCAATGTCGAAGCGCAGTGTACTCCTTCCCGCGCAGCCCTGATGACTGGCCGTTACGCAATCCGTTCCGGCAACGGTTCCGTGCCGATCACGACCGGCCTGTACGGCATGACGCAGTGGGAAATCACCATGGCCGAAATGCTGTCGGACGCTGGCTATGTGACCGGCATCTTCGGTAAATGGCACCTCGGCCACACCGAGGGGCGTTTCCCCACGGATCAGGGGTTCGACGAATGGTACGGGATTCCGAACTCGACCGACGAGAGCCTGTGGCCGGATCAGTCTCAGTTCAATGCGGTCGTCGAGGAGGGACTCAGCCCGTACGCCGTACCCGAGTATGTCTATGACGGCAGGAAGGGCGAGGAGCCCAGGAAGGTCAAGATTTACGATTCGGAGCTGCGCCCGGAGATCGATCGGGAGATCACCGATCGGGCGAAGGCGTTCATCCAGCGCCAGGCGCAGGAGGGCAAGCCGTTCTTCGCGTTCTTGCCATACACGCAAACACATATGCCCGTCGTTCCAAGCCAGGCCTTCCGCGGTAAGAGCGGCAACGGCGATTGGGGTGACGTGTTGATGCAGATCGACGCCTATACAGGCGAGCTGCTGGACATCATGGACGCGCTTGGCATCAAGGACGATACGATCTTCATCTTCACCGCGGACAACGGGCCAGAGATGCTACCGGGTCACAACGGGTGGAGCGGCCCATGGCGCGGCAGCTATTTCACGGGTCTCGAGGGCAGCCTGCGGGTTCCATTTATCATTCGCTGGCCGGGAAAGGTGCCGGCCGGCTCGGTCTCCAACGAGATCGTGCACGAACTGGACATGTTCGCCACCTTCGCCAGGCTCACCGGAGGCAAGGTGCCCACGGATCGCGTCATCGACAGCGTTGATCAGTCCGACTTCTTGATGGGGAAGCAGGAGAAGTCGAATCGCGATGGATTCGTCGTTTACGTGGGCAACGACATGTTCGGGGTCAAATGGCGCAACTGGAAGATGATGTTCAAGGAAGTCGAACGCGGAACGGACGAGAAGAAGACCTTCGACTTCCCACGCTTCTTCAACCTGTACAGTGATCCGAAGGAAGAGTACCCCCTGACGAAGGCGACAGCCGGGCACTTCTGGGTGCGCTGGCCCATGAGTGAGATCTTGACGGAACATCTGGGCTCGCTGCAGAGCGAGCCGCCAATCCAGCCCGGTACACCGGACCCCTATCGACCTCCCGCACGTTGAAGCGGCAGGCGCTCGCCGCCCCGCACGATCTGGAGCGCGTTTTCGTCGGGTCCCCCGTTCCGCCCCTCACACGGTGATGACGATCTTTCCTCGAGCGTGGCCGTCTTCGACGTAGCGTATGGCCTCACGGGTTTGCCTCAGAGGATACGTTCTGTCGATGACCGGAGTGACCTTGCCGGCTCCGATGAGCTCGATGAGCAAGAGCATGTCTTCCTTCCTGTTCGGCTCCCACATGCCCAGGCCCACTCTCTTGCTGCCGGTCATCGAGTTCCATGGCTTGAGCAGCAGGGCTTGGAGAATCCGACCCATGGAACCTCCGACCAGTAGGCAGATTCCGTCAGGACTCAGAGCACGCTTGTAGTCGAAGACCGAACGGTGTGCCACGACATCCAGTATCAGATCATACTGCTGACCATTCCGGGTGAAGTCCTTTTGGGCGTAGTCGATGACGTGGTCTGCTCCGATCGAGCGCAGCATATCGAGCTTCTTCGCGCTGTCGACGCCGGTCACTTCGGCCCCGAAATGCTTGGCGATCTGCACCGCGAACGTACCCACACTGCCGCCCGCACCGTTTATCAGGACCTTCTGCCCCGGCTGGATCTGTCTCTTGGCACGAAGGTGTTGCAGAGCGACGACTGCTGCCGTAGGCACAGACGCTGCTTCTTCGAATGACATGTTGGCTGGCTTCAAAGTCAGTGCGTTTTCTGGGACACACACATACTCGGCGAAAGCGCCGTGACCACACAGGGATAGGTCGCCGAACACGCCATCACCGGATCGAAACTGCTCTACGTTTCGGCCAACCGCTTCAACCTGTCCCGCTACATCGGTTCCGAGTACCGTGTACATCGGTCTCAGAGGCCCTGTCGTGCGGACGACGAACGTACCTCTCAGGGTCTCGAGGTCGGCTGCATTCACAGACGACGCATGAACTCTCACGAGCACGCAATCGTCCGTGACCACCGGCCTGTCGACTTCCTTGAGTTCGAGGACATCCGGTGAGCCGTACTTGCTGCGTACGATCGCCTTCATTAATTTCTTCTGGCCACCAAGTGATCACCGGGCCCCGTAGGCAAGGATCCTCATTCGCCGTCGTGCCTCAAGGTGATTGAATCACCACGGTCCTTCTGGTGAGTGTCGCGAGTCAAGTGTCGACCTAGCACATGGCGGGCCCGCTGACTCAGGTGTCTTGGCCCACTCGGACTCGTACTCCGCGCAGTGCATCCTAGGGAAATGTGTACTTAGACTACAACTACTTGACGTTGCCCGTGGGAGCCGATGCGGCGGAGAGTGGGGGTGTTGCGGACTCAGCACCCTTGACATGTCTGTCGAACCACCGGAGCTGCTCCCAGAGAACGTGCTCCACACTCTCCCGGGCCCGGTAGCCGTGGTCCTCGTGGGGCAGCAGCACCAGCCGGGCGGTGCCACCCGAGCCGCGCACGGCCTCGAAGAAGACCTCGGACTGGAATGTGAGGGTGCCCGGGTTGGAGTCGTCGGCACCGTGGATGATCAAGACCGGCTCGTTGACCTGGTCCGCGAAGAAGGTGGGCGAAACCCGGATGTAGACGTCCGTGGCCTCGAAGAGGGATCGACGCTCGGACTGGAAGCCAAAGGGCTGGTTTGTCTTGTTGTACGACCCGCTGCGGGCGATGCCGGCCCGGAACAGGTCGGTGTGAGCCAGGAGGTTGGCCACCATGAGCCCGCCGTGACTGTGGCCGATGACGCCGATCCGCTCGGGGTCGGCCACGCCGATGTCGATTGCCTTGGCCACCGCGGCCTCGGCGTCGGCTACCAGCTGGGGCACGAAGCTGTCGTAGGTGGTCTCGGGATCTCCGAGCATCGGCATGGCTGTTCGGTCGAGCACGGCGTAGCCCCGGAGCAGAAAGAAGAGGTGGGAGGCACCATAGAAGCGGCTGAAGCGCTGGGTCGAGCCGCGGACCTGTCCAGCAGTGGAAGCGCCGGAGTACTCCAGGGGGTAGGCGTAGAGCACCGTGGGCAGCGGTGTGCCCTCCTTGTAGCCGGGGGGCAGGTGGAGGTGGAAGCTGAGGAGTACGCCGTCCTCGCGCTCGTAGCGCACGATGCGTTTCTCGATCTCGCGCAGCTGGGGCGCAGGATCCTCGAAGCGGGTGATCGGCTTGCGGGTCAGAGCCCGGATGGCCTCGCCCTCGGCGGCCGTGATCTTCTTGCCCAGGATGGCCAGATAATAATTGGGCACGTCGGCGGCGGACTCGGAGCGCATCACGAAGTGCTTCTCGTCTCCGGCAAAGGCCACGAAGACCTCGTAACGCGCCGGATCGCAGCGGAACAAGCGCTGGGTCTCGCCGGTCTCCATGTGGCGCAGGTCCAGAAAGGGCCGGTCGCCCTGGTCGGTGGCGCCGCTGCCGCGGAAATAGACCGCGTCTCCCTGCTGGTGCAGCACCCAGCGGCCGTTGGGCAGAGGGCGTAGCAGGGGAAAGCCGGGCGAGCCGTAACGGTCATCCTCGTCGAGATCGAACCAGAGACGCGATGTGCCCTCGTCCACGTCCAAGAGCCAGGTGTAGCGCCAGCGGCGCATCCGCTCGCGTTGAGTGAGCATGAGCGTGCCCCCATCGGCGCCCCAGATCATCTGCCAGGTTTGGATGCGGTGCTCGGCTCTGAAGACCTCCTCGGGATCTACTGTGAAGGGCGCGTCCAGACGCATGAGCCGGTCGCGGTGGGGGACCTCGGCTACAGGATCGCCGCCGTCAAGCGCCTCGACCCAGAAAAGCGTGTGGGGCGCGGTGGCACGCCACGAAACGTTGCGCGGGCCCAGGGGCACACCGTGGATCGGGACCTCGTCGGCCAGGGGAAGTGAGGCGATGCTCGCCACGCGCTTGCCGTTGGCGTCCCACACCTCGATCTCGCTGGCGAAGCGCCACCAAGGCACCTCGTGGGACCAGGGACCTACCAAGCGCTCCACGAGCAGGAAGCTGCCGTCCGGGGAGGAGTCGGCCATGGTGTAGAGCGCGGGCTTACCAAGGACCTTCACTTCACCCTTGGCCGGATCCAAGACCACCAGCTCGGAGGTGGCGTAGTACTCGAAGAGGGCATCGTCGTGTGCGGTCCGAAGCAAGTTACGGGCTTCGTAAGTGGAGCGAGCCGAAGCCCCCGCCCCCCCGAGAATCTCGGGTCCCACCGGAATGGCTGGCGGCTGCGGAGCCGGACCACGCTCTGGGATGCGGCGGACCAACAAACGCCGCTGGTCGGGCAGCCACTGCACGGCGGTGCCCAGGAGTTCGTTGAGCGCCAAGTCCTTGATCTCGGTCAGGTCTCCCTCCACCGAGCCCACCCACAGTCCGACGTGGTCCGGGTGCTTGGTGGTGATGGCGAATCGCTGGCCGTCCGCGGTCCAGATCACGTCGTCGACCTCTGCATCTCCCGGAAGATCGAGGGGGGTCACGGCTCCGCCCTCGACCTGAACCAGGCGCGGGGAGGTGGCCCCATGCCGACCGTGGAATCCGGTGGCCACCGGATTCACTCGCATACCGGCCAGCTTGTGCATCGGTGCAGCCAGCTCGGCGAGGGGGGGATAGGTCACGGGATCGGCCAGAAGCAAGTGTTCACCCGAGGGTGCGGTCCACACCCAGGGGAGCTGGGTTGCGTGGAGAACCTCGAGCACATCCTCGGGTGGAGGATGCCATTCGGTTGCCGGCTGGAGAGCGCCGTCCTCGGCCCCGACGAACGTCGCCAGCGTCAACGCTAAAACCGAAAGCCCAGTCAAGAGACGGAACATGATCTTGCTCCTGGTAGGGAGGTGGGAAAGGAAGACGCCCTCACGGACACGCCGGGGGCGTGCCGATCGCGTCGCGGGGGTCGGGCGCCAGCGAGGAGTCGCCGTAGGTGTCGTCGGAGCAAGTGCCCTTCACCAGGTAGTAGTAGCCGTCGGCGGCAGGGGGGGCCGAACGGCCGTCCGTCACCTGCTTGGCATTCAGGAAGGTCCCGAGCAGGCAGGCTCGGGAGAAATCCTCGTCTTGATGCAGCTCGGAGAGCAGCCCCGTCACGACACTGAGATCGCTCTGCAGGGCGTTGACGTCGACATCGTAGGAGACGAACCCGATCGT
>JBDHFY010000280.1:0-6735 GCA_039590195.1 Gemmatimonadota bacterium | reverse complement strand
ACGAGAACGGCGTGGAAGTGGATCGGCTGGCTTGGGCTGGTGCTGGCGTGCGTGGGCCTGTGGGACTTTGCACTCGCGTGGTACCCAACGAACTGGGGTGTCCCCGAGTGGGAGTTCGCCACGGTCACGGCATCTTACTCCGGTTTGCCTCTTCCCACGATGGGCCTCATCGCCCTCACGGCCTCGGCGATCGCCCGAGGGGTGAGGTGGCAGGTGGTGCTGCTGTCCATTGGGCTCATTTGCTTTTCGGTAGCGCTTCTGCTCGGATTCGTCCTGTTCCTGACGACTGTGCCGGTGGCGCTGGGGGCGGTTCAGGGCATACCTGCGCTGGGGATCAAGAAGGCGGTCGCGAAGACGACGATGCTGGCAGTGGCCTTCCCAGGATCGTACTTCGTCGCCGGCATTCTGGGCCTTCGGCACCTGCGCCGCAGCAGAGCCCATGGTTAACAGGCGCCTCCTGAATCCCACGTTGAGAGCTTCGCCATGGTGCCAGCCCGTCGGTTGTTGAGCCAAGGAAACACCGAGGACAAGGTGCTGGTTAGTTCAACGTCTGCTAAGTTGTTGTCTCTCAAGTAGTTATGAATATCCGGAGTGGAAGAGTTGGTGGCATGAGAGGTGCTGAAACTGTGAGCACAATCACAGCAGACTGAATTCGCAGTCTTGTTGGTGGTTCGGCGGTGGCGGGAAACCGTCTATCCGTGATACGTATGTCGGCGGGGCATCTATGCGAAAAGCAATACTGCTGGGGGCGGTCGGATTGGCTTTGCTTTGGTCGAAGCCCGCTCACGCGGACGGCATGGCGTGGGACAATTACTGCATCAATGATGCGTTCGTTGTCTGCGCGAGCGTGCGGATCAACGTGTCGGCGAGCGGCAACCTGATCATGCAGGTGTGGAACATGGAGGGGGTGTACGGCAGCCCCCACACGATCACGTCGATCGGGCTGTACCACACGGGCGGCTGGGGCGGATCCGGTGCGTATCACTATGCCCACTACGTGGATGGCTCCGGTCCGGATGGCTACGCTGATGTCTCGACCTCATGGACGTCGCCGGCCAACGACATCGAGACCCTCGGGGGTGTGAACCTGCAGCTGAGCACCGGGACGAGTGGCAACGACGGCATCAATGGCTGCGCGCAGCTCCCCGGCGGGACGACAGCTCCCCGGCGGGACGAAATGGCTCACCTGCAATTCCTTTGACGGCGAGCCCTACATGGAGTTCAAGTTCCAACTCTCCGGTTGGAACAGCTACTCGGCGAAGGACTTCGAGCTCCGCTGGCACTCGCAGCAGGTGGGGCCGGACTTTGAGGAGTCCCTGAAGTGTGACACCGGCGGCTACGGCGACTACGGTCCGTGCACGCCGGTGCCAGAGCCGGTCACGATTGCGCTCTTGGGGAGTGGCCTCGCCAGCATGGGTGGGGTCGGGCTGTTCCGTCGGCGCAAGAAGGGGCTGGACGTCTAGAGACGACGCCGAACGCTGTAGTTTTCGCATGTGCCTCGCGGGCCCGGTCGTTCGGCCGGGCCCGCTTTGCTGCATGCCCCGTGGGCGACTAGGCGTGCGGGCATCTCGCTGGAATGCTTGATCGTCTCCGACGATGGGTCACCGTTGTTCTGGGAATGAGGACAGGACGGGGGCTCCCTTCAGAGGACAGTGCCGTAGATTCAGGATGCTGAGGACCAGCAGGGACAGCGGGTGATCTCTCGACGGATGGACAGGCCTGGAGCGCAACGGAATGTCTAGGATCTCGGGAATACCGGTCCCGATCTCCCGGTGATCGGCAGTGGTGCTGGCGCGGCGCGGCACGCCCCGCTGCGGAGCCTCCGAGGAGGACCGATCGAGCGCGGCGGCGATCCTCCTGATGCATCCTCCAACAGACTGAAGATTTTGCAGGGAGGGTTGCGCTGTCTCAAGCAGCTCGACGTGTGGCGGATGTGGGGGTCGATACGGGAGCGGAGCGTCTGGGCACGGTCGCACCTCTTCTGGTGACGCTTCCAGTCGTGGTATCCGCCCACACTAGCAGTGTTCGGGGGAGGACTCTCTTTCGGATCGCCTCACTCCCCAGCGATACGACAAGTCGGGGTTACAGTCCATGGCTACCGGACCGCAGGCGCCCGCAGTATGGGTGTCTGGTTTCGCGTCAGCAGTTTGTTGATCTAGTTCCCGAGTTGAACACGCCGCGTCCGGCCTTCGCCTGAAGCGCCGACATTAGCTTAGTTGAATGCCGAATCTCCTAGCTCACTTCGGGCTCCAGGGCCTCGTCATGCAGCCGGCCGTGCGGAAAGCGGACGCGATCTGGGTGATGACGGGGTGTCTTATCCCCGACATACCCTGGATCCTCCAGCGAGCGGCGCGGGCAATCCTACCCGGCATTGACCTCTACGATCTGCGACTCTACGCGCTTGTACAAGCGACACTACTGTTCTCACTGCTCCTGTCATCATGTCTCTCCGCGGTCTCAAGGACTCCAGTCCGGACGTTCGCAATACTCGCCTTCGGCGCTGCACTCGGGCTCCTGCTCGATGCGCTGGAGACGAAATGGGCGAACGGGGTGCATTTACTGGCACCGTTCTCTTGGGATCTGCTCAACATCGGCTTGTTCTGGCCGGAGAGCCCCATCGTGTTGGCTGCAACGGGCCTCGGGCTGGCCTACGGCTCGTGGGTTGTCTGGAGCACGTGCAGACGGACGCCGCAAGAGGCGCGGCTGCTCCAGCTAGACCCGACGCGGTTGGGAGTGGTAGGGATGGTGCTCGTTATCTACATGGTGGCGCCGATGGCCTTGCGGCGGTATCCGCAGATGGCGGACAACCACTATGTGGCCACTCTCCGAGATCGAGCAGCGCGGGCCGGGAGCTACGTGGAGTTTGACAGGAGACCGGTGGTTAGAACGGAGCAAGGGGTCTTGCTCCGGACATTTGCCGGCGAGCATCTGTGGTTGGAAGGCGATCCGGTAAAGGATTCCGGCCTGGTGTCAGTGCGTGGGGAGTTCGTCGATGAGAACACGGTGGCCGTTCTGCAGTTGTACCAGCACTCGCCGTGGTCAAGAGAGGCGGCCTCCTACTTGGCGCTGCTGATCTTGGGTCTTGCTTGGATTGCGAAACCCCGATCGGGGCAGTGGAACGTGTGAGAGTCTCAGAAAGACCGTTGCTGGGCCATCTCGATCCGCCGCCGAAGCTGTCGGGCCCGCAATCGAGCCGAACGGCATCGGTGACCCCAGATGGCCGACTGGACGGCTTGGGCGGGATCAACGATCTCGGGTCCTTGGTGGGTCGGTGATGACGCCCGCTCCCGTCCGGCACGAATCCGTAAGCGCCAGCTCTTAGCACGTCGCTGGCGAGCAGCTTGTCAGCCCGTGTCCCTTGGCGAAGGGCTGATTTGTGCGCGATTCAGTGTGGTGCCGACGAACGTGAAAAGGGAGTGGACCCATAGAGCCCTCCGTGACGCCGGTCACCGCTTGGCTTCTGAGGGTCCCGCTATCATACGATTGAGGCACCCTCTGGCATCGAGGCCACCGAGGCGCCCTCAAGGGTAACGAACAGCTGCCAAGAGCAAAACCGTCGAAAGGCGGTGACGCAGAGCTACGGGGCTACCGCGGGGAGGACCCGCGACGCTCGCCGGGCCGCCAGCGAACTCACTCCTTCGCCGGCGGTCCGGCGAGGTGTTGTGGAGGCTTCATGCGATATCCGGTCACGATCGTCAACCGGCTGTCCCGGTACAATGTTGGACGTCCGGGGCTCACGGGTGTGGTGCTGGCACTGGGGTGTGCAGCGGCACTCAACTGCACGGGTGACTTGACTGGGATAGATGAGGACCCGACGGACCCTGTTGCCTCCGGGCGCGGATTCCTCCGACAAGACCCTGCTCACCCGCACTGGATTTCGTTTGACGACGGCTCCTATCCGTATCTTGTCGGCACCACGAATTACGACCTCATGGGAACGCCAGATCAAAACATTTGGGATACCATCGACTGGCAGGCGGCATACTTCAATGTGATGCGCGTATCGCTCCGTCCTAAGCGCGACCTGTGGAGCACGCTCGGCCGCTCCCCCGCGTTCAATATGAGCGACGCGAATCCCTTTGGGGGAACGTGGGGGTCACCCACTCCTGGCTGGAACGACGCATATTGGAGTCGTTTCGACGCGATGATGAAACGCGCGGCGGAAAGAGGGATGATCATCGAACTGATTCTCTGTCGTGATGGTCACGAGGAGTACGATGCACTCTCCGACGGCAGCACCTTCGACAAGTTCATGGCCGCAACGTCGCAACATTGGAACCTCATCTACAACATCGCCAACGAGTACGAAGAGAATATCACTGCAACCGAAGTGCAGAGCCTGGCGAATCGGATCAGGGCCGCCGACCCGAACCGGCATCTGATTTCCGTCCACATGCTGGGTCAGGGAGCGTACGACTTCTGGAACGCTCCGTGGTCGGATTTCGCCGCCTACCAGTACATCGCAGGTCCCGGTTCCCAGAACCAGCTGATGAATTCAAACTGGGCGAGGAATGAGCCGCAGGTCAACGAGGAGTACGGGTACGAGGGGCGTGCCGGCATCGATGTGGATGAGGCCCCGCTGAGACATTGGGCCATTGCTGCCGGCGGTGGCATGGGTTTCTATGGACACTCACCGGACCGGCTCGAAGGCTGGTACATGATTGGCGCTGGCTGGGGCGCACCTGGCGGTGCCCACACGGCATTGGGGCACCTCAACGCGTTCATGAATAGCCGGGTCACGTTCTGGCAGATGCGGCCCGACAACGCAAAGCTCACGAGCGGCACGGGATGGCTGCTCGCCGATCCTGGACGGGAGTATCTTATCGTCTTGCCGCTGGGTGGCACATTCACGGTTGATTTGCAGGGTGTGACCGAATCGCTGCCAGTGTCGCGACTCGACCCCTGGACTGGTGCGCTGACTGCCTTACCGTCATCGGAGGGGATGGCAACGAGCTACTCGGGATCGGTGAATGGATTCTCCGTCGTTCACATCGGTTCGCGAAGCGATCCTCTTCCTGAGCAGCCGAGCCCGAGAATCGCCGCTGCATCGGGTGTCGACCCCGATATCGCTGTGAGCAGCGACGGAACGCTGCACCTGGCCTACGTTCGGCAGGGTTCGATCTATTACCGGCGCGGTACCGTTGGAGGCTTCGCTAGCGAAGTCCGAGTTGGCGACGGCGTGGATCCACGACTCGACCTGGACACCGCTGGCAACCCCCACATCGCGTTCGGGACAGCTTACGCAGACGGCTCGGAGATCCGCTACGCGCGCTGGAGCGGTGCCGGGTTTGCTGCGCCGATCGCCGTCGCGGCAGGAGGCAGCTTTCGCAAGCCGCGCATCGAGGTCGATCCCGGTGGCGCCGTGGTCATATCCTACGAGGACCGCGGACAGACACAGCGGGTGCGTTACGTTCAGGTGGCCCCTGATGGCTCGGTCAGCGTCGAGACTATTGTCGGGAGCGACAACAACGGTGGTCTGGGCATTGCCGGGGGCAAGTACCACTTCACCTGGCGGACCAGTGGCATCCAGTACAGCAGCTCGACCGGTCCCGGGAACAGCAGTTCGGGCGTGAGCATCTCGCCCGCAGCCAGCGATTTCTCCGAACTGGAGGTCAGCGAGGTAGATGGCTCCTTGCATGTCGCGGGCGAGGTGACAGCGGCTGGTGGCATTTACTATATCAACAACGCCAGCGGATCCTGGAGTGCGGCACGGACTTACGCGGTTGCGGAGGTGAGCGGCGCCGCTGCCGACGACGTGAACCCCGCCATTGCGGTTGATGCAGCTGGTTGGGTCTACATCACCTTCAGCGGCGCCAATCGGGTGCCCTATGTTCTCCTCATTGAGGCATCGGGCGTATCGCGCATCGAGCCGTTGGATCCTGACGGCGGTACGGCGGGTGGCAAGTACGAGAACCCCAACATCGAGGAAGCACCTCAAGGCGGGGCGTACGCAGCCTGGGCAGCGAGCGGCACCGTCTATGTACGCGGCCTCGGCCTGACGAACTGAGGGTGCATCAGGCGCGGGCCACAGCAACCGTTCAGACGGACGGGAGAGGATGACCGGGTTCCAGCATGCAGGCCGGAACCCGGTCTTGCGTGAGGGTCCGAATGCCAGCGATTACGGAATCGAGCAGCCCTGCTCGTTGAATGTCTCCAGAGTCTCCTTGGCCGAGGTGAAGTTGTTGGTTGCGTGGGCCTCCTGTACGAGGGCGATGACTTCCGCCACCGACAGGTCGTAGTCGACGTCCGGGTGCGCCGCATTGAGGAGCGCAGCGGCGGAATGCCGGATGAACGAGTTGTAGTTGTTTGCATTCTGGTCGACGGCACCGAACAGCGTCAGTGCGGGGTCGAGGAGATTGCTCACGCCGAACACAACGTCGTAGAGATCACTCTGGTGATAGCCGGTCGCCGGCCAATCGTCCTGATGTGGCCTCGTCTTCCAGTACCCCGGGGTGCAGCCCTCGCCGCCCCCGTCCTCAGGCACGCAAACCTCGATATCGTCGATCGCGCCGGAGCCGTTCATCACAAACTCGAAGTAGTCCGCGACCGCGACGTCCGGCACGTCCGTCTTGTGGACGGAAGCGTCTCCATGGGTCCCGCTGGTTGCCTGGAAGACCCCGTCCACGTAGAGGTCGGTGAACTCTGGGCCCGGATTGTCTTCTTCCATGTCGACGGTGACCCAACTCCTTATGAAGACATCCGCGTCAGGATCGAAACGGATCGTGTTGATCTCTT
>JBDHFY010000279.1:0-7218 GCA_039590195.1 Gemmatimonadota bacterium | reverse complement strand
CGAGGTTTCCACATTGTTCGCCGAATCATAGGTGTATCCGCTCAGGATGAGATTGGTCACGGTGAACGTGAACGTATCTCCAGCCGATGCCTTTCGCTTGGCGGAATCGATGGTCGCATCGCCGTTGCCGTCGGTGATTCCACTGCCGGCACCGATATCCGCGGCGTTCCAGGTCCAGGAACCCTGGACCTCCACTCCTGAAACTGGGTTATGGTCCTGATCGTGAACCGACACCGTCGCCCTGCCGAAATAGTTCTTTCCTTGCTTTACGACCACGGCGCTGATCGCGGCCACGTGAACCGAAAGCTGGGGAGGCGTGGTAGGCGTTGCTTCGACCTCGTTCGACGGTCCCGATTCATTGCCGCTCACGTCCCTTGCGGTGACGACGTAATAATAGGTCGTACCAGCGTTCACTCCGGTATCGGTGTACTGGCTGCTGGTCAGCCCCTCCGCAATGAGACCATGAGGGCCACCCAAGATGGTCGACCGGTAAACCGAATAGCTGGCCAGGTCGGGCTCGCTGTTGTCGAGCCAGTCGAGTGATACCGACCCCGGACCGGCGGTCGCCGTCAGAGAGGCCGGAGCGGCGGGTGGGTCGGTGTCCGGCGGCCCACACGGGCTGCCAGTCGTCTCGACACAGGCGGTCGTCGCTACATTCGACGCGGAGTCATACACAAAGCCACCCAGGGTGACATTGGTAACGGTGATAATGAACTGCCCCGACTGCGTGTTGGATACCTTCTCGGAGTCGAACTGAACGTCACCGCCGCTGGTGATCCCCGCGTCGACGCCTGTCGTAAGGCCACTCCATTGCACCTCGACGTTGGCATTGTCGATCGGGTTGTCGCTCTCGTCGGCGATGGCGATCACGGCTCTCCCGCTGTTCCACCTCCCCTGCGTCCGCAGCTGCAGCGCAATGCCGCTCACGTGGATTTGCGGTTGGGGAATTGGATCGGTCGTGACGACGAGGGTTGCACTCAGCAGCGACTCGTTCCCGGCTGCATCAACGGCCGAGACCTGAAAATCGTACGACGTCTCAGGCGACAACCCGACGGCGGTATGGTTGGTACTCGACTCGCTGGAGACCGGGACGCCGTCGCGGTAGATGTTGTAATGGGTAACGCCCACATTATCGGTGGAGGCATCCCACACAAGATCGACGGTCGTACTGGTCTTGCCCGGCGACGTGAGATTCTGTGGTTGGCTCGGCGGTACGGTGTCGGGAGCCGCCACGGTCGTGAACCCGAAGGCGGTAGAAAAGTCTCCCGCACCGAAGCTGTTGTTGCCGCGTACGTGCCAGTAGTAAGCGGTCTCGTTGAGCAGCGTGCCGGGAAGCAGCGTGGTGGTGTCCGACACCGTCGTGGTCGAAAAGACGACGGAAAGAAATGTGGAATCGGTCGCCACTTCGACGTCGAAGCTGTCCGCCGTGCCGGCCCATTCCAGCGTCGGTTCCGGCGGCACATCGACGGAGCCGTCAACCGGCGACAGGAGGATCGGCGCGTCCGGCGGCCCGGTGGCGGCGGCGGTCGTGAAGCCCCAAATCGTGGAAAAGTCACTTGTGCCGCTGGCATTCGAAGCATTGACGCGCCAGAAGTAGGTCGTCAGATGATCCAACGCGCCCACGGCCACTGGACGAGGGCGGCGTCGACGATAGTGCCGAACGACGTATCGGTTGCGATCTCGACCGTGAAGTTGTCGCCCTCGCCAGTCCAGCTGAGGGTCGGCGTGAGACCGACATCGAGAGCACTGTCCGCTGGTGCAACCAAGACTGGCGGATCGGGGGGCGGACCCGTGCCGCTGCCGAACTCAAACGCTCCAATGTCGGGAGCTGCACCCGAATATTCACTGGGCGGCAGATCCAACACCGTTATGCCTTGCCACACGTAGAGCGCCGTACCGGAGTCAATGGCCGGACTGCCCGCAGGCAACTCGAGATCCGCGGTGAGAAGGGGATCTGCGAAGACACTGCTGCCGACGTCGACGTTGGAGCCGCTATTGTCGGTGCCGTTGTTGAAAAACAGGTTGTAGGCCAACTCGGAACCCGCATCGACATTCTTGACCGCGATCACCGGGTGGTCGACGAAGATGTTGTTGAGCACAACCGTGCTGTCACCGCCGGTGATGCCGTGACTGTTGTTCTTAAAGGTGTTGTTAAAGACGTGGATGCGCTCGGGTAAGCTCGCGGCTCGAAAATCCTCATTCGTGACCGATCCATCCATCATGCCGATGCCGACATCGGTGTTGTCGTAGATATAGTTGTGGGTGATTTCGATAAAGCGGTCGGTGGGAACGTCGTAGTGAATGAGCTGAATCCCATCTTCGCCGTTACCGTAGATCTCGTTCCGAGCGATGTTGATGTTCAACGCCGGCCCATTGTAGCTCTGCATGCGGATCTCAATGCCGTCATCATTGTTGTTGCGGATGACGTTGTCCGCGATGACGAGGTCGACGTCATTGTCGAGATCGAGGCCGTCATCGCTGTTGAGCTCGAACGTGCTGAATTGGACCAAGCCGCCGCTGCCGTCTTCGTAGTCCACGCCGTCGCTGGTATCCCACACCCGGCAGTTCAGCAGGTTGAAGTGGGCGCGCGGTGTGATGCCATCGTCGGCATTCTGGATGGTCAGGCCCTGGATGGTCGCCCACTCCTCGGCGCCACTCGGGATCTCGATCACGAAGGCGGCGCCGCCGCCATCGAGGATGGTGGTGCCGATAAAGCTCGAGTCGCCGGTCGTGAGGAACTGGGATGCCAAAGTGATCGCCTTGGTGATGGTGATCTGCCCAGTGTAGGTTCCGGGCGCCACGAGGATGGTGTCACCGGACGTCGCGGCGTCGTGGGCCGCCTGAATAGTCGAGAATTGTCCGGGAACGGTGACGGTTGCGAATTGGGGCGATTGGATTGGGGCCGCCACCTCCGGTTGGGTGGTGTCCTCACAAGCACCGAGAACGAGGGTGGCTAAAGCAAACAGGGTGGGGCGTATCATGGCTTTGAACCTCCGGCTTGGGCCTACCTAATCCGTCAGCGCCTCAGCAGTCTCGTCGTCGGGCGGGCGTCCAGCGGGGCGTGGGTCAGGCGGCGGGGCGACAAGGGCAGCCGATGCAAGCCATAATGAAGCGCGGTACGAAGGCTCGCAAGCATGTTGCCGCGCCGGCTCCCTTCTCTTCGGACCCTGTGCTGAAGGAGCCGCCAGGTGCCGACGTCTCCTGGAAATCGGCCACTGCCTGCACCGTGACCCGCGCGTGCGGCACTACCTGCTGCCCACGCGCTCCTTTTGTCTGTCGAATTGAAGGTCGAAATTAGTGTGGCAAAGTGGGCCGCGGATTCCGCGCATTCGTGCAGCGTGGCGCGGATTGATCCGGTTACAGTGCCGATCTGTGTTAACCTATTGGTTTGTGCGTTTATCTGTGGCTCTAGATTGACGCGGATTGCTCCGATAAGGGGCCGATCCGGGGGGGATCTGCTTGTCTCCGCGGCTGCGGCCGGAAGTTAACATAGGCTGTTGACTGTTGAAAGAAGCGTGTCGTTGGAGCCCCCGAGTGTCGAATTGAGAAGGACCAACCTTAGAATGAAGCTGGCAGTGGTACCGTTCTTCCCCTGGTCGCGAGGTGGGCGATGGCACGCGGTCACTGCTGCGGGCAAGAAAACTCCTGCGATGCTCATTGACCTGCCAGGATCCGAGTGTCAGAATAGGACGTCCAGGTTGAGAAGGGCTTCTAGAGTCTCGACGAGATTCAGGCAAAGCACCCGCTCAGATGGAGGGCGCCATGAGACACAGCATGAGGTGGGTCGCGAGGGGCATCATGCCATTGATTCTTGCCGTCGGACTGGCGAGCACGTGGGTCGACCGCGTCGACGCACAGCAATTGCAAGACGTCGTCTACCTCAGGGATGGCGGCATCATCCGCGGCACGATCATTGAGCAGCGACCCGGCGAGAGCATCCTGATCCGCACTCCAGACGGCAACCAGTTCCGCTACACTATGGACCAGATCGACCGCATCACGAAGGAGCCGGTACAGGGTGTACGGCAGCCGCAGGTCCGGCCAACCCAGGGGGGGGTCAAGTCGCCGGGCACCGCAGCGGTCATAAGTCTCTTGTTCACCGGCGGCGGGCAGATCTACAACGAGGAAACCGCCAAGGGCGTGATCATGCTCGTTGTCGGCGTGGGATTCACAGCCCTCGCGATCGACGGCATCGACGAGTTTGACTGCGATCCGTTCGAGACCTGCTGGGAGTGGGCGTTGCCCGTCGGCGTGGCTGGAGCTTTGGTCACGAAGTTGTGGAGCATATTCGACGCTTCGGCGGGTGCGAAGCGGTGGAACGCGCGCCAGGGCGTGGCCGGACTGTCGGTTGGGCCTGCGATCGGTGTGAGGCGACTCCGCAGAGGAACCATTGGAGTGAGCTTGCTGAAGGCTAGCTTCTAGCCACCCCAGGGCCGCCACGCAGCGAAAGGCTCTGAAAACGGGCCACGGATAGACATACTGCCGCGGATAATTGCCAGAACGTGGTCAGGAACGGCAGGTCACGGAAGTAGGGTGGGCCGGTCAGTGTGGGACGGACCGAAGTGAAGTGCCGTGCGCCGGGGATCCGCTGCGCTCCCACCGCGCTTCCAGGCGCTGCTGGCCACGTGTTGGCGTGCCGCATCAATCGACACTTCCGCTCGTGAGTTCGCGCTGCCTCACGCTATCGAGCTAAGCGGGCGCGAGTCGGCGTCCGCTTCAGCGAGTTGTAAGGCCTCATTTAGCTGTTCCCGGCAAGAAAGTACCAGAACAGCCGTCTCGAAGTCTCGAATACGCCGATGATAAGTCCGATATTCACGACAACATTAAGGAAAAGCGGCCATCTGTCCTGCTTGAGGAGTGGTGCGAACTTCAGGCTGATCAGGCTCAACCACGCAAACGCGAGGTAGGCACAAGTAATAACGGGGCCCCACTGCGGAACCAACGCAACAACCACCACGTCGTGAAGCGCACCCGCGAAAGCGAAAACAGCACTCGCTGCGATCACTCGGTTTCCCCCAAGCGCTTTGTAGAGCCGAAACAAAGGATATCCTACTGGCGGGTTCCAAATCCGCCAGAAGCGATGGAATCCCGGTTGCGCCCAACTGTGAAGCAATGAACGCCTGACAACGGGCCAGCCTGTGAAGGGCGGTTTGTAGCCACGTCGTATGCAATATTGGGCGTAAGTTATGGTCCTCATTCCATGACTCTGATCGTCATTGAACCGTCCTGACGGTGCCGAGCTCAGCTGGTCCGATTCCGCACACAGCGCTGGCCGGCTCGCAGAAGCGAGTTGTGAGACCGCCTCATCAATCCGCGACCTTAAACACCAGAATCGAAACTCTCCGCGCGACTTCAAGTAACCCCAAGAGATAGATCGCGTTGATAGCGGTCCTTGCAGCGTAGGGTAACTTGGATGTATCCATACGCAGTCGTTCACTGACAATCGCACCTGCCCCTAGAAACAGGACCCAAACCGTTATGAGTGGAACTCCGGTGAACGGCAGATGGGGCAGGTCGTGAAGCAATCCACAGGCGGCAAATGTCAGAAGGACAGCAACGGGGCGCGGCAACAGCCTGCTCAATGGTCGGTAGGACAAGTAGTAGAGACAGTAATGATAGACCGGATTCCAGTACCGCCAGAATGAGGCGAAGGACTTTGCGCCAAAGGAACGGGACAGCATGCTTCGGGCAGCTGACCACGCGCCTTTGGGATTGCTCAACCTGCCGAGGACGAATTTCCGTAGCGGGTGCCGCTGTCGCGACCATACCTGGCGTCCCCTCAATTCCAACTCCTACCGAGATCTGTTCTCGACCAACAACCTCACCACCTTCTGCAGCATCCCCACATCTTGCCACTTCATGACTCGGGCGAAGCCGACGGGCTTCTCTACTATGTCATGCCTTACGTGGAAGGGGCATCATTGAGAAAGAAGCTCATTGGTGAGAAACAACTGGCGGTGGACGACGCCTTGACGATTGCTCGAGACGTAGCTGGGGCATTGGACTACGCGCACAGCCAGAATGTGATCCATCGTGATGTCAAACCTGAGAACATCCTGCTGCACCATAACGAGGGGATGGTGGCGGACTTTGGGATTGCGCTTGCCGTGAGTAACGCCGGTGGAGATCGCCTTACCGAGACAGGGTTCTCGCTGGGAACGCCCGAGTACATGAGCCCGGAACAAGCGACTGCTGTGCGCGATCTGGACGGTCGGAGCGATCAATATTCACTTGCCTCTGTTCTCTACGAGATGCTTACCGGAGAGCCTCCCTACCCCGGTGCCACAGGGCAGGTCGTGATTGCGAAGCGGCTCACTGATCCAGTTCCGTCAGCACGACGATTACGGGCCGGTGTTCCTGTTGTGGTCGACGCTGTCATATCCAAGGCACTGGCAAAGGATGCGGCGGATCGATTTGTTCACTGCGCGGGTTTCGCCGATGCCCTGAAGCCAAGTGTTGTGTCAGAACCGATTGACGCACCTGCTACGGAGAAACAAGCGGAGCGACCGTCTCTGCTAGTGCTGCCATTTGCGAACTCGAGCCCCGATCCCGCGAACGCGTACTTGAGCGGCGGATTGACCGACGAGCTCATTACTGATCTCTCGAAGGTGAAGTCGCTCAGGGTGATCGCGCGTAACTCGAGCATGAAGCTCAAGGGTACTGCCAAGGACTTCGCTACTCTAGGCCGAGAGCTGCGTGTTCGCTACGTCCTTGAAGGGAGCGTGAGACGAGCCGGCGACGACCTGAGGATCACTGCCCAGCTGGTCGACGTGGACGACGATTCTCCCATCTGGGCCGAGCGGTACACTGGGAAGTTGGACAACGTGTTCGATTTTCAGGAGAAGGTGTCGAGATCGATTGTCGCGGCTCTCAATGTGGAGTTGTCCCGCCGCGCGCCAGGGCGCCGCGACACGTCTTGAAAGACGGGTGTCACAGGAGTCCTTCAGGACTCGTCGCGAAGCCTGTCCTGAGCAACGTCGAAGGGCTCCTCAGGGACGCGGCAACTCCCTCCTGCCCGGGGGGCTGTGTGGCGGGGAGCTAATAGCTAGGGTGGTGCGGGGCTCTGTGTCCTCTGTGATCTCTGTGGCTTAATGGTAGGGATGGGCAGGGCCATCTCCCTTCTCCCTTCTCACTTCTCACTTGACTCTACCTGCTGCACTCCCCTGACATCGAGATTGAATCCCACTCGCTCGATAACCGCCACAAGCTCGGCGCGCG